>JAKATP010000094.1 GCA_021818685.1 Bacillota bacterium | reverse complement strand
TGGAATGCACCGGCGATCGGGCCGGAAGATGTCCCAGATATGCGTTCAAGGCGGGCTTGAACTCATAGACCAGCACTGACCAGTCCCCAAGGTCCCCCCCGTGTGGGAGGGCCACCGGGTCCACGATCGTCCCGCCCAATGTCGACAGGGTTCCAAGCGCATCCCGCAGCACCGCCGCTGCCGTAGCGGACACCCGCTCCCAGTACCCTTCCCGGGGCAGCCCGATCCGGATCCCGGTGAGGACGCGCTCGCGGGACGCTTCCAGGAGGGCCTCCCCGAATGTCTGCGCAGGAGGTCCGTAGAGCGTCGCCGGGTCTGCCCGGTCGGGTCCGGCCAGGACCGAGAGAAGGAGCGCGGCGTCCGCGACGGTACCCGTCATGGGCCCGGCCGTGTCCTGGCTGGGGGCGATGGGAATGATGGCGGTGCGACTCACGAGGCCGAGAGTCGGCTTGATGCCCACGATGCCGTTGGACGATGATGGGCTCAGGATCGAGCCCGACGTCTCCGTCCCGACGGCTAGCGGGGCGAAGCCGGCCGCTACGGCCGCCCCCGATCCGGAACTGGATCCCCCCACGTCGAAACGGCCGGGGCCATGTGGGTTCAACACCTGCCCCCCGAGGGAACTGTAGCCGTTGGGCATGTTCTTGGTCATGAAATTGGCCCACTCGGTCATGTTCACCTTGCCCAGAATGAGGGCGCCGGCGCGCTTCAGCCGCCGCACCAGAGGTGCCTCCCGCACGCCATACTGCCCGTCAAGCGCCAGCGACCCGGCCGTGGTGTGCAGGTGGCCGACCGTGCCGATGTTGTCCTTCAAGAGCACGGGCACCCCATGCAGGGGCCCTCGCACGCGACCCTGAGCGCGCTCGCGATCTAACATCGCCGCCTGCTGGAGGGCGGTCGCATCAACCTCCCTGACCGCATTCAGTCGCTCGTTCTCGCGATTGTGCTGGCTGATGCGGCGGAGAAACGCGGCCGTAATTTCCTCCGCGGACAGTTCGCCCTTCGCCATTGCCCGCTCCAGGTCGACTGCACTTTGCATCCAGATCGGGCGCGTCTCGCCGTCCTCTATCCCATGCGCCATTGCCGAAGCCTCCTCACCGCCGGTCAGCGGGGCTCGTCACCCTTCGTCCCTCTACGGGGCCAGCGCCATTCACCCGACGTCGTCCGAAGTGAGTACCGGTGGCGAGCCAGGCCAACGCACCGTCACTACCCACCGGACACCGTGGGGCCGCGACCAGTCCCCCGGCCGGGGACTGCGCGGCCCCTCCGCCCCCGCTACTACCCATCCCGGCCGTGGAGGTATGCCAAGCGGGCGCTGATGGATTAAGCGGAAACGGCGCGCCAGGTCCTCACGGGGCGTGTGGGCCACCAGCTCTTGAATTTCACGAATCTCTTCGAGGTACTGATCCCCCATGGCCAGGGTGTCGGGTCCGGTCAGGATGCGGGCGGCCCCCACCTCCGGCGTTCCGGCCTCGTCCGGCCGCCAGCGGCGGAGCAGCGAGACTGTGGCCTTTCGTGCCAGTGCCTCGTCCGGTGCGGCCACCACCCAGCTCTGCTCCCACACGCTGCCACCTCCGGCCCTACCCGCATGCTACCATTCCGGTCAGGACGATCTGTAGGGGGCTTATCCCGTTGATTCTCTGTCATGCAATCCAGGTGGTCATGGCCGATTCCCCTCCGATAGGCAGCGGCCTTCCGCCGCGGCAACGCCCCGTGTTCCCTCGGTCCGGATGGCGGCGTTCTTGGCCGCCGGGTAAAATGTCCGACAGGCGGCGACCGGTGATTGATACGGGCTTGCGGTCGGCAGCACGGGAGGGCTCCCGCACAATTCGGAGGCGCGACCGCGCTTGCATGGACCTCGCCCCGCTAGCGGACTGCCGAGCGCCGGCCGGTTCGCAAACCATGACAGCTGACGAACCCGAGTTCCCGTCTTGGAGATACGGAGGCGGACCGTGGCATTTGGACCCCGCGCTCGCGATCGAGAAGCGGCCCGGAAAGCCATATCCGAGCTGATTCGGCTCTTGTACCCCGAGCGCGCCACGCCGCACGCACTCGAGGTACTGGATCGCTTGGTCACGCTCCTGCTGGACAGCGGCGCGCCGTTGAGCTTTCGCAGCATGGACCGGCTGCTCGCGGACCCCGCGTGGAGGCAGACCCTCCTCGAACGCGCCCCGGCCTCCCGCCCCTTCTTCGCGTCGGCAGCCGACGCGCCCATTCCCCCCTCGCGCCTCGACCCCGACTTTGCCTGGCTGCTCCACGATCGCCTGGCGGCTGACCCTGACCAGGCGCCCGACCCTAAGGGGCCGTGAGCCGTCTGATGGCGTCCAGCACAGCCGCCATCGGCTCCAGATTGACAAACACCGCTTGGGCTCCGGCCTTCCGCAGGGCGTCCTGATCGTAGTGGCCCGTGGCCACTCCCATGAGCGGCACTCCGTTGGCCGCGGCGGCGTCCGCATCGCGCGGGGTGTCCCCCACCGCCACGACCGCCGCCTCGGGGGCCCCGTAATATGTTCGGGCGCGCTCAATGGCGGTACGGAGCATACCGGGCCGGTCCGGGGCGTCGCTCCCGAAGCCACCCACGGGAAAGATTCCATCCAGGCCCGCGGCCCGGAGCTTGATGGCGGCTCCCCGTTCAAGATTGCCGGTCCCCACGGCCAGCCCCACCGACGGATCCCGGGCGAGAGTTCGCAGGAGAGCCCGGGCGCCTGGCATGGCTGTCACCGGGTGGGAAAGGGCCGCCTTTTCCAGTTCCTCCAAGAAGGCATCCTGCAGCCGGGACCAGGTGTCGGGGTCCAGAGGGAGATGCTGTTCGGCCGCCGCCTCCCGCAACACCATCGGATCGGTCTTGCCCGCGAACTCCCGGCCGCTAAAGTGGCCAGACCGGCCGTACACGGCTGCGAACGCTCCATCCATCGCTTGGTGGCCGGCTCCGTGGCCGTCTACCAGGGTCCCGTCCAGATCGAAGATGACAATCCGTTTCACGTTGCGGTCGCTGACGGGATTTGTTCCCTGCATGTCTGCTCACCCTCCCTCGCCAACCTCCGTGAGCTCGCGGCGGCGCATGCGGCTCACGCTCCTCCTTACCCTCTCACACCTTCGATATCTCTCGTTATCGCTCGTGGACGGCTGTACTTTTTTGGGGTTTTTCGGTTAACCCTTGGTTGTGGATCTCACGAAGCTGCGCAATAATAAGGTGACGTTCGAGTGCGACAAAATCATCGTAGACTTGAACGAGAACGCATTTTTCAGGGAGTGTGGGTAGAGAACGTGACCAGTGCAGAAACGCAGACGCTCTATGTCGGCAACCTTCCTTGGGCGGTAACCGAGGCTGACCTCATGGACGCCTTCGCCGAATTTCAGGCCGTTTCGGCCCGCGTCGCCACCGACCGGGAGACCGGACGATCGCGCGGGTTCGGATTCGTAGACGTCCCTAAGGACTCTGCCGCGGCCGCCGTCGAGAAGCTGAACGGCGCCGAGTGGGGCGGCCGCATCATGGTCGTCAACGAAGCCCGTCCGCGGGGCGCTTTTCGCTAACAACGATCCCGGGCGGGTCCCACCCCCGAGACAGTTTGAACGGCCGCCCTTTGGGCGGCCGTTCGCGTTGTCGGTACTCAAACGGGAGCAAGCGTGCCGTCCAGCACCGCGTCGGGTCGGATGGGCAGGTCCGTGATGCGAACCCCCACCGCATCGAAGACGGCATTGGCAATGGCGGCCGCTCCCGGAATCGCGGGCGGCTCCCCTACGCCCTTGGCACCAAACGGCCCGTCCGGCGCCGGCACCTCGACCAGTTGCACCTCCATCTCCGGCACGTCGTGACTCGTGGGCAGTAGATAGTCCATGAAGCTCGTGCCTGTAAGCTGGCCCCGCTCGTCATACGTGAGCGCCTCCAGCGTGGCACGGCCGATCCCCTGCGCCACCCCGCCGTGAATCTGGCCCATGACCTCGCGCGGATTGAGCGCCCGGCCTACGTCCTGGATGGCGAGGTAGCTGACTACACGGACGAGACCGGTCTCGCGATCTACCTCCACCTCCACCAGATGCGCGGCGAAGCCGGGCGCCTGCTTGGTGATGGCGCTACGGCCCTGGGCAAACAGCGGCGCGTGGGTCCCGCCGAAACGGACGGTACCGGAGGCCAGTTCCGCCACCGTGACTCCCCGGCCCGGCACCCCTTTCACCGACACCACACCCCGGTCGATCTCGAGGTCCTCCGCGGCTGCCTCGAGCCGTTCGGCCGCCATCTCCAGGATCTGCCGCCGCACCTCCTGGGCGGCCGCCTGTACGGCCGCGCCCACCGTATACGTGGTCTTGCTGCCGCCGGCCATCCCGGCGTACGGTGCCTGGGCCGTGTCGGAGTACTGCACCCGCACCTGCTCGATGGGGATGGACAGCACCTCGGCGGCAATAGCGCGAAAGGCGCTGTTGGTGCCCGTGATGTCAACGGATCCCACCTGCACCACGACGGTGCCGTCGCCGTGCACCTGGCAAGCGGCGGCCGCCGGCTCCAGTCCGCCGTTCCAGCCCCCGACAGCTACTCCGACTCCCCGACCCGCAACCCGGCTGCGCGCCTTCCAGCGCGGATGGTCGCGGAGGCGCTCCAGGCATTCGTAAAGTCCGGTCCGGGGCCATGGCCGACCACTCGGCTGAGGGTCGCCTTCACGGGACACGTTCTTCAGCCGGAACTCCACCGGATCCCAGTCGAGCTTACGCGTCAGCTCATCAATGGCAGACTCGAGGGCGAAATAGGCCTGGGGAGCCCCCGGAGCCCGATAGGCGCCGTTCGGGGTCTTGTTGGTCAGCACTTCCAGACCCACCAGATCAAGGTTAGGACACCGGTAGGTGGCCCCCATCATGAAGGCCGCCAGACCCGCGGGTGCACCGCCTTCGGCCCCGCAGTCGAAAACCGCCTGCACCTGCATGGCCGTCAGCGTCCCGTCCCGCTTGCCGCCGATCTTGACGGAAATAATGGCACCTGGGCCGGAGTTGTTGACGAGAAAGTCCTGCAGCCGGTCCAGGATGACCGACACCGGGCGGTTGAGCTTCCGCGAGAGCGCCGCCACCAAGGACTCCAAAAGCACGGTCTTGCCTCCGAAGCCCCCGCCCACGGTCGCGCCGCTGACGGTCACCTCCTGCAGGCCCAGACCCAGGTGCTGGGCTACCGAGCGGCGCACCATGAATTGACCCTGGGTGGACGTCCACACATGGACGCCACCGTCCGGGTCCACATCAGCCGTGGTGCCATGCGTCTCCATGAAGCCCTGATACACCCACGGCAGGCGGAAGGTGCGCTCCACCACGACGTCTGCCGCCTGAAATCCGGCCGCGACGTCCCCGCGTTCGTAGCGCGTGGTGTTGGAAATATTCGGCGAGTGCACTTCCACTTCGCCTGCGCCGCCGGCCGTCTCACCATGGGCGCCGGCGTCGGCTGACGCTTCCACCTGGCCCGTGCGGACGGGCGGGGCGTTCTCCCGCATGGCCTCTTCGGGATCG
The DNA here is from genome assembly GCA_021818685.1 of Bacillota bacterium. Taxonomy (GTDB): domain Bacteria; phylum Bacillota; class Sulfobacillia; order Sulfobacillales; family JAIMBI01; genus JAKATP01. The sequence goes on along the minus strand of JAKATP010000094.1, from coordinate 4,488 downwards.
ATCACCGCCGCCAGTTCTTCAAAGTCGACTTCCACCCGTTCGGCCGCATCCTCCGCCACCGAAGGGTCCTCGGCCACCACCACCGCCACCGGCTCTCCCACATAGAAGGTTTCGCGGTCGGCCAGAAGCCCCGTCCGCGGCAGCGTCTCGGCCGTGAACACGCCCACCACCCCCGGCAGGCGGGCGTCCTCGGTCCGAATGGCGCGCACCCGGGCGTGGGCGAACGGGCTCAAGATCAGGCGCGCGTAGGTCATATTCTTCAAGTCGTAGTCCTGGACATAGCCGCCCCGCCCCTTTAATTTGGCGGGACCCTCCTGTCGGAGCTGCGACTGCCCTATGTAAGTGTCTTGGGCCAATCTCGTACCTCCCCTGCGGTCACCTATGTCCATCATACCGGTCCTGTCTGTTTCCGAAAGAGTCTGCCGGCCGGGACCCCGTACCGGTCCGGTTCGAGATCCGTCGGTTTTGACTGCGGCGATGTTAGACTGGATGCGGCTTGATGCGGGAGAGGGGAAGGGGCTTTCGTGATGCTGGATTTCGATGCGATTTCCGCCTTTGACACGCATGTCCACCTGGGCACGCGCGAGTGGATGGTGGACTCGATGGGGCCCTACCATGCCTCCGTGGAACGGTACTTCAACACCAAGATGGAGCCGGTCGAACTTTCCGAGATGGTGGACCTCTACCGACGGCTTAATCTCGGCGGGCTGCTCCTCGCCTGGGATGCAGAACGCCACACGGGACGCCCGCCCCTCTTAAGCCGTCGGGTTGCCGCCATCTGCGAGCAGTACCCCGATGTGTTTGTGGGCTTCGGGAGCGTTGACCCGCATCGCGCCGATGCGCAGGCGCGGCTCGAAGAAGTGAAGGACCTGGGTCTTCTCGGCCTGAAGCTTCACCCCACGCTCCAGCATTTCGAACCGGACGACCCGGCGCTCGGGCCGTTCTTTGAGTCGGCCGCGCGCCTCGGGCTCCGCCTCCTGGTTCATACTGGCACGAGCGGTGTGGGGGCCGGTGAACCCGGCGGGCAGGGACTGGCGCTCGACTACTGCCGGCCCATGCGGCTCGACGCGCTGGCGGCCCGTTATCCCGAAATGCCCATGCTCCTGGCTCACGTCGGTTGGCCCTGGCATCTGGAAGCGCTGGCGATGGCGCTCCACAAAACCAATGTCTTCATCGACATCTCTGGCTGGAAGCCGAAATATCTCCCGCCGGAAGTGCTTCGGGACATGAAGGGCCGGTTAAGGCGGCAATTCTGCTTTGGCACCGACTATCCCATGTTCCACCCCCAGGCGCAGCTCGCGGCGATGGAGGAACTGGCCCTTCCCGACGACGTCTTCCCCCTCATCATGAAGGAAAACGCCCGCCGGTTTCTCGGCCTGGACAGGGCCCGCTAGGCCGCGGCTGGCAGGGAGCTGCACGATGACATCCGAACCGGAGGTGCCGGTCGTCGACGCGCGACACGCATCCGGGATGCGCCTGGCGTTGTTCGCCAGCTGGCTTTCGGGAGTGAATTGCCGCGCCCCGCTGGTCGCCAGCGGCGCGCTGCTACCGCTGGTGATGCCGGCTCTGGGCCTGTCCCCCGCTACGGCCAGCCTTTTGACGGCGCTTCCCTTACTAGTGCTGGCCGTCCTCTCGCTGCCGGGCGGACTCCTCACCCATCGTCTCGGTCCGCGCCTGACCCTTCTCGTAACCCAGCTCGTGATTGCGGTCGGGGGAGCACTCCGGGCGGCGGCGGCCGGCCCGTTCGTCTTCTTCGCGGCCGTGTCGGTGCTGGGATCCGGCATCGGGCTCGCGCAGCCGGCCCTGGTCCACGCCGCCCGCCGGATTTCCGGGCGGCGGGCGACCGTAGCCACGGCCGTCTATTCGAACGGACTCGTGCTGGGAGGCTTGCTCGGAAGCGCACTGTCGGCGCCCTTTCTCCTACCCTTGGCCGGCGGATCCTGGCGGGGCGTGTTCCTGTTGTGGGGCCTCTTAGGCATCATCGCGGCCGCGCTATGGCTCTTCATCCCGCTCGCGGATGACCGCGCCGGACCTCCGTCGGGCGCCCGTCCCCAACCGGCCCCCATTCCCGGACTCGGACCGGTGATCGTGATATTTTGCTGCCAGAGCGCCATCTTCTACGGCCTTGTGACATGGCTTCCCGACTTTTATGTCGCAGCGGGAGCGAGCCTGGCGGCGGCGGCGGTGCCGGTGAGCATCCTGTCTGCGGGCTCCGTGCTGGGGGTGGTCGTGACGCCCCTGCTGGTACGCCGGGGAGGCGGATTTCGGGGCGCCCTCCTCCTCACGGGCGTGCTCGATGTGGCGGCCCTCGTACTGCTCTTAGCCGACCCTGCCCTGGGCGACATCGTGGCCGGTGTGGTCGGGGCCGGCACGGCCATCGCCCTGACGGTGGGCATGGCGGTGCCGGCCGTTCTCGCTCCGGCGGGCGAAACCGGCCGTGTCTCCGGGCTCCTCCTCGCCATCGGCTATGCCGTGGCCGCGCTCGGCCCGGTGGAGATCGGCGGGCTCCGAGACCTCACCGGCGCGTTTGCGCCCGGTTTCGCCCTGCTCGCGGCGCTGGCGGTTGTGTGGTCGCTAGCCTCGCTGTCCCTACCCCATTGGGAAGCGACGGGGACCTGACCTTACGGGCGGCCATCCGGCCGCAGCGATCGGACCCGCACGCCTGATCGTTCGAGCACGGCATGGAGATGGTTCGCGAGCGCCGGGGCGCCTGGCGTGTCGCCGTGGATGCACAGCGTATCGACGCGCACATCGATGACGGTGCCATCGTGGGCTGCCACTTTCCCATCTTCCACCATGCGAAGCGCCCGCTCACCGATGTGGGCCGCATCCGTAATGACGGATCCGTCGACGCGACGAGACAAGAGCGTGCCGTCCGGATTGTAAGCCCGGTCGGCATAGGCTTCATACGCGACCACCAGGCCGGCCGCCTCCGCGGCGCGTGCGAGCTCCCCCCCGTAGGCAATCAGGAGGAGTGTCGGGTCGAAGTCGGCGATGCCCGCCACGATGGCATCGGCCAGTGTTCGGTCGGTCATCGCCAGATTGTTGAGCTGGCCGTGTGGTTTCACATGCTGCAACGTCGTACCGGCCCGGCGGCAGAAGGCCTGGAGAGCCCCAATCTGATAGAGCACATCCGTCCGCGCTTCGTGAGGCGTGAGGGCAAGGTTGCGACGTCCGAAACCGACCAGGTCGGAAAACCCGGGGTGCGCCCCGACCCGCACATGCAGCCGGACCGCCTCCGCGACGGTCGCGGCCATGACGCGCGGATCCCCGGCATGAAACCCGCATGCCACATTGGCCGACGTGATGTGGGGCAGCAGATCGGCGTCAGCCCCCATTGTCCAGGCCCCGAAGCTTTCTCCCATGTCGCTGTTGATGTCGACGGTGCGCGCGGTTCGATCCCCAGAACCCTGATTCGGCGTCAGTTCGCTCATCGTCCTCCTCCTTCGGTGGTACCCGCAGGCTCCGGGTCCCCGTGTTCCTGGTCCACGACCCACAGAACCGGGTCTGCCCCGGAAACCACGCTGCCTTCGCGGCCAGACCAGGCGACCACCCCATCGTGCGGCGCCAAAATGTCCACGCTCTCATCTCCCCTCCGGATCGTGGTCAGCCGTTCCCCCGCATGGACGGCCACGCCCCGCGGGACCGTCGGTCCGAGAGTGCCGCCATCGGGCGGCGCGATGGCGGAGACCGCGACGCGGCCCGACGAGACTACCATCGCGGCGTCCCGCCGCGCCTGCAGGCGGCGCGCGGCCCTGTCCGCCTCGGCCCTCGACACGAGCTCCATGCGGACCGCGTCGCCCGGCCGGAGTTGGGCGAGACGGGGCCAGTCTGCCCGGATCACATGGGCCGGCACGAAGTAGCCGCCCACCGTCCCCCGCGCCTTCAAGAGGATGATCACCTCGCCGCCCGGCGTGACCTCGACGCTGCCCATGGCCATTCCCTCCGAGAGTCCGGTGCCTCCCGCAGCCCCCCGCTCCAGCGCCTGACGCGCCACGTGTTCGTCGAGCCGCTCCGACAGGCGGAGACCCACGCGGTCCGATTTCGGTGCCACGCGAAAGATATCGCCTGACAGGCGGCCGACAACGGTTCCCCCATCGTCGGCCGCCAGGAGGCGAAGGGGCCCCGGAGGGGCTATCGCGGCCCGGGTCGCCAAACGGAGGGGGCCTTGGCACCCGTCCGGAGCCTCTAGGGTGTCACCGGCAGCCACAGGCCGCCCGTTTATCCCGCCGCGCCCTAGCAGAAGGTCGGTGGAGCGGCTTTCCAGCCACCGTTCTCCGACAAATCCCCCCGCGGCGGCGAGATAGGCACGAAGTCCCCGCCGTGCCAGCGCAAAGGTGATGCGGTCGTCCGAAAAGACCCGGGCGGCCGCCCCCGGCGACCACGGACGACCATTTATGCGGGCGTCCATATCCGCCCCCGCGAGACCGAGCAGGCCGCCCTCGGTCACTAAAAGCGCCGGACCGGACAGGGTCATCTCCAGCACGG
>JAKATP010000093.1 GCA_021818685.1 Bacillota bacterium | reverse complement strand
GGCCCATCGCGAATAGGGTCCGCCGTGCTGGGGTGACTCCCTGCGCTCGGCCCGGATGGATCGCTACCCCCGTTGGTCGGGTTTTGTTAGGGGCGAGTGCCAAGACGGAACGCGGTCGCCGGATGGGCGGGGGTGGTACGGGAGCGAACTACTAGAATGTCGACGTCTGAACGGTCGATGCCTTGCTGGCGTGGTGGCTCGGCGTGTTGGGCGGCGCTTCTGGGGGCCCAGGGGTTCGCTTTCGCGGAACACAACCTGTTGCCGGTGCGCAGGAGCGCAGCGTTCCCAGACGGGCTCGATGCGCTCGAGTCCGTGCGTCTACGCTCTCGGTGCTATCCGGCCGACGTCTCGCCCCAGCCGCCGGTGCGGTTAGACGATGGTACGGAGTAGGGAGAGCCACGGGACGGGCGCGCGTGTGCACGACGCGGGGCGAACCGTCTCCTGTCGCAACAAGCGGGGGAGTCTATGTCTCCCCGACCAAGCGGCCCCGCCAGCCCTCGGGTGGCCTTTCGATCTACGCGCGGGAGGGTACGCGCCAGGTCCGCGACGGCACAGTGAAACCGCCATTCGGCGTCCAGCCGATCGTGCCGCCGCTACGGGCGGAGCCCCGCTTTCGTCTGGAGATACCGCATCCTTCCCGGAGAGATTACTTCAGCCATAAGGAAACTGGTCCGTCCGACCCGGCGACCAATCTTTTCGGGGGAATCGTCGCCGGGATCCGCCGTGCCGCGCCCCCGTCCAGATTGTCGCTGACTCCAATCGCCCACATTGGTGAGCGGCCCGCACGCCCGGAATCTTCAGGGTATTCTCGATGACCTGATCCAACATCGACCTGGGCTGTCCGCTGCCGGGGGGCACACCATCGCGGCCAGGATGATCGGCGAGGCCGCGTGGCCAGCCACCTGGGCGTTGCGATCAGGGCCCGTCGGCGCCTCCGGGGTCGGCGGGGGCCGGCCGCGGCTCGCTCTCCGGCTTGTGCCTGCAGCTGAGCGATGGTCGTCTGGATGACCGTCTGTCGCCGATGGGCGTCACCGTCTACTCCGTCGGCGGGGCGATCCCCTCGTCGACCGCGGGCCCGTAGGTCGCATCGGCCGCTTAGTCCGTGGCCGCCAATCCGTCCAGGCATCTCCATTTCGGCATCGAGTTCCGCGTCCCGGGCCTATCACGGGTGGCAGCTCATGGTCCGATGCCCGGCATTTAGAGATTCCGTCTTACATGGACGCCGACGTCTTCACCGTGGTCCCATCCCATCGATGGCGGCATGCTGAAGCCTCACGTAACCGCCGATCTGCAGTTGTCGCGATGTCGACAGGAGAGTCCTCGGTGGGGTCATATGCCTTCTCACAAACGCGGTCAGCGCCCTGAAGTCCGGCGGCTGAGGGCTTCCCTCACCCGATACCCGACATCCTCCGAGGAGGCCCGTTCAGACTGGCACGAGGGTCCCGGGCAATTTTCTGCTTCGGTGGGTCCGTCAATAACGCGGAATCGAAACCGGACACGGTAGAGCTCATCATTCGAGAAGCGGGTAAATCGTCACGCCCCAGGCTGAACTCCCAGTCTGTCGCGCCAGCGAAACTCGACGATAAGATGAACGCGATCCCCTGTGGTGACGGACCCAAGGCGGGCCACCCTGCTTGAAACGGTGAAGGTCCCGAGATTCCCAGATGTCCGCTTGGCGCGGCTGGCGGAAGTTGCGCAGGGTGTACTCCGCGACCACGTTATCCCCGTCAATTGAAGGTCGGACGGGCGTGGCGGATTTGTATGTATCGCTCCTGATGTCACCTCATCGTGATCCAATGTCCTATGCTCGTGATGGCGGCACGATTCATAAGAAAGATCGCCTATGCACGCATCTGGTACACACTGACACAAGACGGGGGTGACCGAATTTGGAAACGCGTCATGCGCGCAGGCGGGGGGCTACGCCAAAAGCGGGAACTGACGGGAGGCTCCAAGTTATGTGTCGTTGGCGCACCAAGCGGGTCTATGGGAAGTAAGGAGCGAACAAGGTGCAGGCGTTGAACACTCGTAAGGTCCAGGGGCGGGTCCGTGAGCGTCAGGCCAAGATCATGCAAATCATGCGGACTGAGGGAACGACCAGTGTCTCGCAACTGGCCGCGAGGCTCAAATGCTCCCCGGTGACCATTCGACGAGACTTGAGCTTTCTTGCCGCCCAGGGCCAGGGCATGACGCGTTACCACGGGACGGTGGCAGCCCGCGGGTTGGTCCTCGAGCAATGGTTTCAGGACAAGATGGACGAGGCACCCGAAGCGAAGACGGCGATTGCCCAGATGGCAGCGGGGCTCATCGAGAATGGAGCCATCGTGGGCCTGAACGGTGGCACAACTACGACACGCATTGCGGAGGTCTTGGCTGCCGAAGGTAAGAGCGTTACCGTGGTTACGAACGCCGTCAACATTGCGATGATATTAACTAATCCCCGCATCCAAGTCATCGTACTGGGCGGCGGACTGCGCCCTTCCAATTACGAGACCACCGGGTTCGAAGCGATAAGCCAACTGGAGCGTCTCCATCTGGAGTGGGCGTTTCTTGGCGCCAACGGTGTCCACGTGAACTTTGGCATCAGCACGAGTGCGGCTGATGAGGCATCCGTGGGCGCTGCATTTGCACGGGCGGCTGATCACGTGGTGGCAGTCGCGGATTCTCGCAAGTTTGGTCAGACGGCTACGCATCAGATGCTCGCGTGGCCAATGGTGGACATGCTGATCGCCGATACGCCAAGCGAACGCTTGATGGAGGGTTGGGGGCAGAGGCTGAAGCTCGGACCTCCCGCTCGGGGCCCGGCACTTGTCTGGACGCTCCGAGCCCGGTAATCTCCGACTCCGGACCCCAGCCTGTCTTGTGCCCTGCATCGCAGTAGAGGACACGGCGGGCTCTTCCTTCTCATTGACTTGCACATGCTTGTGGCTCTGAACGGAGTCCGAGGCGACGAGTTTCGCTGAGCTCAGCCAATACGGACGACCTTGGTCAGGTTGCGGGGATGGTCCGGATCACGACCGAGCGCGACGGCCAACGTCCACGCGTAAAGTTGTAGAGGAATCACTGCCAGGGGACCCGCGAGGAGGTCGGGAACGTTCTGCGGAAGTCTGATTACGTCATGCCGCGGGTACTCTTGTCCTACGCGTACGATTTCTACCACTCGGGCACCGCGTGCCTCAATGTCCGCAATCAGGGGGACCTCGCCCTCGGTCCTGTCGCCCAGCCGCAAGAGCCAGACCACGTCCCCCTCGTCGATCAAGCCCCACGGCCCGTGACGGAACTCGAGGGGTTCATACCAGAGAACCGGTGCGCCCCCCATCTCCAGAGCCTTCAGGGCCCCTTCTTGCGCGATGGCGAAGCGCACTCCTGCACCCAGATAGACCGTCCGCCGGGGAATCGTCTCCAAGAGGTCCTTGACGAGAGGCTCTGCGGCACCCAGCACCTCTGCCGCGAGTCCCGGCCGAAAGAATGGAGCTGCATCACGGCCCTGCATGCGCATGAGCCAGGCCTGGAGCCACATCAACATGGTGGTAAAGGACTGGATCATAACGACGGTGTCGTCGTCGGCATTCAACACGGTGGCATAATCGGCCGCTGCTGCTAATGCGGTGTCGGCGTTGCAGGTCAGAACATGGACCGGAACCCCGCAGGTCCTGATTACGTCGATGGCGAGCAGCGCTTCCGACGTGGTTCCGGAACGTGAGATCACGATGACTCCTTTGGCGCCGAGAAGACTGGCGGTGGGATCGCTCCACACGTCTCCCGCAGCGGCCGCCGATGCGGTGATGCCGAGCCCTCGAGCCACGGATGCCGCTGCCTGTGCGAGGTAGTACGACGATCCGCACCCGACGAAGAGCAGAGGGGGAGATAGGGACAGGGGCTCCACACGCGCACTATGGAGAGCCTCGGACCACCTCTGCTCTTGAATGGAAATGAGTTGCCGGACCCGCCCGTCCCCCATGGGGTTCCACTCCTTCTTGAACAACTTCAGACAAAAAAGTTCGTAAAGTGATTGTAGTCAACCAGGATATCTCCGGCAATTAACGAACTACCAACAGAACGCATCCAATGAGCCGAAGGGTCATTGATTCATCTTGGTTTGCGATGAAGGAGGCGAGATGGTGAAAAGTCGCCAGGAACTCCCCTTGCGTCGGTACTCGTTTTTGGCCGGGGTCGGACTCGTCGGATTGTCTCTCGCAGCCTGTGGAGCCAGCCCCGGCAGCACCGGTGCGGCCATCACGGGGCATCCTTGGGTTTTGAGCAAACAATACGCGGGCCAGACCATCACGGTCCTGCTTCCCCCATGGGGGCAAATGCCGGCTTCGCAGCTAGCCAAGTTCACCGCGAAGACCGGCATCAAGGTCCGGATGGAGAATCTGGCTTGGGACTCCATCCATGACAAGGTCGTGACAGCGGAGGCGGCTGGTACTGCGCCTGCCGATGTCACGGAAGTCGATTGGTCGTGGGTCGGCCAGTTCTCGCAGGCGGGCTGGTACACCAACCTCTCCTCTCTCATCCAACCATCGGTGCTCAAAGACAATATTGTCGCCAAGGTGTTTCATGTGAACGGCGAGCAGGTGGCTCTCCCGTACAACATGGACTTTCGGGCGACCATGATTAATTGGACGGACTTTAAGAAGGCGGGCATCACGACCGTCCCCTCCACCTGGCAGCAGCTCTTGGCTGACGCGAAACAGATTAAGGCCAAAGGGGTCGTAAGATACCCCATCGGAGTCCCTCTCTCCGTGACCGAAGGCGCTTCGACGCCGTGGTATGAGCTCATCAAATCGGCGGGAGGCGAACTGTTCGGTGCCCACTGGAGGCCGCTCTTTACATCTGCCAATTCGCCGGGCGCACAGGCACTCGCGTTTGAGAAGACGCTCTATCAGGACCATCTGGTGCCGCCCGGCGAGGTGTCTCTCACGGACGTCCAGACGGAGACCTTGTTTGAGAACAACACCGTAGCCGTGGTCCTGTCCGATTCACCCGGGAGCCTACCAACCGTCACCAATCCGAGTGTGTCTGCCATCGCCAAGGCTGGCGATCAGGTAAAGTTCATTCCGTTCCCCGGCAACGACGGACAGGCCCCCGGTATCACGTTCGGGTTGCCCGAAGGTCTCGGTATTCCCAAGAATGCCAGCAATAAGGGTGCCGCGGCCATGTTCATCAACTGGTGGGAACAGACTCCGCAGCTGGTGGTGTCGTATGAGAACGCGAACATGGGGAATCTGCCGCCTGAGAACTATGCCTTCAATCTCCTGAGCCGGGAGGGGAAGATCGTTGGCGGAAGCGAGATTGGAAAGATGTTACCGACGGTACGGCCTCTGTTCCCGCAGGGCACGCCCGTCTGGTATCCCCAGTTTTCGAGCGACGTTGCGGCGATGATTCAAAACGTCGTCCAGGGACGTGCGCAGCCGCTTCCCGCGCTTCATCAGCTCGCAAGCCAGGTTCAGTCCATGAGCGGCGGCTAGGTTCGTCGGAGATCTGAAGGGGGCAGGCGAGTCTTTCGCCTGCCCGATCGCTCGGTAAAGAGGTGCCATATGGCAACAGCCGAAGAGTCAGAACGTCAAATTCATAAACCGGAGGGCACTCGCCGGCCTCAGCCAAGGGCCGGCCGGGCCACCCTTCCTTATTTGTATGTGGCGCCTGCCTTTATCCTTCTAGCGGTTTTGGTGTTTTATCCGCTCATCCTGAGCCTCTACTTCAGCCTGCATGTGGACAACCTTCTGCTCCCCGGGGAACACTTCTTCGTGGGGCTCGCTAACTACGCGGCGGTGTTGCACGACCCGGCATTCCTTCAGGCTGCCGGCAATACTGTCGAGTACTTCTTCATCGCCTCCCTTGGTGTGCTGCTTCTGGGTTTGCCGATGGCGTTCTGGTTTCATGCGATCCGTCGCGGACGAGGTTTCTTCCTGGCCCTCCTCATGTTGCCGTGGGCCATTCCGGGCACGGTGACAGGCCTCCTCTGGTCCTTTATCTACAACCCCGTAAGCGGGCTCCTGAACGCCATGCTTCGAACCTTTAATCTCATTCCGCACTACATCGTCTGGCTCAACGGGTCCGCCTCGAGTCGCCTCTTTGTGGGGGTGAGCCTGCTCTGGCAGGTCTTGCCGCTCACCGTCATCATCTTTTTAGCGGGTCTCGAGAGTATTCCCGCCAATCTTTATGAAGCAGCGGCCGTAGATGGCTGCACCGGGTGGCAAGCCGTCCGCCGTATAACGATTCCGCTTCTTCGACCTGCCCTTGCCATCGGACTCGTCGAAGCGGGCGTTCTGGGCATTGGGGTCTTCGATCAGATCTACGTCTTGACCGGATACGCCCCCGCTACTAAGTCGGCTGTAATCCAGACATATCTCTACGCGTTCCAAAACCTGAACTTCGGCCAGGGCATCAGCGCTGCCATGTTCGTCACGGTGGTAACTCTACTCGTGAGTGTGTTCTATCTCCGGGTCGTGTACCGGGAGGTATCGTACTAATGCGAAAATCTGTGGCTGGGCGCGTAGCCATGATCGTGGGTGGCATCCTGATTTTTCTGTGGTGCGCCATTCCCGTGTACTGGGGGTTGGTGGTGAGCCTCACCACCCCTATTGGGCTTTCGGCCGTTCCGCCGCATCCGGTGCCGGACCCCGTGACGTTCGCGTACTATCGGGCGCTTTTGAGCGGCGGCAGTGGGGTATCGCAGACGTTCCTGCACGGGGCGGAGAACTCGATTCTCGAGACCCTTTACGCCACCTTGCTCACTGTCGTTTTGGCGATTCCGGCGGCCTATGCGTTTGTCCGGTTTCGTTTCCGGGGTTCGAGCGTGCTCTTTCTCCTAATCGTGGGCACGCTATCACTTCCCGTCTATGCCGTGCTCATCCCGCTCTTTCAACTCATGACCGGCTGGGGCTTGACAGACACGTACACGGCTATCGCCGTAATCAACAGCTCCGCCAACCTGCCTCTCGCGCTCTGGCTCCTTCGGAGCCACATCGCGGCACTCCCCGTGGACATCGAGGATGCGGCCCGGATTGATGGGGCGTCCCGGAGCACCACGGTCACCCGTATCCTGCTTCCGTTAATCGCACCTGGCCTCGCGACAGTCGCGGTTATCGTGTTCCTGAGTTCGTGGAGCGCCTTTCTCGTTCCGCTGGCGTTTGCCCCCACCATTAAGGCTGAACCCCTCACGGTTATCGTGACGCAGTATGCCAGCAAGTACGCCGTGGACTATGGGCTCCAGGCGGCGGCCGGCGTATTGGCCATGCTGCCCCCAGCTGTATTTGTGGCGTGGTTTAACCGTCACATCCTTTCCGGACTGATCAGTGGAGCCGTCAATGCATGATTTCGGTTGGTTGGTGGGGCTGGATTACGGCCAGACTCGGGTGAAGGCGGTTCTGGTGGACCCCGCCACCGGGGAGGTAGCGGCGATGCGAGCGGCCGCCCCTCCGAAGCGAGAAGGGGCTTGTTCGATCGGGGCCGAGACGTATCGCCGTCTCAGTGATCCGGAGGCTCTGGTGGAAACCGGCTTCCAGTTAATCCGGGACCTCGCGCTGCCGGGCAGGGGGCCGGTGGCCATTGCGGTATCCTCGGCCGGGCCTCCTCTGGTGGCCGTGGATCGCGATCTCCGCCCGGTCTGGCCTGTTGTCGGACACTGGGACGGCGTCGGAACCGAAGAGCTGGATGAGCACCTCCCGTATAATTCGGATCGCTTTTACGCGGAAACGGGGAGCCCTCGTTGGTATCACCCGCCGGTGTTTCATCTGGCCTGGCTGAAGGCGCACGATCCCATCCGCGCCGAGAATGTGGCCGGTGTGCTGTCTATCGGGGGGTATGTGGCGGCCCGCCTTTCCGGCGTGATGGCAGCAGAACCGTCCACTGCCGGTGCGAGTGGGGCGTTTGACCGGACGACACGAGCCTGGTCGCCTGCGCTTATACGGGCGGGAAATCTTAACCCCGACTGGTTTCCGGAAGTCCGACCGGCGGGTACCGCACTGGGGGAGAACCGCTGGCTCATGCCAGGGCGTCGTGTGCTTGTTTCGACCGGCGCCCACGATTACCTCGCGGCCGCGCTCGCGGCCGGTATAACCGGGCCGTCCATGTCGCTTAATGTGCTGGGCACGTGGGAGATGGCTGTCCAGTTTGTAAAGATCGGTGCTGAGGGAGGCTGGGGGGGTGGCGAGCCCCACGACGTATTACACGATTTGCACGTGCTCCCCGGTCTCGGGACCCAGAGTCTCGAGTGCTGGAGCGGGGGGCAGATGGAATGGGCCCGGAGACTTCTTAGCCTGTCTCCCTCCGACTTTCTAGCGGCGGCTGACAGTGCCCCGCTTCAGGCGCCGATCGGCCATCTGTACGCCCCCTTTCTCGGGCCCCAGTTCTTCCCGCACCAATCTAAGGAGATCCGGGCAGCTTTTTCCGGCCTCGATGCCCGGGTAGGGCCGGGCGACCTTGCACGGATGGTAGTGGAAGGGCTCGCCTATCTTGGGGCACGCATGTTCGAGATCTTGGAGACAGGCCGACCCGGACCAGCCCCGGCCCTGATCATGACCGGGGGCGCGACGCGCGGTCGGATCACGGGCCAGTTGAAGGCCGACATGTTGAATCGGACTGTCTACGTGCATAAGTTGTCTGAGCTATCGGCGGTCGGTGCGGCACTTCTGGCAGGAGTCGGGGCGGGATACTTCGAGGGGCTGGAGCAGGCGGCGGCCCTTTTTCGAAACCGCGTCACGCCGGTTGACCCCGACCGCGATCGTCACGCTGCCTACCGGGACGCGTTTGACGCGCTCGCCTGGGCATGATACGGGCCTCATCGGTGTTTTGAAAGGACAGTGTCATGAGGGACATCAAGATTGGGGTAGTTGGTGGCGGGAGTGTGTTTACGCCTGAGCTCGTGGATCTTCTAGCAGAGTGTCCGCTTTCGGTCCGTTCTCTGGTTTTGATGGACACGGACCGCGAACGCGTCACAACCATTGCCCAGATGGCGCGACGGCAAATCGCTAAAAAGGGACGCAACCTCGCTGTGGAGACCAGTTCAGATTATGCAGCGGCGGTTGACGGCAGCGACTTTGTCCTCATCCAGCTTCGAGCCGGCGGCCAGAAGATGCGGATCGAAGATGAGGCGATAGCACTGCGGCATGCGGTGCCGTTCGTGGAAACGGTGACCGTTCCCGGCCTTGGTGCCTTTCTCCGGTCGGTGCCCATCTACGAGACGCTGGCCGACCTCATCCGACGTCGGGCGCCCACCGCACAGGTGATGAACTTTACCAATCCGGCCGGGGCTATGACCCAGTTCTTACAAGCGCTGGACGTGAACGCAGTCGGCGTTTGCAATTCCCCTCTCTTCTTCATCAAGGCCGCAGCAGAGGTTCTGGGTGTGGACGCAGGGGACGTCGTCATGGATTGGAAGGGCCTGAACCATCTCACTTTCGTGTCGACCATCACAGCGGGAAGCTCTGCGACCAATCGCCTGCCAGAAGTGCTTGGGCAGGCTCGGCCATGGTCGTCTGGCTTTCCGTTCTCGGAGGGTGTCCTGAAGGACCTCGACCTCGGCATCAATGGTTATCTCCAATATTACTTTCATGCACGGCGTCGACTGCGGGAGCTTCAGGATCGAAAGGCCAGTCGGGGACAGCAGGTTCTCGCACTCGAGCAAGAACTCATGAGTCTCTACGCCCGGCCGGACGTCGACACGGTCCCGGAGCTGCTCAGTCAGCGCGGAGGCTTCGGGTATTCGAAGGTGGTGGTCGACCTCATACAGAGCCTGGTCACCAACGACCATCGAGTCCACTACGTGAACATCCGTAATGGCAACACCCTTGTTGGACTCGCTCCCGACACCGTGGTGGAGGTCCCGGCTGTTGCGGTGAACGGCCAGGTGCTGGCGCTTGACACGGGTCCGCTGCCCGAACCGGTGTTCCCGTTGGTGCTCACCATGGCCACCGTCTATCACTACTGGGTGAAGGCGGCCCTTTCCCGAAGTCTTGCGGACCTTCGGCTCTCCATGCTGATGCACCCCCTCTTCCCGGATGCCGAAGACTCCGAAGCCATATTGGCAGAGCTCTTTGCGGTCAACCGGGAGTTTGTTGCCCCATATAAATAGGGCGCTCCTCGAGGACACGTCCGCGACGAGGTGTTCACGGGCGGACCGCCCGGCGCATTGGTTTCAGCAAGCGAACATTCCGAGTCATGGCCCCGTCGAGTCCCGTCAGCGATGCTCCATGGCGGCCGCCGACTCCGAGAACACCTCGTCCTCCACCAATTGCCTGGATGTAATCCGTACAGCATCACGGCCGTTCAGGTGTAGGGTGAAGGCGCGATGGTTCCAGGTGGGAAGAGCGACATAGCTGCGTTCACTGCCCATCGTAGGGCGCCTAATGAGAGGCGCAGAGTTTCTGCAGCAGAGAGAGGCCTCCTTGCCAAAGGAAACTATTTCCTGGAAGAATAGCGATCTGTCCCTGTTGGAG
>JAKATP010000092.1 GCA_021818685.1 Bacillota bacterium | reverse complement strand
GTCGCCGGGAAGGTGGCGCCGCTCGGAGTGTAGGCAATGCCGGTGCAACTGTTCGATACAAACAGGCTGCAATTTCCGCTTGTACCGCTTGCATTGGGAAAGGGGTCGACCGTAAAGTAGTCGCTCGGTCCCGCGGGACCGGTCGGCCCCGGGATCCCCTGTGCGCCGGTCGCACCTGTCGGCCCGGTGGGGCCCGTGACGCCCTGCGGACCGGTCGCGCCGGTGGGGCCCTGGAGTCCCGTTGGCCCGATGGGTCCCTGCAGGCCCATGGCTCCCGTGGGACCCGCCGGGCCGGTGGGGCCCTGCGGTCCCGTTGGACCCGTCGGTCCCATCACGTTCCACGACACGAGCGTGGTTCCCGCGCTGCAGGTTGGCGGAGCGAGCGAAATATCTTGGATTCGTCCTTGCTTGCTAGCACACCCGTAAATGGTGGTGGCGGCCGTGGACGAACTCTGCGCCATCACCGCCGCGGACCCCGCCACCAACAAGCCCCCTGCCACTAAGGCGAGCGGCACGGCCTTCCGACGGAAGCGTGTCATATTCTGACATCCTTTCTGGACGCCCATGAGGGGCGTTCCGTGTCGAAGATAGTCAATATGTATAGAACTCTTTCCCTCCGACGTACAGTCAGAGGATGCTAAATCCGCAATGGAGACGGACATCGAGACCACCCGCGGACCTGATGTAGTTGCCGCCCAACGTCGGAGACGAGGGAACAATCCTGAGGGCTCAACCGCCCACACCCCAACGCGTGACAGCGCGGATGGTCACCGACAGGGACGGGGTCGGCGAGCACCCGGAGGTGCGGTTCCGCGAGGAGGGCCGGGACCGATGCCGTCGGCCAGGACCGGTCGGCCCGTCTGGGACGGGACATGACGGCATCCAAGGTGATGGTAAAGGACGGTGCATCGGGCGGTTCCTAGCCCGACACCAGGCCCCATCCGGACTTTTGGCTGCCATTTCACGGTAGCCATGATGTAGACACGGAACGACAGACATCCTTCAGATCATCAATTCGATGCACCACGGATGCTTGGCACGCCGCCCCTGAGTGCCCACAGTCCCCAACTCACCGGAGTCACAAACTGCTGGCCCCATCTTCGCATACGTTTTCCAGGCGGCTAATAGGGTGGAGGAGACTAGCCCTGAGGTGGTCCGATGGCCGACGAACCGTCCCGCCGCTCGGTCGTCCTGACCGGGTTCATCGTTCTCGCCCTCACCATGGCGCTTATCGTGTTTTCCGAACATGGCTACCACGCCACCGTGGATGGCCTAAAGCTGTTCTTCGAGGTCGTATTCCCCTCGCTGCTGCCCTTCTTCATCCTGTCGGACATCCTGTTGTCTACGGGTATGGTGCACTTCCTGGGGGTGTTCTTTGAGCCGCTGATGCGGCC
Source organism: Bacillota bacterium (assembly GCA_021818685.1). Classification (GTDB taxonomy): domain Bacteria; phylum Bacillota; class Sulfobacillia; order Sulfobacillales; family JAIMBI01; genus JAKATP01. Next base: position 9,105 of record JAKATP010000092.1, on the reverse strand, counting down.
GCTGTTCAACGTGCCAGGAGTCGGCTCGTTTGTCTTCTCCATGGGGCTGGCCGCCGGCTACCCGATGGACGCAGTGCTGACGGCCAAGTTTCGCAAGCAAGGCCTCTGCACCAAGGTGGAGGCGGAACGGCTCCTCGCCTTTACGAACAGCGCCGACCCCCTATTTATCTTCGGGGCGGTGGCTGTGGGGATGTTTGGCCAGCCGGCCCTGGGCGCGGCGCTCGCGATGGCGCACTATGCCTCGGGCCTTGGGGTCGGCCTCATGTTCCGCTTTTACGGCCGTGATGCAAAACCATCCGCCTCCGAGCGGGTCCGGCGCGACCCGCTCCTGCGACGAGCGCTGCGAGCGCTTTATCAGGCGCGCATTGAAGACGGGCGGCCGATGGGGCGGGTGGTCAACGATGCCATCGCGGAGTCGGTGGCCACGCTCTTCATGATCATGTGCTTCATCGTGCTGTTTGCCGTACTCCTGCGTGTCCTGGAGGCGGCCGGCGTTCTTCGCACCATGGCCGTTCCGCTCGCCTGGGTCTTCCACGCGGCGGGCCTGTCTCCGTCGCTCGCGGTCCCGGCCCTGCGGGGTCTGTTCGAGATTGACCTCGGTGCGGCGGCCACGGCTCACGCCGGTGCTCCGTTGATCCAAGAGTTGATGGTGGTCTCCGGCATCATCGCGTGGAGCGGCCTGTCCGTACACGGCCAGGTGGCTTCGGTGCTGGCCGACAGCGACATATCCATGAAACCGTACTTTCTGGCGCGCTTCATCCACGCCGTTCTCGCAGCGCTGCTCACGATCGTGTTTGTGCGGCCGGCCAATCTGATTCTGGGAGGCATGACCCTTCCGGCATTCGCCGGTCGCGACTTCGTGGCGCCCGCGCCCGTGGCGATCAGCTCCGCGGACGCCCTGCACTACGCCGTGCTGCTGGCCTTTCTGGCCATGGCCGCCCTGACACTTGGAGCCCTGGTGGTGGGCGGCGTACGCCTGGTCCGGATCGTTTGGCTGCGGATTGCGCTCTAAAGATCGAGCCCGCGAGCTTCCGCCGATCTCCGGGACTGCCGGTTCGTCTGTCTCGCGCTCTTCGGTGGACACCTCAGCGCGAAAGTCCGCGGATGAGCGCGTCCGCGTCCGACACCCGGGCGTAGCTGCTGGCAAGGGCCGCGAGAAACGCCGCGTGGACGGACGGCGCCGGGACGCTCCGGCCCTCATGACGGAGTTCACGGGTGGCGCAAGCGTCGCCGGCCACCCACACCCGATAACCGAGATCAGCGGCCTGGCGGGCCGTGGCGTCAATGCACATATGGGTCATCATTCCCACCATCGCGATGACCCCGACACCGAGACGGTCGAGGATTTCGCGCAGGGATGTGTCCCGGAAGGCATTCGGAAAATGCTTGATGACGATGAGCTCGCCCTCGGAGGGCTTCACGGTGGGCCATGGCTCGACGCCCTCGGTGCCGGCGATCAAAAACGTGGAGCCGGAGCCGGTGGCCTCATGATGCACGTGGATGACGGGGCGGCCTGCCTGTCGGAAGCTTGCCAGAACAGCGCCCGCCCGATCCGCGGCCCGCTCGGGGTCGACGAGCGGCATCTGCCCGCCCGGGAAGTAATCACGCTGAATGTCGATCACGATGAGGGCATCGGGAGATTCGGACCCGGTCAAGTTGTCACGTCCCCTTCCGGTGGTGGTGTGAATCCAGTCTACAGTCCACAGGAAGGTCCGGGAGTGGCTAAGACGCGTGCTATAGTCGAGGGGCCAGGAAGGCGGGCGATTCGATGAAACGAATCGGAGTCTTGACCTCCGGGGGTGACGCGCCCGGCATGAATGCCGCTGTTCGGGCGGTGGTGCGTCAGTCGATCTTCCTGGGTTTTGAGGTTGTGGGCATCCGCCGGGGCTTTCAGGGCATCTTTGACGGCCAGATCGAGAGGCTCGACATCTCGTCGGTGGCCGATATCATCAAACTTGGCGGCACCATCCTCAACACGGGCCGTTCGCGTTCCATGCTGGATCCCGGGGGACCCGAAAACGGGGCCCAGCTCCTGGCAGAGGCCGGCGTCGATGGGTTGGTTGTCGTGGGTGGTGACGGCAGCCTCCGCGGAACCGAAATGCTGGTGGCGGCCGGTATTCCCGCCGTAGCGATTCCCGCGACCATCGATAACGACGTGTATGGGGTGGACGCCAGCATTGGCTTTGACACCGCGGTGAACATCGTGATGGAGGCGATGGACCGCTTGCGCGACACCGCGAGCGCCCATGAGCGCATCTTCGTCATTGAAGTGATGGGTCGCGCGTCAGGGGCCATCGCGGTCGCCGCGGGTCTGGCAGGCGGTGCGGAGGCGATTTTGATTCCCGAGGTGCCGGTCGATTACGATTTGATCGGAGACCGGCTCATCAAGAGTCGGGCCCGCGGCAAGCGCCATAGCCTGGTCGTGGCGGCCGAGGGGGCGGGGGGCGCGCGTCCGGCCGCCGCCGCCATCTCCAGCCGGACCGGCTTCGAGGTGCGGATGACCATCCTCGGACATCTGCAACGGGGCGGCGCCCCCTCGGCCGCCGATCGGATCCTCGGTGGGCAGCTCGGCTGCCAGGCCGTACAGGCCCTGGCGCGCGGCGCCACCGGCATCATGGTGGGGATTTATCACGGAACCCCGACCGAGATTCCGCTCTACGAGGCGGCGAACCGGACGCAGAACCCTGATCTGACGCTCGCGGACCTGGCGGAAGTGCTCGCCATATGACGCAGGCGGGCAAGTGAGGCAGGCACATGACCATATTCGGTTGGGTGTTCGGACTGGGCACCATGGCCATCGGGGTGTGGTTATATCGCTACCCGAGCCGGTACGGGCGCGGGTTCGTCCAGGCGCTGTCTCTCGTCATTATGCTCGGGGGGGTGTACATCATCTGGGTGACCCACATGCTGGCCGGCCATTCTGCCTTGCATCACGCAATCTTTTGAGCGGGAGGGTACGGTGAGCGAGACCGGGATCCGAGTTGCAGTGGTGGGCGGCGGAAGCTCGTACACACCGGAATTGGTGGATGGGCTGTTAGCGCACCGCGACATTCCGGTGGAGCGGATCACCCTCCTGGATATCCCTGAGGGGCGCGACAAGCAGGAGGTCATCCTCGATCTGGCCCGGCGGATGGCCCGGCGCGTCGGCCGAGCTATCACGATCGAGGCCACCCTGGACAGGGAGCGGGCGCTGGCGGGCGCCGATTTCGTCTGCGCACAGTATCGGGTAGGAGGCCTGAAGGCACGGGTGCGGGACGAGACCATCCCTTTAGCCCACGGCCGGATCGGCCAGGAGACGGTGGGCGCGGGCGGGTTCTTGAAGGCCCTGCGTACGGTGCCGGTCGCCATCGATCTGGGACGGGCCGTCGAGCGCCTATGTCCGGACGCCTGGATCTTGAACTTTACGAACCCCTCGGGCCTGGTCAGCGAGGCGGTGATCCGGCACGCGTGGCCCCGGACCATCGGCCTGTGCAACGCGCCGATGGTGATCGAGCGTACCATCGCCGAGCGCCTGCACGCGCCGCCCGGATCTTTAAGGCTTTCCATGGTCGGGCTCAATCATCTCTCCATCGTGCGGGCCATAGAATTCCAGGGACAGGATATTCTGGAAGCCGTGGTGGAAGCCTTCGTAGCCGGGGGACGCTGGCCCGACGGCCCCTCCCTGACGCCAGCTGACTCAGAGTTCCTGCGTGCACTCGGCGTTCTGCCGAACAGCTATCTTCGCTACTATTGGCTGCCGGAACGGATGCTGGCCGAAGAGCAGAGGCGTGTGCACGAGGGACGCGGCACCCGCGCGGAGGAGGTCTTGCATATCGAAGCCGAGCTGTTTGCCCGTTACCGCGATCCGGCTTTGGCCGAAAAGCCGCCGGAGCTTTCGCTAAGGGGGGGTGCCTTCTATTCCGAGGTGGCGGTGGACGTGTTGGAGGCAATCGTGCTGGACCGGCAGCGGGAGATGGTGGTCAATGTGCTGAATCAGGGTGCGGTGGCGGAGCTTCCGGGCGATGTCAGCATCGAGGTGTCCGCGATCGTGGACGGCCGCGGTGCGCACCCGCTCCCTCAGGCTCCTCTGCCGCTCGCGTTTTCCGGCCTGGTCCACCAGATGAAAGCTTACGAGGAACTGACGATCGAGGCGGCTCTCACCCGGGACCGCGGACGCGCCCTGCAGGCCCTGACGCTCAATCCCCTGGTGGGCAGTATCGAAGCCGCGGCGGCGATACTGAATGACGCATGGCCGGCGTAAGCGCGTCCGCCGGCGAGCGGCTTTATCTCGGTGTTGACGGCGGGGGCACCAAGACGGAGGCCTGGATCGTCGACAGCACCGGGCAGGTGCGGGGCCGGGGGACGGGGGGCCCGTCCAACCACCAGGAGTCGGGGCTCGAGGCGGCGCTGACGAGCATCCTCACTGCCATCGACGCGGCCGCACGCGCCGCGGGGCGTGCGCCTGCACAGTTGAACGGGGCCGCTCTGGGCCTGGCGGGCGCGGATTTCCCCGAAGACGTGGACACGCTGCGCCAGGCGCTCTCGCCGCGCCTCAATCCGGTTCCCTACGTGGTGGTCAATGACGGTGAGATTGCCCTTAGGGCCGGCTGCCGCTCGGGCGCAGGGGTCGCAGTGGTGGCCGGGACGGGCACGAATGTCGTGGGTCGCTTCCGGGACGGCGAGACATTTCAGATCGGCGGACTCGGTTACGAACTCGGCGACGAGGGGGGCGGAAGCGACCTGGTCCGCCACGCCCTCCATCTCGCGTTCCGTGGTGCCGAGGGCCGGGGGGCTCCGACCCTTCTCAGCGAGCTCGCGCTCGCGGCGCTAGGGATGGACGATTTCCCGCAACTGTCGCGGGCGCTCTATTTCGGGCGCATCACCCGCCAAGACGTGCATGTGCTCGCGCCCCTCGTATTCATCGCCGCCCGAGAGGGAGACGTGGTCGCGCAGGATCTGCTGTGCACTAGCGGGATCAAACTTGGCGAGACGGCGGGCGCCGCCGTCCGGCGGATCGAGGAGCGGGATGGCGTGGGAGTGGAGGTGGTGAAAGTGGGATCGCTCTGGCTTGGAAACCATCCGCTGTTCGCCGACGGGTTCATGATGGGGCTGCACCGGCGGGCTTTGGAGGTCGACCTGCACGAACCCGAACTGCCGCCGCCAGCCGGCGCGGTCTTAATCGCCGCCGCGGCCGACGGAGGGGAAGGGCAGGCGGCGGCCGTTCGCGAAGGGCTGCTACGTGACCAGGACACGCATACGGACGGGAGGTGAATGCCGCGTGAGCTACAAGACGGTACCGGGCCGGCCGCCCACGGATCCCTGGGCGGAGGGGCTTTACGTTCGTGACTGGGAGGCATGGCTCGACGACGACGGGCTCCGCTTTGCCTGGATACTGGACGAAAATGAGCGACGGGTCGGCGCGATTCGGTGGGTGCAGGACGAGGTCACGCAGGTGATTGGCGTCAACGCGGATGAACCTCCTGTGGACGCGAGCGAGTACGCGCTGATGTGGGTCAAACCCCGCATCACCCACGTCTACAGTTTTCAGCCGGGACTCCTCGACCTGCTGGGGCGGCAGGGACTGGAGCTGGAGGCGCAGATCTACCAGATGAGAGCGCCGCTTCCGGGCCTCGGACAGGCCGAAAGCGATGTGGTGCCCTTCTCCTCCCAGCATGCCGAGACGGCGGGACCGCTGTACGACAAGATCTTCCGGACCAAGGGCGGACGGCGCACCGTGTTCCAGTACTTTCAGCAGTTCGACGGGGCCAACGGGTTCCTCTTGCGGCATCAGGGTCGGCCGGTGGGGTTGTTCGCCGACCGCCTGAATCCGAGCGGTGAGATGGCGGTGGTGTGGTTGGGCATCCTGCCTGACCTGCGGCGTCAGGGCTTCGGCCGACGGCTTCTGTCGGCAGGACTCTACGCCCGGCAGGGGGCGGCCTCGGAAGTGGTGGTGCAGGTGGAGGCGTCCAATGAGGCGGCACTCAACTTGTACCGCCAATTCCGATTCGAGCGGGAGTGGACGCTCAGCCGGGCGCAGCTAGGCTGATCCGAATGACGTCGAGCGAGACGACTCATGAAAATGAGTGAATGGCGGTTGGGCCGGAGCGAGACGGGTACCGGACCGACTCAGGCGTTGCGGCGGCCGTACATGGGGGCGGGCGTACTCGGACCGGTGGCGTTTTTCGTCAATCTGGCTGCCGCCCCCTTGTCGGGGATTGCGAATTGGGCGGGGCTCGTGTTGGAGGTCCTCGCGGCGGCCCTGGCCGCCTGGGTTGGTTTTGCGGCGCGGCGGGCGGGTGCGAAACCAGCCTGGCAGGGGGCGGCGGTCGTTCTCATCTATGCGATCCCCTCCGGCTTGGGAACGCTTTTAAACCCCGTCACCTACCAAGACGAACTTCGGTTCTTGATGGCCCGCGACCAGGTGCTGGCCCATTCCATCCTGCGCCTCACCCGATCCCAGATCGTCCGCGATGCCCATCTCTACACCACCGGGACCGCGCATGCCGAGGCGTTCGTCGGGGGGATTGTCTACCGGGTTGCCTTCGGTCTGGTGCTGGGGTGGATCGGATCCCTGTTTTACATCGGGCGTGCGGTTCGTGCTTCCGATGGCTGAAAGTGGGAGGGATCGCCCGCCCGGCGCAAGAATCCTGCCGGTAGCGGAAAGGGGCAGACCAATGGGCGATGACAGTCTTTTCAGTTTCGACCAGGTGCAGCGCTCCCGGGAGCTTGGCGGGCGGCACTTCGACTGGGTTGCATGGGATCTCCTGCGGCGGAATGCCGCCGTGTATGCGGACCGGCCAGCCGTGGCCGATACCTGGCTCGACGATCGGCGGGAATTTACCTGGCGAGACGTCTTGCAAGAGGTCAACACGCTTATCGCCCACATGCTTGACCAGGGCGTATGCCGGGGGGACGTGATCGTCTCCCAACTCCCGAATGTGGTCGAGAGCTTCTACCTCGATTTGGCGACCTCCAAGGTGTCGGCGCTGCATGCCGGCCTCAACACCGACCTCGGTAAGGCGGAGACGCAAGGGGTGGTGCGGAAGCTTCGCCCACGGGTCGCGTTTGTCACACCGGAGTGGCACGGACGCCCCTTTCTGGAATGGTACCGGGAGCTTCAGGCGGAGCTTCCCACCATGCAGATCGTGGTCCTGATGGACGCCGGCGAGAAGCCGCCCGATGGGACGACGGCGCTCTACCAATGGCTGGACGGCCGCATCTGGAGCCGGTTTCAGGAATCGGACCTGGACTATCTGAAGCCGTCCCCGCTGGATGTGCACGAACTGTTGCCAACGGCCGGGACCACCGGCGTCCCCAAGGTCTCGCGCCGGACGACCCTTGACTGGTTTCAAGTGCACAGCGTCTGCATTGCCGAACGCGCCGGCCACACGGTCTACGACCGGCGGCTGTTATTTGGCCCGCTGGCGGGGGGGTCGGGCCGGCTGTGGGGGGCGCACACGCCGCTTTACACCGGGGGCAGTGTGCTTTATCTGACGGAGTTCGACGAAGAGACGGTATGCCGGCTCACCGAGTCGGAACGCATCACGATTTGGGCCTGGAATCCCGCTCTCATCACCCGGGTGGTCACAAGCCCTTTCTTCGAGCAGTATGACCTGTCGAGTCTACGCATGGTCAGTTATTCAGGAGCACCCCTTCCGGGCGAGGCCATCGACCGGCTCATGCAGCGCGGGGTGACCCCCTTTAACGTCTACGGCACGTCGGAGGTGGGAGGTTGCATGAGTCCGATCCTCCCGGGGATTGACCATGAGCACCTGATGCAGGCGGCGGGTGTGCCGTTCGAAGGGTTCGATGTGCCGGTGGTGGACGCGGCCGGCGACCGGCTACCGCCCGGCGAGGTGGGCGAGATCTTGATCTGGAACGTCCATCATGGGTACTTCGCGGACCCCGTGGAGAGTGCCGCTACCTATCACGACACCGAATACGGCGGCCGCTGGGAAGGCTATCAGCGCACGGGCGATCTGGGTGTCTACGATCGCGAGGGATATCTGCGGGTCATCGGCCGCAAGAAAGACATGATCCTGCGCGGGGGCCAAAACATCTTCCCGCGCGAGATCGAAGATGTCCTGAGCCAGCACGAGACGGTACGCGACATCGCGGTGGTCGGCATGCCGGATGCGGTCATGGGTGAGCGGATCTGCGCGTATGTGGTGCCCGTGGCGGGCACACCGCCCGACGTCGCCGTGTTCCAGGAATTTCTGGCGCAGCGAGGAATCGCGAAGTACAAGTGGCCGGAGCGCGTCGAGATTCTGGACGAGATGCCGCTCGGACCGGGGGGTAAAATTCAAAAGATGGTGCTCCGGGAGCACATTACTAAGAAGCTCCAGGAGGAGGCGGGCTTCGGCCGGGACGACTAGCGGGGAGGGCAGCATGTGGGACGTGGGTGTGATTGGCGGGGGGCCGGCGGGCAGCACGGCGGCGCGGCTTCTGGCCGCCAGCGGAATTTCGGTGCTCCTGCTGGAGGCGGCGCAGCATCCGCGCGTAAAGCCGTGTGGAGGGGCGCTTACGGACCGGGGGCTCACGCTGCTGCCGGACGGGGCGGAGCGCTTCTTTAAGAATCATCCGCGGCAGTGGACGTTTCGGGCCGCGAGGCTCTCGCCCGTGACGGTGGAAGGCACCAGGCCCTATTGTCACACGGTGGTCCGCCGCGACTTTGACCAGTTTCTGTTCGAACAGGCAGCCGCGGCGGGAGCGTGTGCGCACGATGGCGAGCGCGTGACGCAGATCGAATCGCGTCAGGATGAGGGCTATATCGTAAAGACCGGGTCGGGTCAGTATGCGGTGCGGTATCTCGTGGGCGCCGACGGCGCCAAGGGCATCACGGCTCGGGCACTCGGCTTTGCCCGCCCGCGAAACGGAGCGGCCCTCGAGGTCGAGGCCGAAGCCCCGCCCCATCTCCTCGAGGCGTACCGGGATCGCTGCGAGGTCATGGTCTCCGACGCGCCCTGGGGATACTGCTGGGTCATTCCGAAAGGCGACCACCTGAACGTGGGCGTCGGTAGCTTTCACGCCTCCGGCTTTTCGTGGCGCGACCGCCTGCGGCGGTACTATGACGAGATTGGCTTTCGCACGGCCGGGCCGGTGCTCGCGCACCCGCTCCCCTACCGG
>JAKATP010000091.1 GCA_021818685.1 Bacillota bacterium | reverse complement strand
GTCGAGGTGGCGCGCCGCTCTCCTGTTCCCATCGCCGTCGGCGAGGACTACTACTGCCGCGAGCAATTTGCGGAACTTCTGCAGTATGATGCCGTTCACATCGTGCAGTTGGAGCCCCAGTTCCTGGGCATGACGGCCGCGCGTGATGTGAGTGGGATGGTGGCGGCGCACAACGGGGTCATCGCCCCTCACAGCGCGCAGGGTCCGGTGTGCTCGCTGGCGTGCGCCCACCTGAACCTGGCCACACCTCATTTCTTCCTGCACGAGGTATTCGACGAGTTTAACGAACCCTGGGAGCAACGCCTGCTCACCCACCCCCTGCAGGTCCAAGACGGGCACGTGCTGCCGTCGGACCGCCCAGGCCTGGGAGCCGAGTTGGTGGTGGAAGAGGCGCTCCGCCACCCCTACCGCGCCCAGAACTTCTTGCCCCTCTTTCGGAGCGGTTGGGAGCGGCGGGAGGGGAACCTTGAAAACTAGGGATGGCGGCGGGCCATAGCTATGGCCTGCCGCCATCTTGGTCGATATCGCTGCTATTCCGCCGGACGCGATTCCATGACGCGCCGCCTCGCCCCGTGCAGGTAGCGGGCCTCGATGGCCTCAAGGGTAAGTCCGCGTGTCTCTTGGCCAAACGCCAGCATGACGACCACGGCCGTCGCCGATACGAGGGCGATGAGCCCGAAGGAAAAGCCCAAGCCTGTCTCATGCCACAACACGGGCATGTAGGCCGCGCCCACGATGCCGCCAAGCGTCCGCCCGATGGCTTCGACACTCGCGGCTCCGCGTACCCGCACCCCGGTTGGGTACTGCTCGGCGTAGTACATCTTGAGCCCCGGGAACGCGCCGGTGCCAAAGAACGACATGCCGAGAAGCGCTACGACCAGGCCTAGAAGCGCAGGTCCCGTGGCGAAGAAGGCGGCCGCCACCGCGGCGACACCCATGAAAACGCCGTACGTACGCTTGCGGCCCCAGCGCTCCGACAGATATCCGTTCAGCAGTTTGCCCGGGATGGCGACCGCCGTGATCAGGGCAGCGAAGCCGAGCGACTTCGCATACGGGATTCCGATGCCCGCGAAGATCGTGGGCGTGTAGGTCATCACCACGTAGAACATGAAGAAGGTGCCCGTCGCGGCCACGGTGCTGACGGCCGTAGGCGCGATGAGCCGGGTCCAGGGCACGCGCGTGGTCGGGGCCTCGGTCTCCGGCACGGGCTGCGGCATGGCGATCGGCAGGCGTGTGAGGCCTGAGGCTTCCTCCGCACGCGCCACGGACGCTTCCGCCTCCGCCACGCGGCCCTTGGAGGCGAGCCAGCGCGGCGACTCCGGCATCAGCCGACGGACCAAAAAGGCGTAGACCAGGGGCAGGCCAGCCGCCACCAGAAACACCCGCCAGCCCCACGCCGCAGGCAGGTGGGGAACGATGAGGAGTCCCAGGAGCGGGGCGATGAAATAGCCGACCGAAAGGCACGCGTCGAGAAAGCCGCTGAGCCAGGTTCGGCGGTTCTTTTGCACCCACTCGCTCACGATGCTGTACGGCAGCGGGAATACCGCCCCCATACCGAGGCCGGCCAGAAACCGCAGCACCAGCAGCATGCCGTAGCCGGTGCTGAGTGAGGCGAGGAGTGTGAGGGCACTGTAGATCACAATTCCGATGGTGAGGAGGCGGACGCGGCCGATACGGTCACCGATGAAGCCCGCCGGCGGCAGTCCGACCACCACGCCGGCGGTGGACGCCACGGCCAGAAAACCGGTCTGCGACGGAGTGAGGTGCCACAGCGTCTTCAGCACCGGCAGCACCACGCCCGACGCACCCACGTCCAGTGACTCGACAAACCAGGCTCCGCCTGCGAGAAACACTAAAAGCCAGACATAGCGGCTCATCGGCAGCCGCTCCAGCCGCGCGGCAATTACCGAGGCAGCGCTCGTCTGTTGTTGTGCCATGCCATCGCCCTCCAGCGTGAACCGTCTTCGAGGAAAGTGCGGTCGCTCCACAGGATAGCGGGTCGCCGGGCGGTAAACGTCAAGAAACTCGCCGGATTTGCTGGTCTCTGGCTGAACTCTGCGCATCCCGCGTCAACAGGCGTCGTGCAAGCCGGGCTCGCGCCTCTTTCCTACCGGCGTGGCGTTGTGCGTCGCGACACCTAAAGACGGGAGACGGCTTTTGTGATTTTGTCGGGCGTGGCCTTGGCGGTTACGCCCTGACAGGGCCTTTATGGCGGAGTCTCAAACCCACCACCGCGGCAGAGGTTCCGAAGGTTTCCTCCGCCCCCAGTTAGGGTTCGATGTACCGGGCCGGACTATAGAGGCGAAGGTAGTGGTCCACGTAGACTGTGGGGCGGTGCGATGTCCCGGTCGTCGGGCGATATGAATCCGCATGGGGGGCGCGTACGGACCAGCGCCGGACGGCCCCGCCAAAGGCGTCCGCGGCGCGACCAGTATTTGATATGCTCTAATGTTCTTGAGCTGGCGTTTGGGGGAGGCTTCGCATGGGACCGGAAGTTGTAAGCGCCGACGCGATGGCGGCCCGGATAGAGGACGGCTCCCACCTCTTGACGGTCGGCATGACCCTCTCGGGCGCGTCCGAAACGATTTTGAAGGCCATCGAGGCGCGCTTTCTCTCCGAGGGGCATCCCCAAAACCTGACCCTCATTCATTCCGCCGGCCAGAGCAACCGTCGCGACGGTATCCAGCACCTGGCCCACGAAGGGCTCGTCCGCCGCATCATCGGGTCGCACTGGGGCCTCGCGCCCCGGTGGATGGACCTCATTTCCCACGATCGAGTCATTGCCTATTGTTTGCCGCAAGGGCAGATGACGCACTGGTATCGGTCGATGGCGGGCGGCATGCCCGGCCACCTTACCCAGATCGGGCTTGGCACCTTCATCGATCCGCGACAGGAGGGCGGCAAGATGAACGCGCGCACGGCAGCCGAGCCGGACCTGATTCATGTGGTGGAGGTGCGCGGTGAGGAGTACCTCTTTATCGAGGCCGTGCCGATCCACGTCGTCGTCATCCGCGGCACCACCGCCGACACGGCGGGCAACTTGACGGCCGACGAGGAGGCGATGAAGCTTGAGCTCCTCCCGGCCGTGTTTGCCGCCCGGCGCTTTGACGGCACCGTGCTGGCCCAGGTCCGCCAGCTCGTGCCGCGGGGGAGTCTGAATCCACGCCGGGTGGAAGTTCCGGGCGCGCATATCCACTACCTCACCGTCGCCGCGCGGCCCCACGAGGACCATCGCCAGACGGCGAGCGTGGCCTTTGACCCGCGCTTTTCGAGTCACGGTTTTCGGCCGTCGCTCCTCGAGGCCGAACTCGGCCCCCTTGATGAACGCCGGGTCATCGGGCGCCGCGCGGTACTGGAGCTTCATGCCGGCGACATCGTCAATATGGGCACCGGGATTCCGAACGACGTCATCGGACCTGAGGTGTTGAACGAAGGCGCCGGAGATCTCGTCACGCTGACGGTGGAGTCGGGGGTGTACGGCGGCCGTGCCTGGGGCGGTATCGACTTCGGGATCGCGGAATACCCCGATGCCCTCATCGAGCACCCGTACCAGTTTGACTTCTACAATGGCCACGGCGTGGACGTCACCTACATGGGATTTGGGGAAGCCGACGCCGACGGCAACGTGAATGCCACCAAGCTTGGTGAACGGGCGACGGGTGCGGGCGGCTTCATCGATATCACCGAACGCGCGCGCACGGTGGTATTCTGCGGCACCATGACCGCCGGCGGGCTTAAAGTGGTGGTGGGAAACGGGCGGTTGCGCGTGACGCGGGAGGGCGCCATACAAAAGTGGGTCACTCGTGTCCAGCAGGTCTCCTTCAACGGCGTGCGTGCGCTCCGGCGCGGGCAGCGGGTGCTGGTGGTGACCGAGCGGGCGGTGTTTAAGCTCGTGGAGGGGGGCTGGGCCCTCATCGAGGTGGCGCCGGGCGTGGATGTCGAGCACGATATCCTCCCGCATATGGCGTTTAGGCCGCAGACGTCCGAGCCGCCCGCCGTGACGCCGCCCGTGGTGTACGAAAACGCGCGTCTGGAACTTTCGGCACGACTCACGAGAGGGGAAGCGAGGGACCGGAATGGCTAGTCAGGACGACGTGGTCATTATTGACGGAGTACGGACCGCCGTCGGAACTTTTGGCGGGAGTTTGAAGGAGGTGCCGGCCCCCACGCTCGGCGCCCACGTGATAAGAGAGGCCCTGTCCCGATCGCGCGTGAGCGCCGAGGACGTAAACGAGGTCGTGCTGGGTGCCGTCGGACAGGTGTCGCGGGATGCCTTCATGGCCCGGGTGGCTGCCCTGGAGGCCGGACTGCCGCCCGATACCAGCACCGCGCAGACGGTAAACCGCCTGTGTGGATCGGGTCTGCAGGCCATCGTGACCGGATCCCAGTGGCTGCGGCTCCATGACGCCGACGTGGTGGTCGCGGGCGGGACCGAAAACATGAGCGGGCTCCCGTACTACGTGTGGAATCGATGGGGGCGACGGCTCGGAAACTCCGAGCTGGAAGACGGGGTGCTCGCGGCCGTCACGGACCCCTTCGAGCGCTACCCGATGGGGATGACGGCCGAACAGGTGGCGCAGGAGTTTCAGGTTTCGAGGGAGGAACAGGACCGCCTGGCGCTCGATTCGCAGATGCGTGCCCGTTCATCCATCGATGCAGGCCGCTTTGAGAGTCAGATCGTCCCGCTCGAAGTGGTCGAGGGACGCAGTAAGAAGATATTTTCCGTGGACGAGCACCCGCGCGAGACGTCTTTGGCCAAGCTGGCCCAGCTCCGCCCGGCTTTCAAGGAGGGGGGCTCCGTGACCGCCGGAAACTCCTCGGGCATTAACGATGGCGCGGCGGCGGTGGTGATGATGCGGGGAAATGATGCCGAGCGGCGCGGGCTAAAGCCGCGCGGGCGGGTCGTGAGCTACGCTGTGGCCGGCATCCGGCCCGACATCATGGGCTACGCGCCCGTGCATGCCATCCGAATGGCGCTTGCGCGCGCCGACCTCGACCTGGACCAGATTGCGCTGACGGAGCTCAACGAAGCGTTTGCGGCTCAGGCGGTGGCCGTGGTGCGCGACGCGCACCTGGACTGGTCCACGACCAATGTGAACGGGGGCGCCATCGCTCTCGGTCACCCCATCGGCGCCACCGGCGCCATCCTGACGGTGAAGCTCCTATACGAGCTTGAGCGCCGTCGGGAACGGTACGGTCTCGTGACGATGTGCATCGGCGGCGGTCAGGGTATCGCGGCCGTGTTCGAAAATTACCGGGTGTAGGGCTATGGACCAGCCAATCGCCTTAGTGACGGGCGGGCAGCAAGGGATCGGCCGTGGGATTGCCGCCGTGATGGCTGCGCGAGCCTATCACGTGGTGATCTGGGATCTGAACCGGGAGGCGGTGGCAGTGGCCGCCCGCGAACTCGGCGGATCGGGCTACGCCGTGGACGTGACGGACTTCGGCGCCGTCGCGGAGGCGGTGACGGTGGTGGAGGAGGAACAAGGTCCCATCGCGGTGCTGGTCAACAACGCCGGGATCAATCGGGACCGCATGCTCCACCGCATGTCGGAGGAGGAATGGGACCAGGTCGTGGATGTAGACATGAAGGGCCCCTTCAACGTCATGCGGCATGTGGTGCCCCGCATGCGCGAGCGGAAGGCCGGCCGCATCATTAATATCTCTTCGGCGAGCTGGCAGGGAAACGTCGGGCAGGCCAATTACGCCGCCGCCAAGGCCGGGGTGATCGGGCTCACGAAGACGGCTGCCCGCGAACTGGCCCGTTTCAACATCACCGTCAACGCCATCTGCCCGGGCTTCATCGATACGCCTATGACGCGGCGTATGCCCGCTGAGGCCTTCCAGGTGATGCTCGACAAGATCCCGATGGGGCGCATCGGCACGCCTGAAGATGTTGGCCGCGTCGTGGCTTTTCTCGCCTCTCCGGACGCGGCCTACGTGACCGGCGACGTCATCAACGTCGGCGGCGGCATGGTTCTGTAGGAGTGGCGGCTAGAGGGCCGCGGGCGTAAGCCGGCGGCCCTCGGGGGATCCGAGAAACCGCGTGCCCTCCGCCACTTTCACTCCGCCCATATAGATGGCCGTAATCCCATGCGGCGGGGTCCAGGGTTCCTCGAACGTGGAGGCGTCCGCGATCCGGTCGGGATCGAAGAGGACCAGATCGGCCACCTGCCCCTCGCGGATGAATCCTCGCTCCGGAATGTGGAAGTATTCCGCAGGGCCGCCGGTCATGCGGCGCACCGCTTCCTCCCAGGAATAGAGACCGCGCTCGCGAACGAACTCTCGAAACACGCGCGGAAAGGTGCCGGTCAGGCGCGGATGCGGACGGCTGGCCGCATCGCCTGCTACCCCGTCCGTGCCAATCCAGCATTCGGGATCCGACAACACCCGTGTCAAGTCGTCCGCGTGCATGCTGTGCACCACCATCCCGGCCGTCATTTCATTTTCGAGCAGGAGGTCCGCCATCGCATCAAACGGTGTCGTGCCGCGTTCCGTCGCCAGGGCAGCCAAGGTCTTTCCGTGGTGCTGGCCGGTCTTGGTGAAGGCAATCACCATGCGGTCGTAACCGGTGGCGAAGATCATGCTTTCCCATTCCGTTTCCCCGGACTCGCACTCCGCGGCGATCCGCCGCCGCGTGTCCGCGTCGGCGAGCCGTGCCATCGCGCGGTCGCGGCCGCCCTCCAGCACCCACCCCGGCAGATTGGCGGAAATGGAGGTGCTGGACGCGGTGTAGGGATACGCGTCGAGGGCCACGCTTACGCCGCGCTGGCGCGCAGCGCGCACCCGGTCGAGCGATTCGCGGGTCTTGCCCCAGTTCGGGATGCCGGCTGCCTTGTGGTGGGACAGCTCGAGCCTCACTCCGGTGGCCCGACCGACGGCCAGAAATTCATCGACCGCCGGTAAGAGGGCATTGCCTTCGTTACGGATGTGGCTCGCGTAAACGAGGGGACGGGTCGAAAGCCCTTCGAGCAGCCGGGAGAGCTCATCGGTGTCGGCGTACGATCCCGGTGTGTAAAAGAGCCCGGACGAAAGACCGAAGGCGCCCCGATCGAGTGCCTCGATCAACAACGCGCGCATGCCGCCGATCTCATCGGGGGTGCAGCCACGATTCTCAAATCCCATGACGCGCTCGCGCAGCGATCCGTGACCGACCAGGGGCGCGAAGTTTGTGACCGGACGCGCCGCATCGAGTGCCGCCAGATAATCGGAGGGCCGGCCGCGGCTCCGGTCCTCGTGACCGCCCCCAAGGGGACTCGATCCGCAGTTGCCGACCACTTCGGTCGTGATGCCCTGGAGCACTTTCGTGGTGTCAAGATGGGGCGAGAACGGCGAACGATCGGCGTGCGAATGAACATCGATAAATCCCGGGCACAGAGCGAGCCCCTCGCCCGATACCACCGGCACGCCTTTGGGGACCGACCCCGGAGCGGCGACCTGTTCGATGTACGGCCCGTCCACGCGCACGTCCGCGACCCGACCCTTCGTCCCCGTCCCGTCGAACACCAGCACGCCCGCCAACAAGAATCGCCCCATCGCCTTCGCCTCCCAAAGACCTCTCCCCATCCTAACAGCCCGGTCGGACCGACACCGTTTGGGGAGGATACGCCCGGGGCCCTCCCACTCTCGTTGCGGTCGTCGATGCGCCAAGACGGCTTCCTCGGGCTATGGGCGGACGTCCGCCAGACGGAGACGCACTCAGTAGCGGATCGGTCTTTGACAGCCGGAACCGTTCAAGCGTGCCAAAGGCGCTCTCCAGGGGCGACATGGTTTCGACCATCGGAGGACACCCGCCCTATGGATCATCGGCCGGGGATGTGCTTTGCTCTCCGGTGTCGTTTCCATTCTCAGACAGCAGCGCGGGCCCCCGGGCGGGATCCGACCATGTACATTCACGGCGTGTGCGGGTCGCACAACCGCGGACAAGCCCGTACAAGCGGCCGTGAATGCACTGTCTGCCGGAGTCCGTGTGGCCGGCGCCCCCCTCTCCGCTGCGGTTCCGGGAGCGTGCGGCGGCGCGCCTTGGTGTCGCTCTGAGCGTCGCGGGTAGGTTCGACGTGGAGCGCTGGGAGGTCGGCGGACGCCCGAGAATCCGGACCACGAGGAAGCCCGCGAAGATCGATGAGCCGGCTCACCCGCTCTGCGACGCGTCTGTTGTTCATGCTGCGTTCGGCGGGCGCGAAGTCCGGGTGCCCGAGCATGCGCAAGCCCTGCGCACCCCTGCCCAACACGCGGGTACCAGGAGTCCCTGGCCAAGCCGCAGGATAGCAGGGGCGATGAGGATGGAACCTACGCCAAGGGAGGTCAGCGGCGGAGACCGGAAGCGTGCTTCGATGGTGCGAGCCCCCGGTCTCCGGCCGCGAGACCGCCGTAATTAAGGCCGAGCGCGGTATCGGGCAAAGCGTCGCACGGTGGCGCAAGTCCCGATAAAAGACGCGTGAGGCTAGGCTTGGCGAACCCGGAGGGACAAAAGGGCGGTGGTCCACTTCCGCAGTTCATCCAACATCGCCTGAGCCGACTGGGCGGCCGCCTCGGGCGGGTCGAGCTTGCCATCCTTCAGATACTGGGCCACGAATGGGATACTGACCGACTCGGGAACCGGCATCATGCGCACGGCGGTCAGTACCTGCTTGGCCTGCTGCTGAGCCCTGAGCCCGCCGGATATTCCTCCGTAGCTCACGAGTCCCGCCGCCTTGTAATTCCACTCCGAGTAGAGAAAGTCGACAGCGTTTTTGAGCGGCGCCGTCATCGAGTAGTTGTACTCCGGCATCACGAACACGACCGCGTCGGCTGCGTCCACCATGCGGCTCCACCGTACGGTGTGATCCTTCGTGTATTTCCGAAGGCGCGGATGTTGGGGCTCATCGAGGAGCGGGAGCGAAAGTTCCATCAGATCGGCGACCGCCACCTCGTCAAAGCCCCCATGTTTTTGTGCCTGCTCGACGAACCATTTCCCGACCGGCAGCCCCACCCTACCGGGACGGGTGCTGGCAATGACGACTAAAAGGGTCAAAGTGAGTGCCTCCTTGCGGTTATGATTCCACTGTATCTTACATTAAGTAACGAACATTGCAAAGCCCCCATCTGACGCGGGAGCGAAGGATTGTGCCAGAGTAGGAGAAAGGATTGGCATAAGAGGTGACCAAGCTGGAGCAAAACCCGGGCTATCCCTGGCAGGAAAGCGCGCTGGGGACCGTTCAAATACACGGAGGCTTTTGGGGGGAGCGTCTTGACGTTGCCGCCAGAGTGACTGTGCCGCATGTCCTGGACCGTTTGGAGGAAGAGGGTCGCGGCCGCAACTTCGACCGGGCCGCCGGCCTGCTGGAAGGGGGCTTCGAGGGCCACTATCGGTTTGACGATTCCGACGTGTACAAGGCCCTCGAAGGGGTGGCCTACTTGTTGGCCGCCTTTGCCAACCCCGCCCTCGAGGCGAGGGCGGATAAGCTCATCGCCCGCATCGCACGCGCGCAGATGACGGACGGCTATCTCTACACCTGGTACCAGCTCGGCGACCTCGACGCGCGCTTCACAGATATGGACAGCCACGAAATGTACTGCGGCGGCCATCTGATGGAAGCGGCAGCGGCGTACCGTGAGGCCACGGGGAAGACGGAACTTCTTAACGTCGCCAGGCGGCTCGCCGATCATTATCTGGAAACGTTCGGCCCGGGCCGGCGCCATTGGGTGGACGGCCATGAAGAGGTGGGTCTCGGCCTCTTGGCCCTCTACCGCGTTACGGGTGATGCCCGTTATCGGGACTTCGCCCACTGGCATCTGGAAGAGCGGGGGCACGGACATGGCCGCGGCGCCATCTGGGACCGCCCCGACTTTGGCGCCCGGTACGCGCAGGATCACGTTCCGGTGCGCGAGATCCGTGCGGCCGAGGGTCACGCGGTGCGCGCCATGTATCTGTACGCCGCCATGACAGACCTCGTGGCACAGGGGGTCGCCCCCGAGTACCAGCCGGCCCTTCTGCGCGCGTTCGAGAACATCGTCGCACACAAGATGTACGTGACGGGGGGGATCGGGGCCGTGGGCCGGTACGAAGGATTCGGGCCGGACGACTATCTCCCGAACCGTGAAGCCTACTGTGAGAGCTGCGCGGCGATAGGGATGGTGTATTGGAACCATCGCATGAACCTGTTGACGGGCGATGCGCGCTATGCCGACATCGTGGAGCAGGAGCTCCTAAACGGTGTGCTGGCCGGCCTCTCCCTGGGGGGAGACCGGTTTTTCTATGTAAACCCCCTCGGGTCGGATGGTGACCACCACCGTGAGCCTTGGTTTGCGTGCGCGTGCTGTCCGAGCAACTTCGCTCGCTTCATGCCCGGGATCCCACGCTATTTCCAGGCCCTGACAGCAGACGGCCTGGTCGTCAATCAGTTTGCGAGTGGCGAGACCGTCCATCGGTGGCGCGGGCGGCGGCTTAGCGTGCTGGAAGAAACCCGCTATCCGTACGAGGGGGCGGTGACGCTCACGATCTACCCGGAGGCACCCGAGGACTTGACCCTGCGCATCCGCAAGCCGGGGTGGACCCGCTCGGCGCGGATCGAGCTAAACGGCCGCGCGGTCGCGCCCGGCCTCGATCGGGGCTACTTCGTTATCCGAACGACCTTCGCGCCGGGCGATAGGGTGACGCTGTCCCTCGATATCGAACCGCGCCGGGTTCATGCCGCGCCGGCGGTGGAGGAAGACCGGGGCCGAGTGGCTTTGGCCTCGGGACCGCTGGTGTTCTGCGCTGAGCGTGCCGACAACCCCGGTGGGGATTGGTCGGTG
>JAKATP010000090.1 GCA_021818685.1 Bacillota bacterium | reverse complement strand
GGTCACGATGCTCGCGCCGGATGAGCGGCCCCATTTCGATGCCGGGGTTCACGCCCGGTCCGACCCGCAGGTGGTCGCCCGCCGCTTTCAGGGCGGAAACCAGCGGGTCGGCCACCTCACCTACCGCCAGCACTACCGAGCAGGCCAGGCAGCGCTCACCCGCCGACCCGTATCCCGAACTCACAAGGCCGCGCACCGCATCATCGAGCGCGGCGTCCGGCATGACCACATGAAAGTTCTTGGCACCCCCGAGCGCCTGCACCCGTTTATGACGGGCCGCTGCCGTCTCGTAGACGTGACGTGCCACCGGTTCCGAACCCACAAACGACACCGCCCGCACGTCGGGGTGGGCGAGGATAGCGGCGGCGATGTCCGCTCCCCCATGCACCACGTTCAAGGCTCCCGAGGGGAGTCCGGCTGCCGTCAGCAGCTCCGCCAAGCGAAGCGCCGTGCGGGGTGTGCGCTCTGACGGTTTCAGCACAAACGTGTTGCCGGCGACCAGTGCAATCGGGAACATCCACAGGGGAATCATGGCCGGGAAGTTAAACGGCGTGAGCCCGGCCACCACGCCGAGCGGCACCCGCAGCATTTCCACGTCCACGCCGTGGGCGATGTTGGCCACGACTTCGCCCTTCATGACCGAAGGGGCGCTGGCGGCGAGCTCCACCACTTCGATGCCCCGCCCCACCTCCGCATACGCGTCGTCAAGAACCTTGCCATGCTCGCCGGTGACCGAGTGGGCAAGCTCCTCATGGGCCTGTTCCAGGAGGTCGCGAAAACGAAACATCACCCGGGCGCGCTCCATGATGGGGGTGGCAGCCCAATCGGCAAACGCGGCCCGCGCGGCCGCCACCGCCTGGTCGAGCGCCCGCGTGTCGTCCATCGCCACGCTGGCCGTCATCTCACCCGTGGCGGGATTATAGACCGGCATCCACTCCGATGCTGCGGGCGTCCGATACTGGCCGGCGATGTAATGCGGAAGTGGCGCCGGACCGACCGCCGGGGAGCCCGCGCTCATTCGACCGACACCCGCGTCGGCGTCACCGTGCGAAGCTCGGGATGATGCCCGTACACCGCCTGCAGGGTATCACCCAAGATCGCCACCGCCTCCCGAATCTCACCCGGCGGCACCGTCATGGGCGGGGCGAGCCGGATGGTGTTCCCGTAGAGACCTCCGCGTCCCACCAAAAGCCCCCGATCCCGCGCGCCCTCCATCACTTCCGCCGCCAGGTCGGGGGCCGGCGCCTTTTCCTGCCGCACCATTTCCATCCCTTGCATCAATCCCCGCCCGCGCACGTCGCCCACGGCCGGGTAGCGGTCCGAGATTTCTTCTAAACCGGCACGAAGCTCGGCCCCGCACGCCCGCACGTTATCTATCAGGTGCTCTTGGTCTATCACGTCCAGCGTGGCCAGTGCCGCCCGCATCGACAGGGGGTTGCCGCCGAATGTGGAGATCGTCGGGCCGCGGTAGTGACGGCCCACGTCCGGTGTGGTAATCGCCGCCCCGATCGGCAAGCCGTTGGCCAGCCCCTTGGCAAACGTCATGATATCGGGCTCGACCCCATAGTAGCTGATGCCGAAGGCATGCCCGGTCCGCCCGAATCCCGTCTGCACCTCGTCGTCGATAAAGAGAGCCCCGTGCCGGCGCACGATCCCCACGGCCTTTTCGAAGTAGGGCGCGGGCGGCGTGATAAAGCCGCCCACCCCTTGAATGGGCTCCGCCAGAAACGCCGCCGGGCGGCCGTTGGTCGACGTCGCGATGAGCTCTTCGAGGTCTTCGGCGCACTCCAGGGCGCACGTGTCCGGCGTGCGTTTTACGGGACAGCGGTAGCAGTACGGGCTCATCGCGTGCCGGATGGGAAGGGCCCCGAACCCCTGCCGCCAGGGCGCCTGCCCGGTGAGGCCCATGCCGAGCTGCGAGCGGCCCGAATAACTGTGGCGGAGCGCGATAATTTCACTCGCGCCCGTCGCCTGCTGGGCCAGTGCGACGGCGGTCTCGTTGGCCTCCGTGCCGCTCGTCGTGAAGAAGCTCTGCGAAAGCCGGTCGGGGGTCATGCTGGCCAGGCGTTCGGCCAGATCCAGCATCGGCTCGGTGATGTACTCCGTCGACGTGTGAACGAGCGTGCGGGCCTGGTGGCTGACGGCCTCGGCCACGGCAGGATGCGCGTGTCCGATGGAGACGGTCAAGATGCCGCCGAAAAAGTCGAGATAGCGGGTGCCGCGGTCATCGATGACGTGAGTGCCGGTACCTTCCACCAGCACCAGGGGATCCTGATAATAGAGACCGACACCCGGAACCAGATAGCGATGCTGATCCGCGAGAAACTCCTCATGGCTCCGCTTTTCGTGTAGCGTCCGCTTGGCCACCGAACATCCCTTCCTTAATAAAGACGTCCTTAGCCTCGGATAACAGGCCAGACGCGTGTTCTTTCTTCCCTACATTCGATTCGGAGGCACGAACACCTCCGCGTGCGTCGCAATCCGCGCATTGGCGCTGGCCCGCTTGCGGTCGGTTTACAAGATGATTTTCAACAGTGTATGGTTCAGAACGATGACTATCCGTCCCGGGTCCATTCATGTACCTGGCGAGTCGCCGGACCTGGCGCACGTTTGTCGGGAGGAGAAGCATGCGTTCGCTGTCTGCCCTAGTCGAGGAGCGCCGGTCCGCGGCCCTGCTCGACCCCGATCTTCCTGGTCCTGATTTCGATGCCATCAAGACCCTGGTGGGGCTCGCCATCCTGGCGCCCAATCACAAGTACACGTTTCCGTGGCGCTTCCACGTGGTATTCGGCGATGATCGAAAAGAATTGGGCCGCTTGTTTGCCGAGGAGTCGCGCGATCGCGGCTGGGTGGCGGCGGGGACCGAACACCGCGAGGCTCAAAAGCTCCTGCGCGCACCGGTGCTTATCTTTGTGGGCATGGTGACGGATCCGTCGAATCCCATTCGCCATCAGGAGGACCTCCTGGCCTGCGGAGCCGCCATTGAAAACCTCCTCTTGCTGTTTTCGGACGCGGGCTACGATGCCATGTGGCGCACCGGCCGCATGACGGCCAGTCAGGCCATCCCAGAGGCGCTCGGTTTTGGGGCCGGAGAGGAGACGGTGGCCATCCTCTACGTGGGACGGAAGCCGGCCACGTTTTCGCCGCCGCCCCGCCGCCGCCCCCCGGTGGATGATGTGATTTCCTGCGGTCTCGCTCCCAACCGTTCGTGACCGCCGCCATGACGAGGAGGATGTATGTCGACGTCAACCGTTGAGACCACGCACGCCCCGCCCGCTGCCCGCTCCATCCGCGAGGTCGTCTTTGGTGTGAATGATGGCCTGGTCTCCATCACCGGGGTCATGGTGAGCGTCACCATCTCCAATATGGGTCGGCACGAGGTGGTGGTGGCCGGCTTTGCGGCCATGGTGGCGGCCACCGTCTCGATGGCCCTGGGTCAGTTCCTCTCGACGCGGGCGGAGCACGAGTTCTTCCAGTCCGAATGGGAGCGGGAGATGCGCGAGGTGCACGAGGTCCCCGACGAGGAGCGCCGCGAGGTGGAGGAGATCCTGGTCAACAAGGGCTTTACCTCCGAGGAGGCCACCAACTTCACCAAGCGTCTCATGAAGGACGAGACCCAGTGGGTCGACTTCATGATGAAAGAGGAACTGGGCATCATGATGGAGGACTCGTCGCAATCCTGGAAGGATGCCGTGGTCATGGGACTTTCGGTCATCGCCGGTTCCCTGCCCCCCATCATTCCCTTCCTGCTTCCCATTCCGACCTCGACGGCACTCTTGTGGAGCATCGCCCTCGCCATTTCCGCCGCCTTCCTGCTGGGCACCTTAAAGGCCATCGTGGCGCACGGCTCCTGGTGGCGGAGCGGGATCCAATTCTTCCTCGTCACCAGCGCGGCGGTCGCGGTCGGCGTGGTGGTGGGCAAGGCCCTCGGCGGGCTCGCTGGCGTCATCGGCGGTTAGCGGGCCTAAGGGTTTTCTCACCGTGCGTCCATGACGACTTCACGTTCCTCCCCTACCCTACCGTCCAGTGACCGTAGGTGAAAACGCGGGGAGGAATGCGGATGTGCGGGATTGCCGGGGAGTGGATCATGCGCCCGTCGATGGCCGGACCCCCGGACATGCGGGCGGTGCTGGGCGCCTTGTCTCGTCTGCGCCATCGCGGTCCGGATGGCGAGGGGATGTACGCCGCCCACCGGGGCGTCATCGGGATGACCCGTCTCGCCGTCCGCGGGAGCGTCGAGGCGGTACCGCCCTACGGGTCGGAGGACGGTCACATTGGGGCCGTCATGAATGGCGAGCTCTATAACTATGAAGAACTGCGCGCGTTCGTCTTGGCGCGCGGCCATATTCTGACAACGGACGCCGACAGCGAACTGTTGCCCCACCTCTATGAAGAGTGGGGCTCTGCCATGCTGCCGCGTCTGACTGGCATGTTTGCGCTGGCGGTGCTGGACCGGCGAACGGGGAGCCTTCTCCTCGCTCGTGACCGTCTCGGCTTAAAACCGCTATACGTGTGGCAGACTCCAGGTCGCATTCGCTTCGCCTCCGAGCTGAAGGCGTTTGCGGCCTGGCCGGACTTTGAGCCTGAGGTCGATGAATCCCTCATCCCCCGCTACCTCTTCCATCGCTTCGTCCCCGCCCCCCGCACCCTCGTGCGGGGCGTGAGCAAGCTGCCGGCGGGACACCGCCTGATGCCGCAAGACAGTCTGCATCCCCGATCGGAGGCCTGGTGGACACTGTCGGAGAGCCCGCTGCAGCTGCTGCCGGATTCTCTCGAAGGCGCAGCAGAGATGCTCCGGGCCCAATGGACCGCTGTCATGCACGACCACCTGGCCGCCGACCGGCGCATGGGGGTCTTGCTCTCCGGTGGGGTCGACTCGGCCTGGGTCGCCTGGGCGGCGGCCCAGGAAACTCGTGGTCTTCCGGCCCTCACCCTCGCTCCCGGCGCCTCCCGCACGGCCGAGGACGAGTCAGGAGCCGCCGCACAACTCGCAGACCAGCTGGGTCTCCTATCTATCCCGGTGCCGGTCCGGGCCGATGTCGAGCGTCGAATCGTCGCCGTGGCCGAGGCCCTGGACGAACCGCTCGGTGACCCGACCGTGCTCACGTTCGACATGGTGGCAGAGGCGGCGCGCGAGCTTGGATTGACGGTGCTCCTGGCCGGAGAAGGTGCCGACGAGGTGTTTGGCGGTTATCCGTCCTACGGGGAGGCGGCCTGGCTTGAGCGCCTGCGACCACTGGCCGTCGCCTTACGCAAAGCGCGGCTCCGGCGCCTCCTGGATGCCGACTGGCCTGGGCTTCGCCGCCTGAAGAGCGCTCTTCATCCGGTCGAGAGCCACTACGGAGGCGTGGGG
The DNA here is from genome assembly GCA_021818685.1 of Bacillota bacterium. Classification (GTDB taxonomy): domain Bacteria; phylum Bacillota; class Sulfobacillia; order Sulfobacillales; family JAIMBI01; genus JAKATP01. Next base: position 5,456 of record JAKATP010000090.1, on the reverse strand, counting down.
GTCCTCCGCCGAGCGCTAGACACCGACATGCCGGGTGCGTCCATCATGCCATGGGCGGCATCCGGCCGCACCCGCCTGAAGTCCATGCTGGCCTTCGATCTCACCTGCTATCTCCCGGACGACGTGCTGACGAAGTGCGACCGACTGGGCATGCGACACCAGATCGAGGTCCGGGTGCCCTATCTCGATCACCGGATCGTAGAATGGGCCTTCTCCCTGCCGGACCCGTGGCTCGTCTCGGGCAGGAGCGGCAAGCGGGTCCTGCGGATGGCGGCGTCCGACGCCCTTGGCCCGGTGGCCGCACGCCCCAAACTCGGCTTTCCCACCCCGCTTACCGAGTGGCTGCAGGGGCCGCTCCATGAGCTGGCCCATGATGTCCTGGACGCGCAGGATTGGCTTTCGGCGGCGGATCGGGCACGTCTATGGCAAACCTTCGCGCTGCACCCGCGCGCGGCCGCGCGGGAGCTCTACGCGAGTGTCATGCTCGGACTCTTCATCCATGGTGTAGAATCCATGCGAACCGGGCGCGGTCGGCAGGAACGTGCTGAAGGATGACGGGTGAAGGAGGATCGACTCGTGCAAGTGCTGCTGATTGAGGATGATGCATCGGTACGCCGCATCGTCGGACTGGCCCTCGAGCACGCCGGCTTCATGGTGGTGCCGGAGGCCACGGGCCGGGACGGCGTCGCCCAGGCCATGCGGGGCGACTTTGACGTTATCGTGCTCGATCTGAACCTGCCGGACATGGACGGGATGGATGTCTGCCGCGCCATTCGGGCAGCCTGCTCGACCCGTATCTTGATGCTGACGGCTCGGGACTCCATTGATTCCCGGGTGGCGGGATTGGAGGCGGGAGCCGACGACTATCTGGTGAAACCCTTTGCCCCCCGGGAACTCGTGGCCCGCGCCCGGGCCCTGGTGCGCCGTCCGGGCCCCGTCCGCTCGCCCGACCAGCCGATCGAGCTGGGATGCTGGCTCATCTTCCCGCGGAGCCGCCAGGTCACGGTGGGCGGGCACGCGGTGGATCTCACCCGCCGGGAGTTCGACCTCCTCCTCTATCTGGTAGACAACCGCAATCTGACCGTAACCCGGGACATGGTTCTGGAGCGGGTGTGGGGCTGGGGGTATGGGGGGGGATCCAATGTGGTCGACGTGTACATTGGCTACCTGCGCCAGAAGCTGGGCGCCGACGGTGAGCACGGGGACGACGAACCGAAGATCGTGACGGTCCGCGGCATCGGCTACCGCCTGGCGATCGCAGAGGCCAGGTCCCCGGAGCGGGTGTGAGACTGTCCCTCCGCCAGCGTCTCACCCGCCAGGCGGCACTGGCGATGGTCGTCCTGGTGGTGGGATTTGGCGCCGTGACCTGGGCCGGGACCGTCATTCACTTCTACGACATCACGGTGGCCGCGTCGAGAGCCCAGGCCATCGAACTCTTGGACCATCTCACCGAGGGCAGTTCCCCTCCGGCCCTGTTGACCCGCTTCCAGCGGCACGAGGATCCCATGGTGTGGGTCACACGCGGATCGGCTCGCTGGGGCAGTCCGAACGCTGTGACACCGATCCCTCCGCTTGGCCTCTCAGCCATCTTCAGTCCCGATCCCCTGGTCACGACCCGCATGCACCAGCACCCGTATACCGTCCTGGTTGCCACCTCCTTCGCGTCAGATGCCGATCTGCTGCGCGAGTCGTTTTTAGTGCTGGCCCTGGTGGGCCTGGCAGCCGGCCTGGCGGCCGTATTCTTGGCGCGCTGGGCCACCACCCGCATGCTCGATCCCGTGGACCGCATGACATCGGCCGCCACCGCGATGCTTTCGTCCCGGCAGGTCCGGGCTCTCCCCCAGTGGTCGGACATCGACGACGAGTTCAATCGTCTATCGCACACCTTCAATCGCCTGCTCACGATGGTCGACGAGGATGCGGCACGGGACCGCGAGTTCCTGGCGCACGCCGCCCACGAACTGCGGACGCCACTCCAGGTGCTGGCCGGCAATCTCGGCCTGCTTGAAGAAGGCGACGACCTCGACCCCGCCGTCCGTGAGGAGAGCCTGCAGCAGAGTCGACAGGTGCTGGACCGCCTTATCCGTCTGGTGGACGACCTCATGCGTCTCGAGCGCACGCGTTCGGATCGCCCGCAGCGGGAACGGGTGGATCTGCAGGCCGTGGTGACCGCCGTGGGCGAGGACGCCGCCGTGCTGGCTCCGAATCTGGCTGTAGCCGTGTACCCGCGGGACCTCTCCGCGAACGCGACGCCCTGGGATCTCGAGCGGGCGCTGTGGGCAGTCTTGGACAACGCCCTCAAGTACACGCCCAGCGGCGGCCGGGTGGAACTGCGCCTTCTAGAACAGGACGGCCTGGTAGGGGTTCAGGTGTCCGACAGCGGGCCCGGCATCCCGCGCTCCGAGTTGTCCCAAGTGTTTGAGCGCTTCTATCGCGGCCAACACACCCGGGTCACGGAAGGCTTCGGCCTCGGCCTGGCCCTCGCCCGAGCACTGGTGGAACGCGATGGCGGCCGCATCGAGCTGCACTCGGAGGAGGGGCGGGGCACTTCGGTGACCCTGCTCTGGCCCCGGGCCGACGAAGGCCCGACGGCCTGACCTGAGCGCCGGATTTGATCCGGCCTCATCCGACTGCAGCCGGGGCACGTTTATCAGATGCGCCGTACCACTTTACAGTCCGGTGCCGTTTCCAAACGGGGGCCGCCAGCGCGCGGTCCCCGAAGTCTCCCGGGTCCCCGAGAGGTCCGCTAACGAGCCGAGGAGCGCGCTTCCGGCGCCATCGCCGGCACCACTTCGGTGGCGTCGACAATCCTGGCGGTGGCAAAGGTCCGAAGTGCCCGCTGCACCTCCACCTCCACCCGCTCGCCGACGCGATGGCCGCCTCCCTCCACATCGATGACATACCCCTCGACCCGGGCGATACCGTTCTTGCTGTTGGTGGCATGCCGCTCTTCAATCAGGATCTTGAGCCGCTCGCCCTCCTGCACGGGAAATGCCTGCCGCTCCACCTCCTGGCGGGTCCCCTGGGCCCGCACCCGAAGTTCTTCCGGTCCGCAGTCGGCCGATCCCCGGATGAAGACCGCGCGCCCGGTAACCCGTTCCAGTTCCCTCAGGTTAGCACCGCCCGGTCCAATCAGGTGCGAGGCCACTGACGGATGTGCCTCGGCCAGAATGGCCTCCGCGCCCGACTCCCGAAGCCGGTCGGCCAGGCGCTCACGCAGCCGCTGGGCCACCACCTCCTCGGACAGCACCCGTCCGCGGCCGTCACAATCGCCGCACAGGCGGGTCAGCTGCGAGAGCAGGCTTTCGTGCACCTTCTTGCGCGTCATTTCCAACAGTCCGAGCCGGGTGAGGCCCAGCACCGTCACGCGGGTGCGGTCTGACTTGAGCGCCCGCTGGAAGGTGTGGATGACGTCGGCCTGATGCTCCTCCTTCTCCATGTCGATAAAGTCAACCAGGACAATCCCGCTGATGTCGCGGAGCCGGAGCTGGCGCGCGATCTCGACGGCGGCCTCGCGGTTGGTCACGAGCACGGTATCGGCCAGATCCGTGGTCCCCACGTTCTTGCCCGTGTTGACGTCAATGACGGTGAGGGCTTCGGTCTCATCGATGATGAGATAACCGCCGCACTTGAGCCAGATGCGCCGCTTGACCGCCCGGTCCAACTCCGCTTCCACGCCCCGCACCTCAAACAGAGGGCGGTCTTCCTGCCAGAGCTGCAGCCGGTCCTTGTGCTGCGGCGACAACGAGGTCACCACTTCCAGCGCCCGCTCGAACGCCTGCGGATCGTCCACGATGAACCGGTCCACGGTGTCATCGAGCTGATCGCGCACCGTGCGCATGATGAGCCCCACCTCCCGATGGAGGATACCCGGCTCACGCGTGGTCTTGGCTTTGTGGCGAACCCGGGCCAACAGCCGCCGCAGGTAGGCCAGATCGCGCTGCAGCGCCCGGTGGCTCGCACCCTGAGCGACGGTCCTCACGATGATGCCCATGCCCCGCGGCCGGATCTTCTCCGCAATAGCCCGCAGGCGGTCCCGCTCGGCCGGATCCTCGATCCGGCGCGAGATTCCGATGGTGTCCGAGTAGGGTGTGAGGACCACGTAACGGCCCGGCAGCGACAGGTTGGTGGTGATGCGCGCCCCTTTGGTGCCGATGGGCTCCTTCACCACCTGCACGATGATGTCCTGGCCCACTTTCAGCACGTCCTGAATAGGGCGGTGACGGGCACCCTTGTCGGGCGCCGATGCATCATCGACGTACAGGAACGCGTTCTTTTCCAGGCCCACATTCACGAAAGCTGCCCGCATGCCGGGCAACACGTTTTCCACGCGTCCCTTGTAGATGTTGCCGGCTGCCTGATCTCCCTCGTCACGCTCGATGTAAAACTCAACCAGCTGACTGTCTTCCAACACCGCGAGGCGGCTGTAGCGGGTCCCAAAATTCAGCAAAAGCTCTTTGAAAGGTTGCGGTTCAGGGGTCTTCTCCGTGCCCTCTGCTTCGGTCTCGGCCTCGGCCGGTAGAGTCTCGGCCGCCTCGGCCGTTCCCGCCGTCGGGAGCGCCGGAAGAATGCCCCAGCGGCGTCGTCTACGCCGTGCCATCTGGATGCCCCTTCCTATTTACGTACTCCGAGTAGGTCATACGACGGTCCCTCACATATGAAATTGTCGGTCCGGGCAGGTTGTCCCCTCGCGTATCGGTACGATCCCCCCTCGATGACGCGCGGCCTTTTGCCACGCCCATTCTGCCATCTCTTGACGTTCATCATAAATTGTGGCGGCGGGCAGGTCAATTTTGGGGGGGACGTCCCGCGGGCGGGTTCCCAATCAGCATGCCCACCGGGAGAGTTGGGCCGCGCTCTTCGAGAGCTTGCAGGATGTCGCGCTCCCACACTAATCCCAAGAACTCCAGGCGGTCCCCGAACACTGCCACCCGGTGCACGGCGCGGGGGTGCATGGCATCCAGCACCAGGGACAAAGGGGCCCTCTGGTGGACGGCCAGGTCCGCCAGCGGCCACACCGGCCGCCGCGCGACGGCGGCCACGCGCGTTGCGAGCTCATGGACTGTCCACAGACGCTGATAGCGGGGGGCTCGCGACGCCCAGCCCAAAAACACGGCCACCATCGCGAGCGGCCACGCCAGTCGACCGAACGCGGCCAGCGTCAGCGCAGCGGCCGCCAGCAGGACCGCCACCCCGAGTCCGAGCCGGCGGCTTTCGCGCTCGGCCCGCCCCGATCCGACCCGACGGCTTCGAAACGCTCGCAGGATCCGACCCCCGTCGAGTGGTGCCGCCGGGAGCAGGTTGAACGCGGCCAGCCCCCCGTTCACGACCGTAAAGAACGACAGCAAGTCCGACGGGTCGGCGACGGTGCGCATGAGGAGCGCCCCCATCCCCGCGAACAGCAAGCTTGAAAGGGGGCCTGCGAGGGCCACCAGCACCTGTACCGCCGGATCGCA
>JAKATP010000004.1 GCA_021818685.1 Bacillota bacterium | reverse complement strand
CCTGCCGGAGGATGCCACCGTGGCGCGCCGGGTGGCTCACCGTGGGGCGCGGGTGTACATCGACTACCTGCAAAACGGGCCCCGGCGGACCATGGCCGCCGTGTACTCGGCGCGGGCGGGTCCGGACGCACGCGTCTCCTGGCCCGTGGGCCGGGAGGACCTCGACCGAGGTCCGGAAGCCTTCACCGTGCGTAGTACCCTCCATCGATCGGTTCCATTTTGGCCCCGCGTACGACCGGTCCCTATGGAAGCACTCCTCGATCGGGGGGGCCTGCCGACGGTGGAGGAATTGCGGCGGCTTCAGGGTCCTGTCGCGGAGGACCGTGGTATGGCGGCGGGTATCGAGGCAGGGAGGTGCGTGTAATGTCCGGGTTGGCGGCGGCGGGGGTGGAGGCTCCGGGTGTGGACCTCATGGGCCTAAAGTGCGCGCCCTTCATCCGCGAACGGATGGTGGCCGGGCTCCGTCTCTATCGACATCAAGTCGACACGGTGCGGCGGGTCGTAGACGTCCTGGGGGGTTCGGCCATCCTGGCAGACGAGGTGGGACTGGGCAAGACGATCGAAGCGGGCCTCATCCGGGCGGAACTGGCGGTCCGAGGTCTCGATGGCCCGACGCTCATCCTGACTCCCGCCGGACTGGTCGGGCAGTGGCGGCGGGAGTGGCGTGAGAAATTCGGATGGTGCGCCCAGCTGAGCCCGAAGGACCGCGGGGAGGTGTTCATCCAGTCACTGGACACGGCCAAACGCTCGCCCTTCCGAGACGCCTTGGCGCAGACGCGGTTCGGTCTCGTGATCGTGGACGAGGCCCACCGCCTGAAGAACGCCCGCACCCAAAACCACGAACTGGTCGCCTCGCTGGCCCGCCAGCATCTGATTCTCCTGACGGCCACGCCGATGGAAAATCAGCTGACTGAGCTCTATCAGCTGGTGAATCTTGTGAAACCGGGCCTGTTCGGATCGTACCTGCAGTTCTACCGGCAGTTCATCCTGGACAAGCGCACGCCGAAGAATGCGGCCGAGCTCCGCGCGCTGTTGGAGCAGGTGATGGTACGCCATGACCGCCAGCAGGCAGGGGGGCCATGGCCCGAACGGGAGGTGACCCTGTGTCCCATCCGGCTGTCCTCCGATGAACGCACGCTCTATGACCATCTGGAGGGGCGGCTCCGGGCAGAATACCGTAGCCGCCGGCGTGAGGAGACCAGCATCCTGCCCGTCCTGACCTTGCAGCGCGAACTGTGTTCCAGCCCGGATGCGCTGCGTCCGACCCTCGCCCGCGCAGAGTGGCTCGCGTCGGAGCAGGGGGCCCTTCTCGCGGAACTGGACCGGATAGCGGAACCCGCCAAAGCCGGGCGTACGCTGGAGCTCATCCGAACTCTTGGGCGGCAGGTGGTGGTCTTCACGGAGTTTCGCGGCACCCAGGAGCGGCTCGTGGAGAGGCTCGGTGCCGCCGGGATTGACAGTCGCACGTTTCACGGGAATCTGAGCCTCGGGGAGCGGGAGCGACGTCTGTCGTGGTTTCGCGATGGCGGTCCGGTGCTGGTGTCGACAGAGGCGGGGGGGCAGGGATTGAATCTGCAGTGGTGCCACCACCTCATCAACTACGACCTCCCGTGGAATCCCATGCGCATCGAGCAGCGCATCGGCCGGCTGCACCGGATCGGGCAGGCAGAGACCGTGCATATCTTCAACTTAGTGACCCTGGATACGGTGGAAGAGCACATCTTGCGTCTCCTACACGAGAAGATTGACCTCTTCCGGCAGGTGATAGGGGAGCTCGACGTCATTCTCCGACACCTGGAGCGGAGGCGGGGAAGTCTCGAGGCCCGTATCCTGGCCATCGTCATGGAGGAGGACGATACGCGCCAGCTGGATGTCCGCCTGGAACGGCTGGCACGGGAATTCACGGCCGCGCGCGAGCGCCTGGCCTGGCCGGAACCATCCCCGTGGTAGACCGCGTTTCGGTACACTGGTTCGGGGAGGCAACGGACTGGACTGGATTTTGGCGCTCTTGCTGGCGGGTGTCGTGGTCTGGCAGGTGCGTCCGTGGATCCGGGTGGCGTGGGTAACCCCGGAACGTCTGGAGGCCTGGCTACAGGCGCAGGAACCTATGGTGCTGGCCGATATCCGACCCACGGAAGAATTTCGTGCGGCGCACATCGGGACGGCGGTCTCGGTGCCGCGGGCGCGCATCCCGCAGATGAGTCGGGTCTGGACGCCCGACCAACGCATCGTGCTGGTCTGCCGGAGTGCCTATCGCGAGATCCACATCTATCACCAGCTCCGGCGCCGCGGCTTTCGTCACGTGTACTGTCTCTCCGGGGGGATGGTGGCCTGGGCTCGTTTCCGGCTGCGGGCCGCCATAAGCAGTTCCCGTGCCATTTAGCGGGCGCCAGCGCCGGACGATTCGCGCGATGGCCTCGTTGTATCTGGGTCCGGTTCAGGTGGAGGTCGCCCTCGATACACGCGGCATGGAGGCTCCGGAACTGGGGACATTGCGGGAGTGGGCGGCGCTGACGCCGTCGATTGAGTTCGTGATCGACGAGGAGTTTCTGCCAGACGGGTCCGCCCCCGAAATACGCCTCCGTCCACCCGAATCGGCCGTACCGCTCTTAGTGATGCGGGGATGGCCGCGGGGTTATGAGTTTGTGAGCTTGATCCAGGCGGCCTACCTGCTCTCCGGGCCAGCGACGGCCCGCCGCATGCGTGGCCGAGGTGCGGCCGCAACCCTGTACACGGCGCCCACCTGCCCGCACTCCCCCCTCCAGCTCCGTCATCTCGTCCGGGCGCTCGCGGACGCCGGGCAGCAGGGACCGCTGGCGGTGTGCGACGTCACCCAGCTTGCCGGACCCTCGCTGCCGGCGGCGCCTGAGGTCCCGCTGACCGTGATCGCGCGTCACGACACCACGGTGACCCTGGTGGGTGTGCGGCTCGTGGAGGAATTGACCGCGCTCCTCGGCGGGGCGCAGACGTGAGGCCCGGTCGGGCGGCATAAGCTTGGCCGAGGTGAGTCTCGTCGTCAACGCCGTCTGGGTGCTGCTCATCGTCGGGGGCCTGCTCGTGAGTGGCCTTCATCACAACACTGCGGAGGTGACCCGCGCGGCCATTACCGCCGCCCAAAAGGGGGTGGAGGTGGCCTTTGGGTTCATCGGCATCATGACGCTATGGCTCGGCATGGCGCGGGTGGCGGAGAAGTCGGGCCTCTTGGCGGCCATCGCGCGTCTCTTGGCCCCCCTGCTCCGACGACTGTTTCCGAGCGTGCCCCGGGACGATCCGGCCTTCGGTCATATCAGCATGAACCTGGTGGCGAACATTTTAGGAATGGGGTCGGCCGCCACCCCCTTCGGTCTAAAAGCCATGCAGGACCTGTCGCGGCTGAACGACCGGCGCACGGTTGCGTCCGACGCCATGATTACCTTTCTGGCAGCCAACACCGCTGTCCTCAATCTCGTGCCGGCCACCGTCATCGCGCTCCGGGTGGCGGCGGGCTCCACCCACCCGACCGTCATCGTGGGCCCTACCGCTCTGGCGACCGGCACCGCCATGATCGTAGCTCTCGGGGTCGACCGCCTCTGGCGTGGTCGGGGGCAGTCTCCGCCCGCGCTAACCCCAGAGCATCCGCCCGAGTAGGATCACGGCCACAAACCCGGCTAAATCACCAATGAGGGCAATCCATAGCGCGTGACGGATGTGGCGGATGCCCACACTACCAAAATAGAGGGTCACCACATAGAAGGTGGTGTCGGTGCTGGACTGGAGGGTGGATGCGATCCGGCCCACCACCGAGTCCGGTCCATAGCGGTGCAGGATGTCCGCGGTCATGCCGAGCGCCGCTCCCCCGGAGAGGGGACGCACCAGCATCAGCGGCACCACGGGTGCCGGTACGCCGAGCCAATGAAGGGGCGCGGCGACCGCGTTGGTCACCGCGGCCATGGCGCCCGACCCCTCAAAAATGCTGAGCGCCACCAATATCCCCACGAGATACGGCAGCATGAGGATGGCCATGCGAAAACCTTCTTCCGCTCCTTCCACGAAGGTCTCGTACACGTTCAGGCCCCTAAGCCACCCGTAGAGGGGGATCACACCGAGCAGAACCGGAATGGCCAGCATGGACAGCGCATCTACGAATCCGCTCATACATCGCCCCCCTTTCACCTTATTCAGCGGGGGGGACGAGCTTTCGCGGTTGCCGCCCGAAATCGGCCATGATAGGCTCGATGCGGACTTCGGAGATGGGCGGAGGTGGCGAGATGCGGGCACCAAGTGAGCGCTTGCGAGAAATGGGAATTGAACTGCCGCCGCCGCCGGGAGCCGTGGCAGCCTATGTCCCGGCCAGGCGGGAGGGGCGCCTCGTATGGACGTCGGGCCAGCTGCCCTTCGAGGGCGGCGCGATTCCGACGACGGGGCGACTCGGCGCGGAGGTGAGCCTGGACGATGGCTACCGGGCGGCCCGCCAATCGGCGCTGAATGCGATGGCGGTGGCTGCCGCTGCGGTCGGCGGCGTGGACGCTCTGGAGGCAGTCATCAAGGTGGTGGGCTTCGTGCAGTCGTCGCCGGATTTCTATGATCAGCCGAAGGTCGTGAATGGTGCCTCCGAGATCCTCCAGGAGATCTTCGGCGACGAGGGGCGACATGCCCGTTCGGCCGTCGGCGTCAGTGCCTTGCCGCTCAACGCACCGGTTGAGATAGAAGTCGTCTTCCGGATCCGAGCCTGAGATGAGTGAGGCCCGTCTGCAGCGTATTCTGGCCGAGGCGGGCCTGGCCTCGCGTCGGCAGGCTGAAGAGTGGATCCGGGACGGACGGGTGAAGGTCAACGGGGTGACGGCCGCCATTGGGGATCGGGCCGATCCGGCGCGCGACCGGATAACCGTCGGCGGGCGGCTGATTCCGAAGGTGACGCCCAAGAGGCACTACTGGATGATTAACAAGCCGGCCGGTTATACCTCGAGCGTCAAGGACCGCCATGCAGACCGTCTGGTTACCGATCTCGTGCCAGCGGGGGTGGGCCGGCTCTTTCCGGTGGGACGTCTTGACACCCCATCGCGGGGACTTTTGTTGCTGACCGATGACGGCTGGCTCGCCCACCGCCTCATGCATCCGAGCTACGGCGTGGCCAAGGTGTATGAGGTGGTCGTTGAGGGGTTTCCGGGGTCAGACCGGCTGGCCCGCATCCGCCGCGGGCTCACCTTCGAGGAGGGCCGACTGCGTGCGGAGAGCGCACGCGTTATCGATCGCGGGCGGGACCGGAGCCGGGTCGTGGTGACCCTGCGCGAAGGGCGCAAGCGCGAGCTGCGGCGCCTGTTCCAGGCGGTCGGCAACCCGGTGCTGGATCTCGTTCGCACGGGATATGGCTCGCTCACCCTAGGAGAGCTTCCCGAAGGGAGCGCGCGTCCCCTCCGCCCTGACGAAGTGCAGGCGCTTTATCACCTCGTGGGAGGTCGAGACCCGGCAGCCGGCGAAGAACCGCGCACGGGAACATCCGCAGCTGTCGTACGTGCCGTAAAGGAGACGAAGTCCACCGGTGGCTCACGAAGAACCGGAGCGCCTGACGCTCGCCGACATCGAGAATTGGACACCCCCCGACCGCGGAATCCGGTCCGCAAGCGCGGAGGAGATTCGCCGCGGCCTCACCGCTGACGTTTATTTCGTCGGGTCGCTCGAGGTACTGGAGAAGATTGGGCGGCGGGATACCGTCGTCACCGCCGAGATTTTTGCGAACCGCGGCGGATATCTGGCCGGTGTAGAAGAGGCACTGGCCCTGTTGAAGCCGTTGCCCGTGAGCGTCTGGTCGCTGCCAGAAGGGCACCCGCTGGAGCCACACCAGGTGGTGATGCGGATCCGGGGGGCCTATGGCGCTTTTGGCCTGTTCGAGACCGCGTTACTGGGCATGCTGGCCTCATCCAGCGGCTGGGCCACGGCCACCCGCGAAGTGGTGGAGGCGGCGGGTGGAGCTCCTGTCATCTCCTTTGGCGCGCGTCACGTACACCCGGCGGTCGCGTCGGTCATGGACCGGGCCGCGCTGGTCGGGGGCGCCGCGGGCGCGTCCACGATTCTCGGAGCGCGCCAGGCCGGACTGCGACCGGCGGGGACGATGCCGCATGCCCTGATGTTGATTGCCGGCGACACCGTGTCGGTCGCCACGGTCTTCGACGAGCTCATGCCGTCCAGCGTTCCCCGCACGGTCCTCGTAGACACGTTTCGGGACGAAGCGGAGGAAGCCATCCGGGTGGCACGGGCTCTCGGGCCGCGTCTGGAGTCGATTCGTCTCGATACCCCGCGCGAGCGGGGGGGAGTCGGCCCGGGACTCGTTCGGGAGCTGCGCGAACGTCTGCGCCAAGCGGGATTTCCGCAGGTGGGCATCTTCGTGTCGGGCGGCCTGAATCCTGACCGCGTGCGGGAGCTTCGGGGCGCCGGCGCCACGGGTTTCGGGGTAGGAAGCTACATTGCGGCTGCGTCGCCGATTGACATGACGATGGATGTCAAAGAGGTCGAGGGGGTGGCCGTGGCCAAGCGCGGCCGCATCCCCGGCATCACTCCGGCCCCGGATCTGCGGGAGCGCCAGAGCGGGTCAGGAGTTTGAGGCGCTCCGCGCGCTGACGCTCTTCCGCGGCATTTCGTGGCCGCGTCTCTTCCCAGAGCCGCCGCGCCTCACCTGGCTGGCCATGGGTAAAGAGCCAGTCCCCGAGACGAAGCCCGGCCGGTTTCAAAACCGAAAACGGCTGGAGCGAGCGGCGGACGGAAGACGTGCGCCCCTGGGCATAGAGCCAGTCGGCGTAGAGAAGGGCCAGCGTGCGGGCGCGCAGCAGCACGGACGGCCGCGCTCGGTCCGTAAAGTCCGCCTCCGTGCGGTACAGGGCTGCCAGCAGGAGCGGCTCGACCGCGTTTGCTGGTCGCACGGCCGGCAGGAGGGCTTCGAGGTCCAAATCGGGGTGACGCGCGAGGAGATCGAGGAATCCCCCGGCCTCGGCCGGGGACACCGGCGGGGTGGCCGCGCGCGCCAAGACCTCCCGCCACGCGCCCCGCACGGCGTCTTGGATCCGCTCCGCCGGTGCGGTTTCGATCCATACCCGCAGGGCGGACAGTGCCTGGCCGGCGGGCGCCCGGCTCAGAACGTCTTCAGGGCCCTCGGTCCGGTTCTGCCGCATCCGCGCTTCTATCGCGGCCCACGGAAAAGCAGTCCCGCTGGCCCATCCCAGAACGGCATCCCAGAAGTCCTGCGATTGCGGCCGGAGGACCAGGGGCAAAAACGTCGCCGGCGCCTCTGCAAATGCCATCAGCAGTGCCGCGATATGGGGACAGGGTTGGCGTCGTCCGCAGCTGCAGGCTATCCGCATACCGTCGCAGTCAGGCCAGGCCCGCGGGGCGCGATCTGCCTGCCAGCCATCGATGCGGGCGAGCAGCATGCCGTCGTCCGGATGCACAAAGCGGTGCGTGACCCGCTCCGCCCGCAGGTAATCCCGCCCGGCCTCCCGCACCGGCGATGGCAGGCAAGCCCATGCATCGGCACTCGTATAATGAGGCATGGGTAGACGGAGTAGGGGAAGGGACGGATGCATCCTGTCCAAGCCCTCCAGTCTGAATGCCGGCTGCCCTCATCATGCCCCCGAAAGGAGCGTGGCGCCGATCACGATTCGCTGTACGGTCTGCGGCGGGACGCACGAGGTGCCCAAATGGGAAGACGACTACGAACAGGCCCGCGACGCGCAGATCGAAACCTACATCTGTGATAAGTGTCAGGCACGCATCCAGCAAGAGGCCCAACGCAATACGTTTCCCCATTGAGGGCAGAACACGCCGGCCCGGGGTCAAGACGCCTCGGGCCTGTGTTATGCTGTCGCCAAGACGCGGAGGGATGCGGGTGCGGGGGATCCGCGGGGCTGCTACCGTGGACAAGAATTCGCGAGAATCGATTTTGACTACGACCCGGGACCTTCTTCAGGAAATGCAGTCCTGCAACGCCATTCAGTCTGAGGACCTGTCAGCCGTGCTGTTCACGCTGACGGATGACCTAGACGCGGCTTTCCCGGCCGAGGCCGCCCGACAGCTGGGTTGGGTGGACGTGCCGTTGATGTGCTTTCAGGAAGTCCGGGTGCCGGGTGCATTGGAACGGGTCGTACGGGTCTTGATGCTGTGGAACCGCGACGTCGCCCAGGATTCCGTGTGTCACGTTTACCGCGGAGGTGCCCGGACCCTGCGGCCGGATGTGGCGGGACGGGACCGGAGTCTTTGGACATGAGGGCGCTGCGGGTGGCCGTAGACGGGCCGGCGGGCGCGGGGAAGAGTACGGTCGCGCGGGCGGTGGCCCAAAGGCTCCACTATCACTATGTCGACACCGGCGCCATGTACCGCGCGCTCACCTGGAAGGCGCTGCGCTCCGGCGTCGATCTGAGGGATGCGCGGGCGGTCGCGCGTGTTCTCGATACGATGGACCTGACGCTTATCGCGGCAGGTCCCGACGATGCCGATACCCGCGTCCTGGTCGACGGCGAGGAGGTCTCCGAGCAGATCCGCACGCCCGAAGTGCATGCCAGCGTGTCGCTGGTCGCTGGCTACCCCGCTGTGCGGGCCGCCATGACGCGCCGCCAACGTGAGCTGGCGCAGGAGGGAGGCGTCGTCATGGACGGACGCGACATTGGCACGTTCGTGCTCCCCGACGCCGAGCTCAAGGTGTTTTTGACGGCGGATCTGGCGGTGCGGGCAGCGCGGCGCCAGGCAGAATTGAGGGCGCGGGGGTTCGTCATGAGCCTCGAGAGCTTGCAAGAGGATATCCGCCGACGCGACCGTCTCGACATGGAGCGCGAGGTGGCGCCGCTGCGCGAGGCGGCCGACGCGCTGCATATCGATACCTCCCGCCTATCGGTGGCGGCGGTGGTGGAGCAAATCCTGGCGGCGGCCGCACGCGCTTGCGGGGGGACACCCTGACATGGGCTCGCGCGGGTTTTACTGCTTTACGTACTGGGTCGCACGGCTGGTGTTCTTCTCGTACTATCGGCTGCGCTACTCGGGGTTCGAGCATCTGCCGCCGGGACCGTCGATCGTCGTGTGCAATCACATCCGCGCCATGGATCCTCCTGTGCTGGCGACACTGCTGCCCCGGCCGGTCTGGTTTATGACCAAAGTGGAAATGTTCAAGTATCCGGGGTTATCGTCTCTGTATCGCGCCTTGCACGCCTATCCCGTGAGACGGGGGCGCGCGGACCGGCGCGCGCTCAAGCATACCTTGCGCATTCTGCGAGCAGGGGGGATCGTCCTCATTTTCCCGGAGGGGCATCGGAGTGCGACCGGTGAATTGCAGGCGCCGCGACGTGGGGTGGCGGTGTTGGCACGCGCCGCCGGAGTGCCGGTGGTTCCCGTGGGTGTGGTGGGTCCTTATGGATTTCGCAAGCCCGTGACCTTCTCTATGGGTGAGCCGTTTTACATAAAACAGGACGAGACGGCGGACGAAGCCTCCGAGCGGGTCATGCGTGAGATTGCGGCCCAGGTAAACGCAATCCGGGCCGGGAGGGGTATGGCTCCGCTCGGCGTGAAGGTATAGAATCTGGTAAGCACCGTCGCGAGACGGGCCGCTTCCGCCCTATGAGCGGTTTTTGGAGGTCTTTGATGGAAGAGCCAATCGACAAGCACCCTAACCCCGACTCAGACAACGGTGAGCGCGAGCCCCGTGAGCAGGACATCCTGGAACAATCCATGGGCATGGGCGCTGTGGAGGACGTACGTCCCGGTCAGGTTGTCACGGGCACGGTGGTGCAGGTGTCGGGCGACAGCGTGCTGGTCGACGTGGGCGCCAAGTCCGAAGGCATCATCCACCTGCACGACCTCAGTCATCGGCGCGTCGAGAGCGCGGAAGAAGTTGTGAAGCTCGGCGACACCGTATCGGTCTATGTCCTCGGCTGGGAAGGCGAGGAGGGCATGCTGCGGCTGTCCAAGCGGAGGGCAGACGAGGTCGAGGCATGGAAGCGCCTGGAAGACGTGATGCAGCAAAATGAGGTTATCGAGGCGGAAGTTACCGAAGTGGTTCGCGGTGGGCTGGTCGTCGACGTGGGGCTACGAGGTTTCGTTCCGTCATCCCATGTTGCCCGCGGGTATATCAATGATTTGAAGCCGTTTTTGGGTCAGACCCTCCGCCTGCGGGTTATTGAGCTGGACCGGTCGAAGCGTCGGGCCATCCTCTCGCGTAAGGTAGTGCTCGAAGAGGAGTCCAAGTCCCTTCGGGAAACCCTCTGGAACGAGATTGAGGAGGGCCAGGTCCGGCCAGGTACCGTCAAGAGCCTCACCGACTTCGGGGCCTTTATTGACCTCGGCGGGGTGGACGGCCTCCTTCATATCTCGGAAATGTCGTGGGGGCGAATCCAGCATCCGTCTGAGATTCTGCAAGAGGGACAGACGGTTAACGTTAAGGTCCTCCGCCTGGATCGTGACAAGGAGAAGATTTCGCTCGGGCTGAGACAGGTCATGCCCAACCCATGGGAGACCGTGGCCGAACGATACCTGGAGGGTAACATTTACCCCGGCAAAGTCGTCCGGCTGGCAGCTTTCGGTGCGTTTGTCGAGTTGGAGCCCGGTGTGGACGGCCTGGTGCACGTCTCGCAGTTGGCGGACCATCGTATTGCGACTCCAGCCGAAGCCGTGCAGGTAGGCGACCTGATCCAGGTCAAAGTCCTGTACGTGGACGCGGAAGCCAAGCGGATTTCCCTGTCCAAGCGCGAAGCTGACGAGGAGCTGGCGGCCGGCGGCGGTTCCGCCAGTGCCGGGGGCGGCGACGGGTTCACCGTGGGTGAGCATCTCGCGGCATACCACGCCGGGAACTGGGAAGAGGACGATCATTGATCGAGAGGCATCAACATCCCGGGCGTCGCCCGGGATGTTTGCTGTCGAGGACTCGGGCACCGGGACAAGGGCGGCTGCGCGGCTCTCAACCAGCCGCGATAACGGATCAAGGACCAGTTATTCACTAAGGGAGGCTGTCGGTGAGCAGTACACGACTCCTGGATCACGTTCCTGCCCTCGAACAGGCGTTGCACACGTTGCGTCAGCACCATCGAGTGCCGGGTGCCTCGCTGGCCATACGCTACCACGACGCCGGTGTGGAGCTCTCCTCCGGCGTCGCTAACGTTCGCACAGGCGTCTCCGTTACTCCCGAGACCCTATTCCAGATCGGCTCGAACACGAAGGTGTACACCACATCGCTCATCATGCAACTGGTGGAGGAGGGACGGATCGAGCTCGATCGCTCCGTGCGTACCTATCTGCCCACCTTTCGTCTGAAGGATCCGGAAGCGGCCGCCCAGATCACGGTGCGCCAGCTCTTGAACCACACGAGCGGCATCGAAGGCGACTACTTCGAGGCGTTTGGCCCTGGTGACGATTCTCTGGCACGCTACGTGGAGTCGTTGGCTCAGCTTGGCCAGATCCACGGGCCGGGAGAACGATTCTCCTACTGCAACTCCGCCTTTGTGGTGGCGGGGCGGTTGCTGGAGGTGATGACCGGCCAGCGGTATCACGAGGTGCTGGCCGAGCGTCTGTTGCGGCCTCTGGGTCTCCGTGCGACCACTGTCCTCATTGAGGAAATGATCGGGCATCGGTATGCGGTGGGCCATTATTTCGATGAGTCGGGGGCTGCCCGCGTGGTCGGACAGATTATGATGGACCGCTCCGCCGCGCCCGCTGGCAGCGTGACCTCGGCCACGGCTCTGGACGTGCTGCAATTCGTCCGCATGCATCTGGACGGGGGCCGGGCGCCCGATGGAAGCCAGGTGCTGTCGCCGTCCTCCGTGGCCCTGATGCAAACGCCGAGCGTGGTCAGACCGGCTAGCCCCAGCGGCCGGGGACAGCAGGGACTCGGATGGCGTACCGACGAGTGGGATGGCCATCGCGTGATCGGGCACGGTGGAGGCACCAATGGCCAGCTATCATTCTTGGAGGTACTGCCAGACGACGAGCTCGCCGTGGTGCTCCTCACCAACGCCCCGAGCGGCGGACGCCTCTGGCAAGATCTCGGCGCCTACGTGTTCCAGGCGCTGGCGGGCGTGCAGATGCCGGGGCCGGTCCGTCCGACGGGTGAGGCGCCCCGACTGCCTCTGGCTCTTTATGCCGGCGTGTACGAACGGTTGTCCGAGCGTGTCGAGGTGCATCATCTCCGCGAAGGCGGAGGGGACGAGCTGCAGGCGGCGCTTGTGCCCACCGGTCCGCTCGCCGCGGCCTTTGGGGAGAAGCCGGAGCGGATCCGGTTGCGGCCCCTGGACCGGGAGCGCTTTTACTACCGCACTCGCGATGGTGACGAGGGCCTTTTTGTCTTCGACGACTTCGATGCCGAGGGTCGGCCCGGCACGGTATTTTCTGGACGCTTGGCGCGGCGGGTGGAGGAGAAGGCGGGATAAGGGGAGCCGTGGGCGCAGACTCTAGCGAGAGTTTCTCGCAGGAGGGCAGCCGTGGCACTCTGGTGGGCACAGGCGGTGCTGTTGGCATCCTGGTGGGTTGTCTGGGGCGGCTTTGGTGACAGAGTCCTTGAACAGGCCGGTCTCCACCGCTGGCAGGTGCTGGCGGGAGTCGGCCTGATTTGGCTGGTCGGATGGACCCACGTGGTGCTGGTTAGATCCTGGGGACCTCTCGATGGTGGGTTTGTCCTTCTGGGTCCCGGGGGCGCGCTGCTGCTGTTGGGAGCCCGGCGTCGGGGCCTGACGCTCGGCTGGATCGGGCTGGGCCTTCTGGCCACCTTGGTCCGTGGGGTCGTCCCCGTCGAGCCCGGCCACGCAACCCTGATGCCGTGGCTGGTGGCCGAGGCCATCCTGCTGGGTCTGGCGGCGGCGGTGGTGGCGCTCGATGCCGTGCCGGCCGCGGCCGTGGCGGCGGCGGCCTCGGTATTCGCGGGGATCGCACGTCTCGGTTTGGCGCCCGGTGTGAGCGCCCGTCATGAAGGTGACTGGCTTTTTTCCGTCCTGGCTTGTCTGACGGCATTCGCCGCAGGCTGGATTCTGGCCCGCATGCTCGGCCTGCGGCCCTCTCCCGTCAACCGCCCCTCCCGCATCGGCTAGACTGAGAGCCGGTAGACGGTAAAGGAGTGGGACCATGGCGACCGTTGCCCTCGTGGGCCGGCCCAACGTTGGAAAGTCGGCCCTGTTCAACCGCCTCACGCAAACACGCCGCGCTATCGTCCAGGACGAGCCGGGGGTGACCCGGGATCGTTTGTACGAAACGACGGAGTGGAACGGCATGGAGTTCTCCCTGGTCGACACCGGAGGACTGTTTGAGGCTCACGGTGATGAGATCCTGGGCTACGTCCGCCGGCAGACGGAGACCGCGATCCGAGAGGCCGATGTGCTTTGCCTGGTGGTGGACGCCAGCGCGCCGATGACGGCCACCGATGTGATGGTGGCCGGTGTGCTGCGCCGCACGAAGAAACCGGTGCTGGTGGCCGCCAATAAGGTCGAAGGATTCCGGGTGCCCGATTTTCGAGAAGTCATGCGGCTCGGCCTCGGTGAGCCGATTCCGGTCTCAGCCCTGCACGGGGAGGGCACGGGCGATCTGCTGGATGCGATGGTCCGCGCACTCGAGCCAAAACCAGAACCGATGCCGGCTGGAGACGGGCCGGAAGAAGGACAGGAGGAAGCGCAGCCCGTTATCCGCCTTGCGATCGCGGGTCGCCCCAATGTCGGCAAATCCTCGCTGCTCAATGTTCTCGTGGGAGAGGAACGCGCCCTCGTTACGCCCATCGCCGGCACGACCCGCGATGTGGTCGATGCGCCCTTGGAGCGGGCCGGGCGGCACTACCTGCTTCTCGATACGGCGGGGCTCCGGCGTCCCAATAAGATTGACGAGGAACTTGAAGAGCGCACCGTAGGGCGCACGCTCGAGGCCATTCGTCGAGCCGATGTCGTCCTCTTGGTATTGGACGAGACCAGCCCCCTCACGCATCAAGATCTGCGGATCGCGGGTCAGATCCGCCGCCACCATCGTGCGACCGTCGTGCTGCCGAACAAGGCCGATCTCATCCGTGGTAGCCACCGCTCGTTTCTCGACAAGCTGGGCGAGGAACTGGATTTTTTGAACTATGCGCGCGTCCTGCCCGTGTCCGCTTTGACGGGCTGGCGCACGGAAGAGATCTGGGCGCTCGTCGACGAGGCTTACGATCATTTCGCGCAGCGCATTTCGACCCGGGCTCTCAATAATTTCGTCCGGGAAACGGTGGCCCTGACACCGCCGCCCACCCGTGGCACGCGGCAGCTGAAGATCTTGTACGCGACCCAGGTGGGCACCTGCCCGCCCCACATCGTCCTGTTTGTGAACGATCCCGAACTGGCGCATTTCTCGTGGATGCGCCATCTCGAAAACCGCATTCGACGGCAGTGGGACTTCACCGGCACGCCCATTCGCTTTACGCTCCGCCCACGGACCCAGCGGGAGCGTCCCGCCGAGACGCCGTAACTCGCGAGGCGGGCCCGCCCCGCCTCTCATATTGTTGACGGGGCCCACATAGCATGACACGGGGACAGGCGAGGACCGGCGCCCGTCTACATGCGTGGGGAGGGAACAGGCGGAATGGAGAAGTTTGACCTCTTCAAGGATCTGGCCGAGCGCACGGGCGGAGACGTTTACATCGGCGTGGTGGGCCCGGTCCGGACCGGCAAGTCCACCTTTATCAAGCGCTTCATGGAACGGATGATCCTGCCGGCGATTGACGACGAGAACGACCGCGAACGGGCCATCGACTCCTTGCCCCAGAGCGGTGCGGGCCGCACCATCATGACCACCGAGCCGAAATTCATTCCGGACGAGGCCGTGGCCATCACACTCGGCGACGCCATCACCTTGCGGGCGCGTCTGGTTGACTGCGTCGGATACAACGTAAACGGCGCGCTCGGCTATGAGGACAGCCAGGGACCGCGAATGGTTCTCACGCCCTGGTCCGAGGAACCGATGTCGTTCGGCGCAGCGGCTGAAATGGGGACCGAGAAGGTCATCCAAGATCACTCCACCATTGGACTCGTGGTGACCACCGACGGAAGTTTCGGCGAGCTGGGCCGTGACGCGTACACGGAGGCCGAGGAGCGGGTGGTGGGCGAGCTGAAGGAGCTGGGGAAGCCGTTTACGGTCGTGCTCAACACGGCAGCGCCGACGGAGGAAGCCACGCGTGCGCTGGCGGAGGAACTGCAAGAGGCCTACGACGTCCCAGTGATTCCCGTGAACTGTCAGGAGCTCAAGACCGGCGACATCCAGGAGATTCTGGAGCAGGTGCTCTACGAATTTCCGGTCACGGAGCTCCGGATCGAGCTCGACGGATTCGCCACCGCGCTGCCGGAAGGGCACTGGCTCGAACGGGCGCTGCGGGAGGCGATAGAGCGTGCGCGGCTGGGCGTGAGCCGTCTCCGGGACGTGCGGCTCGTGGTGGACGATCTGAACGCCCTGGAGGAGAGCGGCGTCGTCCGCTTGGCCGAGATGGATCTCGGGCTCGGGGTGGCCGCTGTACGGATGACGGCCCGTGAGGACCTCTTCTACCGGGTGCTGGCTGAACTCGCCGACCGGCATGTCGCGGACGAGGGAGACATCCTGCGCTTGTGGCGTGAGTACGCGACCGCCAAGCGATCGTGGGATCGGGTCAAAGATGCCGTGTACGACGTGCGGACTACCGGCTACGGTCTCGTAGCCCCGGAGTTGGATGAACTGGATCTGGCCGAGCCGGAGATTATCCGCCGCGGCAACCAGTTTGGCGTTCGCCTACGGGCCACGGCACCGTCCGTGCACATGATCCGAGCCGACATCGAAACGGAGATCACACCGATTATTGGCACCGAGCGACAGGCCGATGACCTGGTCCACTATCTGATGGAGCAGTTTGAAGACAACCCCGCCCGGCTGTGGGAAACCAATCTGTTCGGGAAGTCACTGCACGATCTCGTGCGTGAAGGCATTCAGGCAAAACTGTTTCGGATGCCGGAGAACGCGCAGGAAAAGCTACAGGAAACCCTGCAGCGGATCATCAATGAGGGGTCGGGGGGCCTTATCTGCATCATCATCTGAGCTTGCGGCCGTGAGGGTGCAACCGCTATAATACGATTGCAATCGGGCTGTGGCGCAGTAGGTAGCGCGCTACCTTGGGGTGGTAGAGGTCGTGGGTTCGAATCCCGCCAGTCCGACCATTTGAGAGCCGTCCGCATCGCGGACGGCTCTTTTGCGAAAAGCCGGCGCGCCCGCGTCCGGTACGAGGGGAGCCGACGCGTGGTGGACGAGCCTGATCTCTTGACACGATACGAACGTTTCGTAAACCCGGGACTCGGACGGACCTTCCGATTCATGGGGCTCGGTGCGGTGGAGCATCATGCGAGCGGCGCCAGCGTCTACGATGAGGACGGCGTCGAGTATCTCGATCTCTCGAGCGGGTATGGCGTCATCACCCATGGTCACCTACACCCGCGCGTGGTGGCACGGGCACGAGACCAGCTCACGCGCATGGGGATGTCGACCCGTCTTCTCCTCAATCGCCCTCTCATCGAGCTGGCGGAGCTGCTGGCCCGTATTACGCCGGGCGACCTGCAGTATTCCTTCCTGGTCAATAGCGGCACCGAGGCGATGGAGGCGGCCATCAAATTTGCCCGCGCTGCCACCGGCCGGCAAAAACTGGTGAGCACTATCGGCGCGTTTCACGGTAAGACCCTGGGCGCCCTGTCAGTGTCGGGCCGCGATCTCTACCAAGAACCATTTCGTCCTCTCTTGCCCGAGGTTACCCGCGTCCCCTTCGGAGACCTGGCGGCCATGGAGCAGGTCGTGGATGAGAAGACGGCTGCCGTGATGGTGGAACCCATCCAGGGCGAGGGTGGGGTCATTATTCCGCCCGATGAGTACCTGCCGGGGCTCCGGAGGCTCTGCGACCGGACGGGCGCCCTGCTGATCGCCGATGAGGTGCAGACCGGGATCGCCCGCACTGGACGGCTCTTTGCCGTGGAGCATTGGGGGGTCGTGCCGGACTTGATGGCGCTCGCCAAAGCGCTCGGCGGCGGCATCATGCCGGTGGGGGCCGTGGTCGGGACGGCGCGCGCATTTTCATTCTTCGACAGCGCTCCGCTCATTCACACGTCCACCTTTGGAGGCAATGAACTGGCGGCGGCCGTGGCGGCCGAAGCGCTATCGGTGGCGATCGACGAGGATTTGGCCGGGCAGGCGGCCGCCAAGGGCGCTTATCTC
This sequence comes from Bacillota bacterium, assembly GCA_021818685.1. GTDB lineage: Bacteria > Bacillota > Sulfobacillia > Sulfobacillales > JAIMBI01 > JAKATP01. The sequence goes on along the minus strand of JAKATP010000004.1, from coordinate 43,611 downwards.
CTGCCCCGGCTGCAAGCGATCGCGGCCGAGTATCCCCGCATCATCCGTGAAGTGCGCGGCAAGGGACTCCTCATCGGCATTGAAGGGGTCAAGCCCGGCTACGGGGGTGCTTTAATGGCGGAGTTGTTTGAACGGCATGTGCTCGTTATCCACACGCTCAACAACGAACACGTCATCAGACTCCTGCCCCCGGCCGTCATCCGTCAGGACCAGCTGGAGCGGACGGTGGACGAAGTGGGGGCGGCGGTGCGGGCGGTGGCTGAGATGGGGATCGACGAGTAGCAGGCAGGAGGTTGGGACATGCCGCGAGTCGAGGTGGAAGTGCACATCAAGAGTCCGCCGGCGCCGATTTACGCGGTGCTGGCGGAATTCGAACGCTTTCCCGACTTCATGCAGAGCGTCGACTCGGTGCGGGTGCTCGAACGAGGCGACGGTTACACGGTGACGGAGTGGGTCGCGCGCCTTCGGGGCGCCCGATTTCGGTGGATCGAACGCGATGAGTTTCATGCCCGCCGGATTGACTATCGTCAGACCGAAGGGGACCTAAAGCAATTCGAGGGAGCCTGGGAGCTACTCGAAGAGGAAGGGGGTACGCGGGTGCGCCTCACGACTGTCTTCGAGTTCGGGCTGCCCATGCTGTCGTCTCTTCTGAACCCCGTGGCCAAGGTGGCGCTCCGCGACAACGCGCTCTCAATGCTTGAGGCGGTCCGGAGCCGCGTCGAGGCCTGAGGTGGGTCAGATTCGACTGCTCGTTCTGGTCGGGCCCGACCTCCCGGCCGCCGGTTCGCGTTACCTCGATACCCTCTTGCGCCATTTGGAGTGGGAGTGGTTCGACGTGCGCGTGGCCGGAGAGCCGGCGACGCTGCCGGAGGCGGCGGGCCTCTCAGGACGAGAGAGCGTGCGCCCGGGGTCTGGATGGTTCTCGGGGGGTCCCGAGCTCGCACGACTCCGGAATTTGTTTTGTGACGTGGACTTGGTGGATTGCCATGGATACCAGGCACTCGGTTACGCGGCGCGCGCCGGACTCGACCCCGCGCGAACCGTCTACACGCGTCATTACCGGCCGGACCGCCGCTCGGAGCGTCAGCGCGAGGCCTGGCTCCTGCGTCGTGCGGCCTGTGTCCTGGCCCCGGGCCCGGATCTTGTCGAGGGCGCGGGATCGCGGGTGCGGATGGCCCCCGTACTTAAGACGCCTGCCGGTGGAGGGGTGGAGCGCGACGGCGCCGAGGCGCGTCGGCGTCTTGGACTCCCGCGGGACCTCCCGACGGCCGCCGTCTATGCCGGTCCCGGATCCGACCGCTCGCTGGTCGCGGCGCTGGTCACGGCATTCCCGGAGATTCGTTGGCTCCCGCTTCGCGGGCCGGCGGGAGGGCGCCACCAGGTCGCGGACCCCGTGGTGGCGCTCGCCGCGGCCGACGTGGTGCTGTTCCCCATGGCCGGCGCCCTTGAGGATCCCGGCCTGCTTGACGGGGCACTCGGGCTTGGATGTGCGGTGGTAGCCGCCCGTGTGGCCGGCGTTGTAGGGCGCCTGCGCTGCCTGACCGAAGGGTACATCTTGCCTGTGGGCGCGGTCGAAGTCTGGCGAGAGGTGCTCGACGCCCTCCTGGGCGATCCAGAGCTCCGGCGGGCGGCCGGTCAGGGTGCGCGGCAGGCATACGGACCGCTGGGACCGGGACAGGCGGTGCGGGTGGTGGAATCGCTGTACGCGGGAGTCCTGATAGCCGCTACCGGCGCCTGTCCCGTGTGTCAGTAAGCCGTCGCATCGGCGTGCGTTTGAAAGACATCGTAAGCGCGCGCGAGAAAGCGCGGGGCGAAGATTCCGGGAGGATTTTCGGCGAACAGTCCGGATATCACGCGCATGGCGGCTATTTTGTTGACACGAAGGGGCCCTTTGATAAAATGTAGCATGGCCGCGGGCCCTGGGCGCTTTGGTGCGCCGAAAATCCGCACCAATCGGGGGAAAAGGGGGTTGGTGATGCGATGAACGCTTTGGGTCGACATGTGCTGGCCGAAGTGCACGGCTGTGAGCCCCAAGTGTTGAACGACATCGGCGCGGTTGAGCGCATAATGGTGGAAGCGGCGCTCAATGCGGGTGCAGAAGTTCGCGAGGTGGCTTTCCACAAGTTCAGCCCGCAGGGCGTGAGCGGCGTGGTTGTCATCTCGGAATCGCATCTCGCCGTCCACACCTGGCCCGAGCACGGCTATGCGGCCGTGGACGTGTTCACGTGCGGCGAGGCCGTCAACCCCTGGGATGCGTGCCGCCATATTGTGCAAGCGTTTGGCGCCAAGCAGGTTACCGCGTCGGAGACCCTGCGCGGGGTGATGGTCGGCATGCCAGTGGAACAGGCTGCGGTCTAGTTTCGGAGGGACAGGATTTGTCGCGTACGTTCGTAATGGTGAAGCCAGACGGCGTGGAGCGGCGTCTGGTGGGAGAGATCGTAAGCCGCCTGGAAAGAAAGATGCTGCAGGTGACGGCCTTGAAGCTCACACGGGTGTCCCGGGACACGGCCCATGCTCACTACGCAGAACACCGTGACAAGCCGTTTTTCCGTGACCTGGTCGCCTTTATCACGCGGGGTCCGGTCGTGGCGATGGTGGTGGAAGGACCGCAGGCGGTCGAGACGGTGCGGGCTCTGATGGGGGCGACGAATCCGATCGCGGCCCTGCCGGGAACCATTCGTGGCGACTTCGGGATCGAGATCACGGAAAATCTGGTGCACGGTTCCGACAGCGAGGCGTCGGCCGAGCGCGAGCTCTCTTTGTACTTCACCCCGGACGAACTGGTGGGAACGACACCCTGACGCCCGTAGCCCGGTACAGCATCGATTTTGTGGGGGCGGCCATTGTTGCGGCCGCCCTCGACGCTTTTGCGGAACCGCTGTGGGTCCGGTTCACCGAGTATCGCATCCGGCTGCCCGGATGGCCGACCGCGCTTTCGGGCTTCAGCATCCTGCACCTGTCTGATCTGCACGGTCGCACGACCGCCTTTGGCCAGCCACGGTTTCAGGAGTGGCTCCGGGCGGCCGACCTCGTGGCCGTCACCGGCGACTTGTACAGTCCCACCATCCCCCGGCGTCTTGTGGCGCGTCGCCTTCAGGAGCTCGATCCCGCGCGCACCCTGTTCGTGTCGGGCAATCACGATTACCGGCGGGGACGCCTCGACATCGCTCCCTGGGACCCGCCGGGCGATGTCATTTTGGACAACCGGATCGTGAAGCGGACCCGGGGGGGCGCCCGCTATCAGGTGGCGGGGCTTCCCGACCTCCGACGGGGGCGGCCGGATTGGAACCAGGTGTGCGTGGGCGGCGAGGCGCCTGCCATTCTTCTGGCCCATCGCCCGGACGTCGTGCTGAATCGTGCCGCCGACCCTTTTTGCCTCGTGTTGGCCGGCCACACCCATGCCGGGCAGGTGAGGATGGTCGGCATCGGCGCCGTCATCAAGCATTCGGCGCTTCCGCGCTCTCAGGTGTATGGGCTCTCCTGGCCTCGCCCACACCAGGCTCTGGTCGTGTCCGCCGGCCTCGGGACATCGGAACTCCCGGTGCGGTTTCTAAATCGCCCGGAGGTCGTGCGGGTGGTTTTGGAACCCGGGCCGGCAGGAGATTCTTCTGTCACCCGCCAAGGTAACCTTGGTTAGCGGGCACCCCTCAGACCAAGACGCCGCGGTATCAGAAACGGAGGCGGCATGAACGCGAGCAGCACGCCCGTCGGGGTGATTGGCGGCACCGGCGTATACGATCCCGCCTGGCTGACAGAATCGTTCGAGCGCGAGGTCGAGACGCCCTATGGAACGACCCGGGTTACGGGCGGGCATACCGAGGGCCGTCTTGTCTATTTCATGAACCGGCACGGCGCGGGCCACCGCGTGCCGCCCCACCGGGTCAACTACCGTGCCAACCTGTGGGCGCTGCGAAAGCTTGGCATCCGGGTGGTGGTGGCCACGACCGCTGTCGGGTCGCTCAGACGGACCATCGCCCCCGGTACGCTCCTGCTGGCGGATCAGTTTTTGGACTTCACGAAGAACCGGATTGGAACCTTTTACGATGGTGGCGACGACGGCGTCGTACATACCGACATGACGAGCCCCTACTGCAGCGGTGTGGCCCACACCCTCTTTGAATGCGGTCAGACCCTGAGCCTTCCGATGATTCTTGGCGGGACATACGTGGCCACCGAGGGTCCGCGCTTTGAGTCATCGGCGGAGGTCGCGCTCTTCGGGCGCCTGGGAGGTGATGTCGTGGGCATGACGGGCGTCCCCGAGGTGGTGCTGGCGCGGGAGCTGGGTTTTTGCTACGTCACGCTCAGCATTGTCACCAATCTGGGGGCGGGCCTGTCCGGAAGCCCGCTCACCCATGAAGAAGTACTCGGTCTGATGGCGGCCACCGTGGGCTCTGTGCGGGACCTTCTGGTTTCGAGTCTCCCGGTCCTCGGAGAGGCGCCCTGCTCGTGCGGGGCAGGACCGGATCGTCTTCCCGGACTGAGTACATCGAAAGATCCGTAAGCCGCCCCTGAGGGCGTGGCGAGGGGAAATCGGGGAGGCCGCTCCGGGGCGGCCAGCAGTCTAGGCCCAAGGGCATACAAAGGGGATAAGCGATGGACAAGGGGACAGACCCGCAGGGAGACGACCTGTCGAGCGGCCGTGCCAAGCTTGAGTGGGTGCATGATCGGATGCCGCTCCTCGCGCGGCTTCGAGACCGCTACCGTTCTGAGCGTCCGTTTGCGGGCCAGCGGCTTTCCATGTCGCTTCACCTGGAGGCCAAAACGGCTGCGCTGGCCGAGTTGTTGGCGGAGGGGGGCGCCGCGGTCGCCATCACAAGCTCGAACCCGCTCTCGGCCCAGGACGATGTCGCCGCCGCCCTGGCCGAACGCGGCGTGGAGGTGCACGCGCGGCGTGGTCTCGACGCGGTGGAGTTTGACCGCCTGCAGCATCGGGTGCTCGACATCGAGCCCACCCTGATCCTGGATGACGGAGGGGAGCTTTTATCGCGCCTCGTCACGTCGCGCAAGAGCCTTGCCGCCGGAGTCCGCGGGGGAGCCGAGGAAACGACGACGGGTGTGACCCGCATCCGGGCCCTGGCCAAAGCCGGGCGGCTCCCGTTTGCCATGGTGGCGGTCAACGATGCCGCGATGAAGCACCTGTTCGACAACCGTTATGGTACGGGTCAGTCGACCTGGGAAGGCATCATGCGCGCGTGCAACACCACCGTCGCCGGTGCCCAGGTGGTGGTGGCGGGTTACGGCTTCTGCGGCCGAGGCGTGGCCGAGCGGGCCCGCGGCCTCGGCGCCCAGGTCATCGTCACGGAGGTCGATCCCATCCGCGCCAACGAGGCCGTGATGGACGGGCAGCGGGTGCTGCCCATGCGGGACGCGGCCCGCACGGCCGACTTCGTGGTGACCACGACCGGATGTCGCGACGTCGTGCGGCCCGAACACCTGCGTCTCATGAAGGACGGGGTGGTGCTGGCCAACGCCGGTCACTTTAACGTGGAGGTGGACGTAGCCTGGCTTGAGGCGCAGGCGGTGCGCCGACGTCAGGGCCGGACGCCCGACTTGGTAGGGTATACGCTCGCCGACGGGCGGACGCGCTGGGTGATCGCTCAAGGGCGGCTGGTCAATCTGGCGGCGGGCGACGGACATCCGGTGGAGATTATGGATATGACCTTCGCCGTCCAGGCCCTGAGCCTGGAGGGGCTCGCCAAGGCCGTCCGTCCCGCCGGACTTTACCCGGTGGATGCGGATGTTGATCTCTGGGTGGCGCGGGCGCGTCTGGAGGCGACGGGGGTCGAGATCGATCACCTGAATCGCACCCAGATCCGCTATCTGAACTCGTGGGACATCGCGTGAACGTGGACAAGCCGTGCGGCCCCTTCACTTTCCGGGCGAAAACGGTGCTGACCGGGGATGCGGCGCAGGCCGTCTTCAGCCCTGGGGAGGTGACCGTCGCCGATCGCCTCATCACCTATGTCGGCCCGCCCCGCCAGGGGGCCGCAGGGCGCGTGATTGACCTTCCCGCGGGAATGGTGCTGCCCGCCTTCATCAATGCGCACCAGCACGCAGCGATGGCCCTCTTTCGCGGGTACGCGGATGACGTCCGCCTCATGCCGTGGCTCCGGCAGCACATCTGGCCCCTGGAGGAGCACCTGTCGTCTGATGACGTCTATACGGGAACCCTGCTCGCCTGCGCGGAGATGATCCGGTCCGGGACAGCGGCCTTCTTGGACATGTACATGTTTCCGCAGGCCGTCGTCCGTGCCGCCGAGGAGGCGGGCATGCGCATCGGTGTGTCGTGGCCCTTCGTCGGCACCCTGGAAACCGCAGCGCCCCGCTTTGAGCACCTGGCCGCAGGGATCGCACAATGGGCGGACTCTCGCCTGACGCAGGTTTGGCTCGGGCCGCACGCGCCCTACACCTGCAGTGAGGACCTTCTACGACGGGTGGGCGAGTATGCGGGCGACCGCGACCTCGGGATCCACGTGCACTTGGCCGAGAGTCGGGAGGAGGTGGAGGACATGAGAGGCGAGCGGGGGTTGTCGCCCATCGCCTATGCCCGCGAGGTGGGCATTCTCGGTCCACGTACGGTCGTCGCCCACGCCGCCGTGCTGGAGCCTGCCGACATCGCCATCATGGCTGCGAGCGGCGCGAGCGTCGCCCATTGTCCGGTCTCCAACCTGAAGCTCGGTAACGGTGTGGCTCCGGTCCGCCAGCTTCTGGATGCGGGTGTGAACGTCGCGCTCGGAAGCGACGGGGCTGCGAGCACCAATACCCTCGACCTCTTTGTGGAAATGCGGCTGGCAGCCTGGTTGCAGAAGTCCGCGGCGGGCGATCCGGCAAGCTTCACGGCCGGGGACGCTTTAGGGCTCGCGACGATCGGCGGCGCCCGGGCGCTGGGACTGGCGACCGGGGTGCTGGCTGCCGGACGCCCGGCGGATCTGGTGGCCACCCAGGGATGGGCTGCGCATCTGCAGCCGGTCCACGACCCCGTCTCGACGCTCGTGTACGCGACCCGCCCGGATGATGTCCGCTATACGGTCATTGACGGGGCATTGGTGCTGGACGATGGCGTCATCACAACATTTGACGAGGAGGCGCTCCTCCAGGAGGCGGGGGAGCGGGCCCGCCGTCTGGTAGAGGCGCGGATGTGACTCGTCCGGCCACTCCGACCAGGGCCGGGACGATGCGACGATGTAAGAGACTGAGCCATGGGAGAGCGTGCTGGAAAGGATGACGGTTTCGATGGCCTTTGATCCCAATGACAACCCGTGTGTGATCTGCGGGCCGGACAATCCCATTGGTCTTCGTACCCGCTGGGAGGCCAAAGACGGGCAGGCTGATGCGGAGGTGGCGGTGCCGGACAACTTTCAGGGTTGGCGCGGGGTCGTGCACGGGGGCCTTGTCGCCGCGCTCCTGGACGAGGCCATGTGGTATGCCACCTACAGCCGCACCCGGGCCTCGGTGCTCACCGTTTCACTACAAGCGCGGTACCACCGTCCGACGCCCGTGAGTCAGCGGCTGCACGTACATGGTCAGGTCCTGTCGACCCGCCATCACCTGACGGAGTGTACAGCCGAGGTGCGTGACGGGGAGACCGGCGTCGTGCTGGCGAGCGCTCGGGGCCGCTTCATGCCCGACAAGAGCCGGTAGGGTGGCCTGGCATGAGGTGCGGGTCGCGCTCCACGTGCATTCGCGCTACTCGGATGGGAGCGGGTCGGTCGAGGCCATTGTCCGGGCGGCCCGCGGTCTGGTCGACGTGGTGTGGCTCACCGATCATGACGGGCTCAGGGCTCGGCAGCTTCCGGGCGAAGGCCGGTATGGGTCGGTCATGCTGCTGGTGGGGACGGAGATGACGCCGGCGACCGACCACATTCTGGTGCTGGGCACCGACTTCGTACCCGACCGCGACGGACCCCTCCAAGACGCCCTGGCACGGGTGGCCGAGGCCGGGGGGCTGTCCTTCGTGGCCCACCCCGAAGACCCTGGAAATCCCGTCCTGCGTCTGCCTTCTTACCGCTGGACCCGGCGGGAGGTGGAAGAGTTCACCGGCCTTGAAGTCTGGAACCACCTCTCGCAGTGGATGCGCCAGATTCACGGCATCGGCAGCGGTCTTCGGGCTCTCCTCCACCCCTTACGCGGAGCGGAGGCGCCGGATCCGGCCGTGCTCGTGCTGTGGGATGCCATCGCGTCCCGACGTCCGGTGGTGGGCGTGGCGGGCCTGGACGCGCATGCGGTCCGCATTCCTTGGCGCGGCTTCGGTATTCCTGTCTTTCCCTATCGGCACGCGTTTGGGTGGATCGCCAATCACGTGTGGACGACCGCCCCGGTGTCCCTGGTCGCCCCTGCGGAAGCACGTCGCCTGCTTTTGGAGGCTTTCGCGGCCGGACGGGTCGTGATGGTCAATGAGTCGCGCGGCCGGGACCCGGGCCCCTGGGTGAGCGGCTTGAGCGGGGGGGAGAGCGTCCCCGTAGGGGGACGGATACGCTGGCGAGCCGGAGCCCGGCTCGTGGTACAAAGCCCGGTCGCGGCACAAGTGCAGACCGTGCAGGAGGGCAGGAGGCGCGGTCCGTATGCCATCCGCCCCGGACAGGTGCTCGAAGTCGCCGTACCCGGCCCGGGTCCTGTGCGACTCGAGCTTGCGCGCGAGGCCCGTGGCCGGACCTGGCCGTGGGCCTTTACAAATCCGGTCTACTTTGAGCCCTAGAATGTGCCTCCGAAGCGGCGGATGATGTCACGGGCGGCCCCTGCGCGCTCCCCGTCCACGACCACTGTCAACAGGACGGCCTCGCCCGCATCGACGCCTGACGTTTGGAGCCGGTCATCCCAGGCGGCGGCGGACGTCCATTTGTCGTCAAGCCCTTCCAGCTCGTAGCCATACCGGCCCCACTCGACCAGGGGAATCGGGTGTGCGCCGCCCGCCGGCCCGACCCGGTCGACCTGCACCACGTCGACCCCAGCCTCCACGAGCGCGTCACGCGCTTTCTCGGCCTGCTCTGGAAAGGTAAAGTGGGCAAGTAAGGTCTGTTCCGGTTCCATTGATCGGCGACCGCCTCTCTCCATAAGATAGGCCCCGGCTTGGGTAGGGTTTGTCGACGGCGGCCGCTCCATGCGGCCGCGGTGCACCTCGTGGCCGGGCCGACACGTAGACACGACAGGGGGTATCGCGTGCGGACAGGACGGGGTCGCCGGACGGCAGGGTTCGTAGCGGTGGACGTGGAGACGACGGGACTTGACCCCGCGCGCGACGCCATCATCCAGATCGCCATGACCCGGGTGACGCCCGCGGGCTCCGAAGACTGGGCCACGTACGTCAACCCCGGGCGGCCGGTGCCCGATTTTATCTATCGCCTTACGGGAGCGTCCCCGGAGATTCTGCGCCGGGCTCCGGAACTGGGGGTAGCGATAAGTCAGGCACGGGCGTTTGCGGGCGACCTGCCGGTCGTTGGGCACAATCTTGGCTTTGATCTCGCGTTCTTGCGGCGCGCCGGACTCCTTCTTGCCGGCACGGCGGATACCCTCACCTGGACGCGCATCGCCTTTCCCCGGCTTGCCTCCTATCGCCTGGAGGACCTCGGCGAGCTTTTTGCCGAGAATCGCGAGGATTGGCACGATGCCCGGGTCGATGTCCGCTTTACGGCCCAACTGGTCGAGCGGATTGCCGAGCAGCTTGAGCGCCTGCCGAAAAATGTGCAGACGTGGCTCGCGATGTGGTTCGGCCCTGAGTGGGCCTTTTGGGAAGCTCGCGAGGGCCCGGATGCCGCCCATCCCCTTTATCGTCCAGCGCCGGACCCGCCGGGGGGGCCGGTCGGTCTGAGCCCGCGCGATACCGTCGTCGACACCCTGTCGCTGCTCGGCGCGGACGGTGAGCTCGCCCACCTCCATCCCGGGTGGCAGCCGCGCCCGGGCCAGTCGCTCATGGCCGAAACGCTGGTGGAAACTCTGGACGCCCGCGGAACACTGATGGCCGAGGCCGGCACGGGAGTGGGCAAGAGTCTGGCCTACCTCCTGCCGGTACTGGCACGGGCGGCTCGTGGCGAGCGCACCGTCATCGCCACCCACACCCTCGCACTCCAGGATCAGCTGTGGAACAAAGACTTGCCAGAAGCGCTCCGCGTCACGGGCCTCGAGGACCTGCCGGTCGCGCTCTTAAAGGGCCGCTCGCGCTACCTCTGTCTCTTGAAGACGGAAGACGTCGTGAATGAAGCGGGCGCCCTCGCCTTGGACGAAGAGGACCGCGTGGCCCTGGCATCACTCTTGGTGTGGCTGGCACAGACCCCCGACGGGGAGCGCGACGACTGGGGCGCAGGCCGCATGGCGGGGGCGACGAGCCTGTGGGAGAGGGTTCAGGCCGACGTCGATGCCTGTGCCGGATCCCGCTGCCGTTATGCCGGCCCCTGCTACCTTCGCCAGAGTCGCCGACAGGCCCAGTCCGCCGCCGTCTTGGTCACGAACCACGCGCTGCTCCTCTCGGCCGGTCCCAAGGGGAGCCTTCCACCCTATGAGCACCTGGTCGTTGATGAGGCGCATCGGCTCCCAGATGCCGCCGACCAGGTTCTCGGTTTTTCCCTGACCCCGCTTCGTGCGGCTCGCCGCTTTCGCGAAGCGTCGGACGGCCGGGCGCTCTTAAACCGCATCCCGCATGCGGCGCTCATTGCGGCCGCGAGCCAGGCCCGCGACCGGGTAAGACTCCTAGCACTCCGGCTCTTGGACTTCGACGAGGCCGTGGGCGAACTCGCGGCGGCGCTCGATCGGGAACGGGAGGCCGTGCGCCTCGATGAGGTGGTCCGAGCACAGTGGGTGGACCGGGGTGTCGAAGCGGCGCGGACTCGGACAGTGGATGCGGCCGGCGAGGCGGTCCAGGCGCTGACCGAGCTTCTCGAGGGTGCGGCGGTGGCGCTGGGCCCATCGTTCAGCGAGCAGGCGGTAGGACTATCCGTGCAGGCGCTCGCGCACGAGTGCGGGAGCGTGGCCGAGATGCTGGAGCCGTTTGGCGATGGCGACCCAAGCTTTGTGGATTGGTGGGAAGTCCGCGGACGGAATGCAGAGCGGGTGATGCGCCGAGCGCCGATGAGTCCCGCCGAGCTGCTGGCTCGGGAGTTGTGGAGCCGTGTGCCGGGTGGCGTGGTGTTGACCTCGGCCACACTGTCGGTCGGGGGTCGCTATGACTACATGGCCCGACAGCTCGGCATCGGCGTGCGTGACCCGAAGATGCTGACCGTTCCGAGTCCCTTTCAGGTGTCGGAACGGGCGCTTCTGGGCCTCGCGACCGATGCGCCGGACCCTCGCCAGGGGGACTTGCATGCGGACTTTTGCCGCCAGGCGGCGGCCCGCCTGTGTCGGATCGCGGGCGGCCGGACCCTCGTCCTCACGACCAGCCGGGCGATGCTGACGGAGCTGGGCGCGGGACTGCGGGAGGAGCTCGCCCGGGACCAGATCGAGGTTCTGATGCAGGGACAGGACGGGCCTCCCCGTCGTCTTATCGCCGCACTCCGCCGCAACCGCCGTACGGTAGTGATCGGGACGGGAAGTTTCTGGGAGGGCATTGACGTGGCCGGTCCCGCTCTTTCGCTGGTCATCGTGACGCGGCTGCCCTTCCAGTCGCCCTACGAGCCCCTCGAACAAGCCCGCTCAGAATATCTGAGTGCCCGCGGGCAGAGCCCATTTCGTGCCCGCTCCCTCCCGTCGGCCGTGCTCCGCTTTCAGCAGGGGTTTGGCCGCCTCCTGCGGACGGAGGCGGATCGGGGCGCGGTCGTGGTCCTCGACCCTCGGATCGTGCCGGCACCGCGCGGGTATGGGGCACTCTTTGTGAAGTCCCTGCCGGGACCGGCGGTGATGACGGCGCCCCTTGACCGGATCGCGGTCCGGGTGGCGGAGTTCTTGAATCAGGAGGAAGCCCAAGGTGCATCTACTGTTAACCAATGATGATGGGATCGACGCGGACGGGCTGAGGCTGCTCACCCGTGCGCTCGGCGATATCCATCGCGTGACCGTGGTCGCGCCCGCCAGTGAGCGGAGCGCGAGCGGACACTCCATCACCCTGACGCGCCCGCTGTTTGCGGAACCGCACCCGGTTCCGGGCGCCGGGTCGGCCTGGTCGGTGGACGGCACCCCGGCAGACTGCGTGAAACTGGCGCTCGACGTCTTGCTGGCAGACAAACCGGATCTGGTCATCTCCGGGATCAATCACGGTTCGAACCTGGGGCGGGACGTGTTTTATTCCGGTACCGTTTCGGCCGCCATCGAGGCCAGTTTTCTTGGGCACGCGGCGGTGGCTGTGTCCCAGGGACGTCCGAGCCGAGCCGGCCTGCAGTGGGGAGCCCGCTTTATTGCCTGGTGGATCGCCCATGACTTCGTGCCACCGCCGCCGGGTGTGGTGTATAACGTGAATCTTCCCCCCTATCGAGGGCGGGCTCCGGCGCGAGTGGTGCCGGCACCGCTCGGGCGCCGCATCTATCGCAATGAATTTCAGAGTGAGGAGGGGCCCGACGGACGCGTGTTGTGGTGGCTCGGCGGCCAGCCGATGGATCATGGGGAGACGCCGGACAGCGATGTGGCCGTCGTGAGCGCGGGCCATGTGGCGCTTACACCGCTGCGGTTCGAGGTGACCGCTTTTGATCAGCTGACCCATCTGCGCGAGCTCGATCTCGTCGGCATGGTGCCGCCGCCGTCGGACACCCTAGCCGACAAGGGAGGCGATTCCGATCACGGACCACGATCACGAGGATTCCCCGGCCGTCGAGCGGGAGCTTCACGCATTGAAGGGGTTGAAGGAGGAGGTGACGGCGGACCTCGGCCTCGATGATGACGTCAAACGTCGGGGCTGGGGTGGCATGACGACTCGCGAGGTCGGAAAGATCGGGGGCCGGATGGTGCGCCGGATGGTGCGGCGCGCGAAACGTGACATGGCACGTGAAGGAGAGCCGGAGGACTCCAGGCCGCCTGAGGTCTAGATTGGCGGGTGCGGACGTACCGTGATGCGGGGGCATGACGGTGAGCATTCGCGCTACGGCGGAAGGCATGATGCTGGGCGTCCTGTGTGCACTGGTGGTGGCGGTGGGACTGGCTGCGGTGGCATACCACACCGAGATGCCGGGCGGTATGCTGACCGCCGGCATCTGGGTGGGCGATGCGCTGGTGAGCCTGGCGGCCGGTTTCGGAGCGGGTCGCCGGGCCGAGAGCGGTGCCATCCTCCACGGGTCTTTGGCCGCCGTCAGCCTGTGCGTGGTCGGGAGCCTGGTCGCGGAGGCCGGTCACTGGCCGGTCGGTCCGCTATGGGGGCGCCTCAGCCTCGCCGCCGTCATGGGTCTTACGGGCGGCATCGCGGCGGTGCTCTTCTGACGTGTGCGGTCAGCCCTCCGCCTTCGGTTGGTAGCCTGCCGCCAGTTGTTCTTCGACGTGCCGCAGCATCACGCGCACCATGTTCCCGCCGATGGTGCCGCCGATGCGGCCGAGCTCTCGCGTCGGCATCTCGCCCCAACCCTTCTCGGCAATCGCGTCGAGCAGGTTGAGTTCCTCCGCTACCTCATATTTGAAACGGTCCCGCACCTGCGCCGGCAGGAGTGGACGCTGAGATCCCATCGTCTTCTCGCCTCCTTTCGCGGTCGACGCTCTTCCTGGACTTGATGATCGCGCCGATCACCGTCAGATGATCCCGCGTCCCTTCGTAGCATCGACCACGGAGAGCGCGAGATGCAGCCCGTGATCTGTCAGGGGAGGAAGCAACGTGGACGCTCGATTTCAAAAACCCGATAATGTGGGTGGGAGGCTTCCAATGGCGGTGCGCGGCGACCATGAGAGGCTACAGGTCATTGGCGAACGTTTGTTTGATTCATTTCAGCCGGGCGAGGTCGTGACATTCCTGAATCAGACCTTGAAGAATCGGGGCCTGATCTTTGGAATCCGTCGCGTGGGCGATGGGTACGAATTTGTCGTCTACGACGCCGGCGGGCGGCGGGAGTAGGTGGATTCCGGGATTCATCTGGCCGTGGCGGCCGTGGTCCGCGATGAGCGGGGGCGCGTCTTGGTGGTCCGCCGGGGCCATCCTCCGAGCGAGGATCGGTGGGCGTTTCCGGGGGGCCGGGTGGAGGCGGGAGAATCCCCTGCCGGCGCCCTCCGGCGTGAGATCCGCGAAGAGTGCGGAATCGAGGTGGACGTGGGGCCGTTGCTGTTCGTGGCGCAGATCGCGACACCGGAGCAGGAGTTTGCCATACTCGACTTCGGATGCCACATGACGGCGGGAACCCTTGTGGCCGGCGACGACAGTCGGGAGTCCAGGTTTTTGACCGAAGAGGCGCTTTACCATCGCAGACTGGCGGCCGGCATGGCGTCGGCCGTGCGCGCACGGCGGATCCGGGCCTACCTGGAGTGGCCGGAGCTTTGACAGTCCGGAGCGCCGGATCACGGTGCCGGACAGCCGGGGCAGCATAGTAGAGAGAGGATACGGCCTTTGAGTCAACGTTGCATCGTCGTGGCGGTGTGCGATGCCCGACGGCGCGCCGAGGCGGAGGACAGCCTGACGGAACTGGCCGCGCTGGTCCGGGCATCAGGCGGCGAGGTGGTGGGGAGCGTGGTGCAGGCGCGCCACCATGCGGACGGGCTCGGCCGCGGCAAGGCGGCCGAGGTGCTGGAGATGGCCCGGGCGCTTCAGGCTGAGCTGGTCGTCACCGACTGGGAACTGCGCCCGGCCGAAGCCCGCACGCTCTCGGAGTGGGTGGAGCGACCGGTCCTCGATCGTACGGAAGTCATCCTCGACATCTTTGCCACCATGGCGAGAAGTCGTGAGGGCCGGCTGCAAGTGGAGATGGCGCAGCTCCAGTACCGCTTGCCGCGGCTGGCGGGAGGGACGGCCCACCTCTCCCGGACCGGGGGTGGGATCGGAACCCGGGGTCCCGGTGAAACGCGGCTGGAAACGGACAGGCGGCGTATCCGGGCCCGGATGGCCGCCCTGCGCGCCGAACTGGACGAGCTCGATCGGGTCCGCGCCCAGCGGCGCGCGCGCCGGGGCCGCGGTCTCATCCCGGTGGTGGCTCTGGTCGGCTACACCAACGTGGGCAAGTCCACCCTCTTCCAAGCGCTGACGCACCGGACGGCACCGATTGGCGACCGCCCGTTCGTGACCCTCGACGCTGCCGTGCGGCGTATTTTCGTGCCAGGTTTTGGACCAGTGCTTCTGTGCGATACCGTCGGCTTCGTCCGGCATCTGCCGCACCATCTTGTGCAAGCGTTCAAGTCGACGTTGGACGAGGTGCGGGATGCGGACTTGCTCCTGTTGGTAAGCAACGCGGCCTCGATTCGCCGGGAGGAAGAGATGGCGGCCGTTGAGGAGGTGCTCGGCGATTTGGGGGCCGAGCACCTTCCCGCCCTGTGGGTGGAAAATCAGTGGGATCGCCTGCAAGAGGACCGGGAGCCGAATGGCATCCCGGTTTCGGCGCTCACCGGGGATAACCTCGACGCCTTGGTTCAGGCGGTGGCCGGGAAGTTGTCGACGCTCCGTCCCGTCCAGGAGATCACGGTAGGCTGGGAGGAGCAGGAGGCCCTCCGGTGGATCCATGCCGAGGGGGAGGTGGTAGACGAGCGGCCGGCCGCGGATGGGACTGGCCTTGCGATCCGCTTCCGCGCGCCGGAGACGGTGCTGGCACGGGTCAGACGGCTGGTCGCCGAGCGTGAGGCCCATCGATCCAGCGGGGGCGACGATAGGGGGCTGTGATACCCTTGGAAACGAAACCTGCAAGTGCGTGAGGCGAAGTGAGAGGAGGCTCGCGATGGCTGCTGCACCCCCCCGCTATTTTATCCGTACATATGGCTGCCAGATGAACGAGCGGGACTCGGAGATCATGGCGGGCCAGTTGGAGGAACTCGGGTACGAGCCGGCAACGGCCGGCGACGACGCCGACTTCATTATCGTCAACACCTGTGCCGTGCGGGCGAGCGCGGAGGCTCACGCCTTCGGTTATATCGGACAGTTGAAGGCGTTGAAAGACGCCCGGCCGCAACTGAAGATTGCCGTCTCGGGCTGTAGCGCCCAGGAACCCGGTACGGTGAGTTATTTAAAGGCGCATGCCAGTCACGTCGATCTGGTGTTTGGAACCCATAACCTCCACCAATTGCCTGCGCTCCTCGAGCGTGTGGAAGCGGAGCGGGAGATGGTGGTGGACGTCTGGAAGGCGTCCGGCGAGGTGGCCGAGAATCTCCCCTCGCGCCGGGCGGAAGGGGTTGCGGCCTTCGTCAACATCATTTACGGCTGTGACAAGTTCTGCACCTACTGCATCGTCCCGTTTACCCGGGGTCGTGAACAAAGTCGCCGTTTACCGGATATCGTGGCGGAGGTCACGGCGCTGGCCCACGAAGGCTTTGAAGATGTAACCTTGCTGGGCCAGAATGTCAATTCCTACGGGCATGATCTCGATCCGGCCCTAGACCTGGCGGATCTGTTGCAGGCCGTGGAAGAGGTGCCGGCGGTGCGCTGGATCCGCTATCTCACGAGTCATCCCCGCGACTTCAGCCCGCGCCTCATCGAGACGATCGCGCAAAGCTCGAAAATCACGCATCACGTCCACCTCCCGGTGCAGTCAGGGAGCTCGGCTGTCCTGAAGAAGATGAATCGCAAATATACCCGCGAGCAGTACCTGGATCTCATCGACCAGGTGAAAGCGGCCATACCTGACGCGGTTCTCACGACGGATATCATTGTCGGGTTCCCGGGTGAGACGGCAGAGGACTTTGAGGCCACCTTGGATCTGGTCCGCCAGGTGGAGTACGACGCCGCCTTCACCTTCATCTATTCACCCCGAGAGGGCACTCCCGCCCATCGCTGGGAAGGCCGCTGGCCAGTGCCGGAAATGGAGAAAAAGGACCGGCTGAACCGGCTCATGGAACTCCAGTATGCGGTGAGCCTCAAGAAGAACCGGGCCTGGATCGGGCGCACGGATGTGGTGCTGGTGGAGGGCCCCAGCCGTAAGGACCCCAACGTGTGGGCCTGCCGGAGCCAAACCAACAAAGTGGTGCTGGTACCGCGTGAGCAGGGACTCGACCTTCAGAATCGATTCATCCCCGTCAAGGTGACGGGTGCCCGGACGTTCTTTCTCTCGGCCGAGCGGATCGGTGAGCCTCTTCCTGCGCTCGCGGGCACCAAACGCGTACCGCTGCCCGTTCTGTAGGAGGCGGCTGTGAATCTTACGGTCGGGCACGTTCTCCTGGTGGCCCTCGGCACGGTGGTCGGGGCCAGCCTTGGGCGCTTCATTCGTCAGCGTTCCCGTCGCCTACGGTTCCTGAACGATCGTACGCGGGCGGTTTTCTTCCTGCTCGGCATCACGGTGGCTGTGGTTCTCGGGGCCCTGAGCCACGCGAGCGGAGTCGAAAAGGCCGGTATGGTGGCGTTTTACATCGGTGCGGTCTATGGTCTCGTGGCCTCAGAACCCGTGCGTCGCACGCCCGCGGCGTCTGACCCCCCCGTCCCACCTGACGCGAACCCGAAGAGTCCGGCCCCCAAAACCCCCCGAAAGATTCCCTGAGGCCACGGTTGCGGGACTTTGGCAGCCCGATCGCGCCGGGGTGTGGCGCCCTGCGGGCGGTTTAGAGTCCGAGCGTGCCGGGCCGGCCAGACGTGCGGGGCTAAACCTTCAAGGGTTGGAGGGGAACTGAGGGCCGGGTGCCGCCCATAGCGCGAGGTCCTGATAGACCCACCCCGGACGCTTGTGACACGGTCGGAATGGTGTGCCGGATGCGTGTGCTATACTTGTTGACGGCCTTTTTGGAGGTCAAATTCACACGCAGGCTGAGGTCGGACCGGTGGCAATTGCCTGACCCGATATCCCCTGCGGCGGAAAATAACCGGAGGTGCAGTGTGTCCGTAATCTCCATGAAGCAACTGCTGGAGGCCGGGGTACATTTCGGCCACCAGACACGCCGCTGGAATCCCAAGATGAAGCCTTACATTTTTACCGAGCGCAATGGCATCTACATCATCGACCTGCAAAAGACCGTCCGGAAGGTGGATGAAGCTTACGCCTTCATGCGCCAGGTCGGGCAGGACGGCGGTCACGTGCTGTTCATCGGGACCAAGAAGCAGGCTCAGGACGCCGTAGCGGAGGAGGCACGCCGCGCGGGACAGTACTACATTAATCAGCGCTGGCTCGGGGGCATTCTGACGAACTTCGCCACAATCCGGCGCCGCGTCAGACGGCTTACGGATCTGAAGCAGCAGGAATTGGAAGGGGCCTGGAGCCGCCTTCCCAAGAAGGAAGTGAGCCGCCTCACCCGCGAGAAGAACCGGCTCGAGACCTATCTGGCCGGCATCGAAGGCATGCGCGAGCTGCCGCAGGCGGTCTTCATCGTCGATCCGCGCAAGGAGCATATCGCCATCACGGAAGCGCGCAAGATCGGTTGTCCGGTGGTCGCCATCGTCGACACTAACTGCGATCCGGATGAGGCGGACTATGTCATTCCCGGCAATGACGACGCGATCCGGGCGGTGAGGCTCTTGACCTCGCGCATGGCCGACGCCATCCTTGAAGGCCGTGAAGGCCGCCAGGATGAGATGCCGGACGACTCCATGCCGCGGGTGGCGCCCCATGGCGCGGTGGCCGCGGAGAGCGAAGGGCCCGAATCCGTGCCGGATGAGGATGCGGTAGTGCTTGTGACCGGAGAATCCGGAGATTCTGAGGCTTCGGCCTAGGGCCGGCCTCTTTGAGGTGACCCATGACAAAAGTGACCCCATCGCAAGTCCGCGAGCTGAGGGACCGTACTGGTGCGGGGATGATGGACTGCAAGCGGGCCCTGGAAGAGGCCGAGGGGCAGATGGGACGCGCCGTCGATATCCTGCGCGAACGTGGCCAGGCCCAGGCGGCCAAAAAGGCGGGGCGCACGGCCTCGGAAGGCGTTGTGGCGAGTTATATCCACCCAGGCGGCCGTGTGGGCGTTCTGGTGGAAGTCAACTGCGAGACCGACTTCGTGTCGGCGACAGCCGACTTTCAGGATCTGTGCCGCAACATTGCCATGCACATCGCGGCGTCGCGACCGCGGTGGGTTCGGCGGGAAGACGTGCCACCGGCGATTGTCGAGCATGAACGGGACGTCTTGAGAAAAGAAGCGGAGAGCGCGGGCAAGCCCGCGGCCGTTGTGGAGCGAATGGTGGAGGGCCGTCTCCGGCGCTTTTTTTCGGAACAGTGCCTGCTGGAGCAGCCCTACGTGCGCGACCCCGATCACACGGTGGGGGACGTGGTGCAAGAACTAGTCGCCCGACTGGGTGAGAACATTGTGGTGCGCCGGTTCCAGCGATACGAGCGAGGCGAGGAGCTCGAATGACCAGGGAGTGAGCGCAATGGCGGAGACCCGTCCGGAATCAGGGCCCCGGTACCGCCGCGTCGTACTGAAGATTTCGGGTGAGGCGCTCGCGGGCCGGGCGTCCTTTGGAATTGATCCCGGGACTGTGGACAGCATTGCCCGACAGTTGAAAGAGGTCGTGGGCCTGGGTGTGGAGACCGCCGTCGTGGTGGGCGGCGGTAATTTCTGGCGCGGTCAGTCTATGAGCATGCAGGGAATCGACCGGGCCACGGCCGATTATATGGGTATGCTGGCCACGGTGATGAACGCGCTGGCATTGATGGACGCGCTCGAGAAGCATGGAGTGGTGGTGCGTGTGCAAACGGCGATTGAGATGAAGGAAGTGGCGGAGCCCTATATCCGGCGCCGCGCCATCGCCCATCTCGAAAAGGGCCGGGTCGTCATCTTCGCCGGTGGTAACGGCAACCCGTTTTTCACCACCGATACCACGGCGGCTCTCCGCGCGGCCGAGATTGAGGCCGACGTGATGTTGAAGGCGACCAAAGAGTCGGGCGTCTTTGATGCCGATCCGCGCACCCATCCCGAAGCGCGCAAGCTGGACGAGATCGGCTACCTCGACGTCCTGAAGGAGAACCTCCGGGTGATGGACGCAACGGCGACCTCCCTGTGCATGGATAACCAAATCCCGATCGTCGTTTTTGACCTTAACGTGTACGGCAACATTAAGCGGGTCATCATGGGAGAGAGCATCGGCACCCTGGTGGGAGGAGCCGTCCATGGCTGAGTGGGATCTGAGGGCGGCACTGGCCGATGCGGAGTCACGGATGCAGCGGACCGTCGCACTCTTCGAGCGGGAATTGGCCGGGATGCGGGCGGGTCGCGCGCACCCCGCCCTCCTCGACAAAGTCACCGTCGATTACTATGGCAGTCCGACACCGCTGGCCCATCTGGCCCAGGTCAGTGTCCCGGAGCCGCGCACCCTCGTCGTGCAGCCCTACGATAAATCGGCGGTCGCGAGCGTGGAGAAGGGGATCCAGAAGGCTGATTTGGGTGTGAGCATACGCGTGGAGGGCGATGTGCTGCGGCTGGCGATCCCGGTGCTAACCGAAGAGCGGCGCCGGGATCTTGTACGGCAGGTCAAACGCCTGCTGGAGGACCAGAAGGTGGCGATCCGCAATGTGCGGCGTGAGGTGCTGGAGCAGATGAAGCAGGCTGAACGGACGGGCTCTGTTTCGGAGGACGAAAGCCGGCGCGGCCAGGACCAGCTGCAAAAGCTAACGGACCGGCTGATTGCGCGACTGGACGAGTTGGGCTTGGTCAAAGAGCGTGAGCTGCTCCAACCGTAAATCCGCTCGTATCGGCGACCCGATCCCGGGAGACCCCGACGCCGGATTTGAGGTTCCCACGGGTGTACTCGTCGCCCCCACACGTGGGGGCCGGGACCTTTGGCGGATTCCGGAACCGGTGTGGCGCGTGGTACGGGTGAGTGTGCGCGGGGGGACAACCGCCCTGATCGTGGCCCCATTTCGGGGGTGACCAGGGGCGAGGTGGCGGGAGGCCGACAGCATGCAGCACGATCCCCTGGTGGAAAGACAGCCCGCAGCCGCGGGATGTGAGCGCGTTCGGCATCTCGCCATCATCATGGACGGCAACCGGCGCTGGGCGACCCGCCGCGGCCTTCATGCAACCGAAGGCCACCGCGCCGGCATCGACGCGCTCCGGCGGTGTGTCCGGGCGGCGCCCGACCTCGGCATCCAGATCCTCACCGTGTACGCCTTCTCCACTGAAAACTGGCGCCGTTCCCAGCTCGAGGTGGACATGCTGATGGCCCTGTTGGTGGAGTTTCTGGAACGAGAAACCCCGGAACTTCAGCGTGAGCAGGTGGCTATTCGGACCATCGGAGAAGTCGATAACCTGCCACCCCTGCAACAGCAGGCCCTTCACCGGGCTAAGGCGGCGACCGCCGCCGGAGAACGCCTCATTTTGAATCTCGCCCTCAACTATGGCGGCCGTTCTGAGATTGTGCGGGCCTGCCGTACCCTGGCGAGGGAGGTGGCGGAAGGCCGGCTGACCGCCGCCGACATCGACGAGGCACGCTTTGCGGGCGCGCTGGATACGGGGGAGCTCCCGGATCCGGACCTGCTCATCCGGGCGAGCGGGGAAGAGCGGCTGTCCAACTTTCTCTTGTGGCAGCTCGCCTACACGGAGCTTTTGGTGACGGATACGCTGTGGCCCGACTTTGATCGCTCGCACCTGGAGGCGGCGCTGGAAGAATTTGCGACCCGGGAGCGTCGTTATGGCGGAACCCGCTGACGCGGTGAGGGAGGGACGGTGGACGTCACTGCGTCCCCGGATCCTCACCGCTGCCATCGGCACCCCGCTTTTCATCGGGATCGTGTGGGTCGGAGCGTGGCCCCTGTGGGCCCTGACCTGGGCCATGGCGCTGGTAGGCAGTGCGGAATTCTCGACGATGTTGAAGAAGCGCGATCTGGATCTTCCGTTCTGGGGCATCGGTTCCTTGACGGCCGGCGTGCTCTTGGACAGTCTCCTGCATTGGCCGCTGTGGCCCGTCCTGCTGGCGCTCTTCTTCCTGGCCGCTATCTACGGGCTCGGGGGTTCTGACAATCAACGCGGATTCATGACGGGAGAAAGCGCGCTATACGGCGCCGTCTATATTGGAGGCCTCATGAGCTATCTCATCCGGCTCCGTGACCTCCCCCACGGCTTTTTCATCGTGTTCTTTGTGCTGGCGGTTGTGTGGCTGAACGATGCGGGCGCATACTTCATCGGCCGCCGCTTCGGGCGCCATCGGCTCTTGCCGCGCGTGTCGCCGGGCAAGACCTGGGAGGGATCGTTGGGCGGCCTGGTGTGTGGACTCCTGGTGGCCGTGATCTATGCCTTCATCGTGGGGCAGAGTCTCAGCACGGGGCTTCTGGCGGGTCTCGTCGTGAGTGTGGCCGGGCAGATGGGAGACCTCGTGGAGTCGAACTTCAAGCGCTTCGTCGGCGCCAAGGATTCGGGCGGCGTGTTGCCCGGCCACGGAGGAGTGCTCGACCGTCTCGACTCGGCCCTGTTTGCCCTACCGGCTGCATACTATTTCCTGAAGGGGATAGGCCTCAGCTAGGCCGGCCGCCGGCGGCCGCGCAAGGGAGGTGGCCGGTGGCAGAGGAAGTGCGGCGGTGGTTCCGGACGGTCGCCGTCTGGGCGGCTTTGTTGCTGGCCGGCTACGCGTTCTGGCACTGGGCGGCGTCTTATGTGTTGCCGCTCATTCTGGGGGCGTGCGTCGCGGTCGTCGTGGACCCCCTGGTGCGGGTCGGCGAACGGTTTCGACTCGCGCGGCCCCTCGGGTCGGCCTTGTCGCTCGGCGCCGCTCTGCTGGCCGCGTGCGCGGCGGTGGCCCTGGCCGGCTCGCTGTTTGCTCTCGAAACCTCCCGGCTCTTATCTCAGCTGCCGGCTTGGCATCGAGCCGGCCAGCACTTCTTCGATGCCGTGGCCAACCGGCTGCTGGCCTTCTCTAGCTGGCATCCCCCCGACGCCGAGACGCTTTTGAACTCCCACCTTCTGACCGCGTACCAGATCCTGCTTGCGGTGCTGAAGGGCCTGGTGGCCGCCTTGGCTCAGATTCCGAACCTCCTGGCCGTGGGCGTGTTGGCCCTTTTATCGGCCTACTTTATGATGCGCGACAAGGGCGTGCTGCAGGATGCGGCGGACTGGCTGGCACCGCCTCCCATGCAGGCCGGCGCGGCGGAGTTGCGGCATGAGGTGGTGCGCGGTACGCTCGGCTTTATCCGGGCGCAATTGGTGCTGGTGCTCATCACGGCCGTGAGCACGAGCGTCGGCCTGTGGCTTTACGGTTCGCGGTATGCCGTGCTCCTGGGTGTTCTGGCGGGGCTGTTGGACTTGATCCCCTTTCTCGGGCCGATGGCTCTGTTGGCCCCCTGGGCCCTGGTGATGCTGGTGACCGGCCGCCCGCTGGCGGCGTTGATGTTGACGGCCGTCATGGTCGGCGTCGTGCTCATCCGACAGGTGACGGAGCCGCGGTTGGTGGCGCAGGGCACGGGGCTGCACCCGCTGGTGGCCCTCATGGCGGCGTACATGGGGCTCCGGACACTAGGGCCGATGGGATTCGTGCTGGGTCCCGTGACCGCGGTTGCCTTAAAGGCAGTCGGCCGCGCGCTCAGGTTGCCTCCTTTCGGCACCACCTAGACAGAACACGGGAGGGGTTCAATGCAGGACGTCATCATCCTCGGCGCCACAGGATCCGTCGGGCGGCAGACCCGCGACGTCATCGCTGCCCATCCGGACCGGTTTCGGGCCGTTGGCCTCGCGGCCCGGCAAGATGTTGAGGAGATGCGGGCGCTCGTCCGGGAGCTTGAACCTGACTGGGTTTACCTGGCCGATGCCTCGCGGGCGGACGCGTTGGCGTCCGACCTTCCGCCAGGCGTGGAGGTGGGGTCCGCCCCCGAGTTTCTCACCGACCGGATTCTGGAGGCGCCGTCGGATACGGCGGTGGTCGCAGCCATGGCGGGATTCGCGGGACTCCGACCTACCCTGGCGGCCGCCCGGCGGGGGCTGCGGGTGTGCCTGGCCAACAAGGAGACCCTGGTGGCCGCGGGCGCTCTCGTCTGTGAGACAGCCCGCCGCCACGGAGCGAGCTTGGTCCCGGTCGACAGCGAGCACTCTGCCCTCATGCAGGCCATAGGTACAGAGCGTCTGCATGTGGCCCACCTCTGGATCACCTGCTCGGGGGGCCCCTTCCGGGGTTGGGAGGCAGCGGCGCTGGACGGGGTGACGGTGGAGCAAGCCCTCCGCCACCCGACATGGCGGATGGGCCAGAAGATTACCGTCGATTCGGCGACCCTCATGAATAAGGGCCTCGAGGTCCTGGAGGCCTCGTGGCTCTTCGAGATGCCGCTTGAGCGGATCGGGGTGGTGGTCCATCCCGAGAGTATCGTGCACTCGATGGTGGAGATGGAAGATGGGGCGGTCATGGCTGAGTTATCCCAGACCGACATGCGTATCGCCATCCAGCTGGCGCTCACATGGCCGGAACGGCTGCCGTCGCCGGCGCGGCGGATTGACTGGGCCGAGCGCCAGTCGTGGCATTTCGAGGCCCCTGATGAGGCGGTGTTTCCGGCGCTGCGCCTGTGCCGCGAGGCCGGCAGGCAGGGCGGGGCAGCGCCCACGGTCTTAAACGCCGCCAACGAGGAAGCCGTAACACGATTTCTTCGCGGGGACATCCGCTTCAGTGATATCTGGCGGCTCACCGAGGCGGTCCTGGGCCGGATGCCTTCCCTATCGTGCGGCAGCCTGGCGGAAATTCTGGAGGCCGATGGCTGGGCGCGGCGCGAGGCCGCCCGGTGGCGGCCAGTTACGGTGGGAGGCCCCTCATGCTGACGGCCCTCGCCATCATTGTGATTTTCGGGCTCTTGGTGTCCGTGCATGAATTCGGTCACTTCCTGACCGCCAAGGCCATGGGAATTCGGGTCGAGGAATACGCCATCGGATTCGGGCCCGCCCTATTGTCCTGGCGGCGGGGGGAAACGCTCTACGCCTTGCGGGCAATCCCGCTGGGCGGCTACTGTCGGATGGCGGGGATGGAACCGGGCGAGGCCTCGGACGATCCTCGCGCTTTTAACGGCCGGCCGCGGTGGGTGCGGGCGCTTGTGATTCTGGCGGGTCCGGTGATGAACCTAGTCTTGGCGGGCATTCTCTACATCATCGTGTTCGGGCCGGTAGGGGTGCCGGCGCCCACCACGGTGGTGGGTCACGTGCTGCGGGGGTATCCGGCCTACGCGGCCGGGATCCGCCCCGGGGCGACAATCGTGGCGGTCGACCACAGTCAGGTGCACAGCTGGACAGAGCTTCAGACCAGCATCGTCCGCCACTCGGCGGGGAAGATGAGCATCACCTACCGAATGGGCGGACGCCTCCACACGGTCAGCGTGGCCACCCGTTATGATCGGGCCGCGCACGTGCGCATCATCGGCATTGAACCCACGATGGCGCCGAATCATCTGCCGGTTTTCCAGGCCATCGGGGCGGGGATCGGCCAGACGGTGTCGCTCACGGCTTTGTGGTTCTCACAATTGGGCCGGCTATTTATCGGCCGGAGCCATCTCAATGTCACGGGCCCCGTCGGTATTGCTGTCATGGTCGGCCAGGCCGTACAGCAGGGATGGATGCAGCTCATCCTCCTCGCCGCGGCGCTATCCGCCAACCTCGGCCTCTTCAACATCTTGCCGATCCCGGTGCTGGACGGATCCAAACTCTTGTTTCTCGGCGTGGAGGCGGTTCGCCGGCGCCCGCTCGATGCGGCCAAGGAGAATCTCGTCAACATGATCGGGTTCATGGTTCTCATCGCGTTCGTGCTCTTCGTCACTTACCACGATCTGTTACGATTGGTGAAACAGGGGGTGTCCGGATGACGCGCGCAGTCAAGGTTCGTGACCTCACTATCGGGGGCGGAGCCCCGGTCGTCGTGCAGGGCATGACCAAAGGCGATACGCGGGACGTCAAGGGGACGCTTGACGAGATTGCCCGCTACCAGGAAGTCGGCGCCGAAGTGGTGCGGGTGGCGGTGCCGGACATGGAGGCGGCCCAGGCGGTGGGACCGATCGTGAAGGGCTCCCAGCTTCCCATCGTGGCCGACATCCACTTCGACTACCGGCTGGCGCTGGAGGTGCTGAGGCAGGGCGTCGACAAACTCCGACTCAATCCGGGCAACATCGGCGAGGCCTCCCGAGTGGAGACGGTGGTGAAGGAAGCCAAAGTCCGGGGGGTTCCTATCCGCATCGGCGTCAACGCGGGCTCGCTGGAGAAGACGCTCAAGATGGACCTCGGCCGGACGGCGGAAGCGCTCGTCAAAAGCGCCATGAAGCACGTGCGCATTCTCGAGGACCACGACTTTCACGACATTATTATTTCGCTCAAGGCCTCGGATGTGCCCACTACCCTGGCCGCTTACCGGCTGATGGCGAAGACGTCCGACTACCCCCTGCATGTGGGACTTACGGAGGCCGGAGCCTCCCTCGGGGGGACGGTGAAATCAGCGGTCGGGATCGGAACGCTTCTGGCCGAGGGTATCGGCGACACCATACGCGTGTCGATGACCGGGCCTGGCGAGGAGGAGATTCGCGTCGCATGGGAAATCTTAAAAGCTCTGAAGCTTCGCGAGCGCGGCGTGGACATCGTCGCCTGTCCGACCTGTGGGCGCATTCAGTTTGACATGTGGCCGGTTGTCAATGAGCTCGAAAAGCGTCTGGCATCCATTCCGGAGACCCTGACGGTCGCCATCATGGGCTGTGCGGTCAACGGGCCGGGCGAGGCCAAGGACGCCAAGATCGGGATTGCGGGTGGCAAGCACATGGGCCTTTTGTACCGGGATGGCCAGATCGTGCGGCGAGTCGAGCAGGATCAGATGGTCGAGGAAGTCTGGGCGGAAGTTCAAGACGTGTTAAGGGAGGCCCGAACGGGTGCAGCGGCTGTTGAAGGAGATCACGCCTCGGACTGAGGACTACTCTCAGTGGTACCTGGACGTGATCAACAAAGCGGACCTGATGGACTATGCTCCCGTCCGCGGATTCATGGTGATAAAGCCGTACGCCTACCGGGTCTGGGAACTCATCCAGGCTTATATGGATGCACGGTTTCGGGAGACCGGCCATCAGAACGCGTATTTTCCGCTGCTCATTCCGGAGAGCCTGTTTACCAGGGAAGCCGAGCATGTGGAGGGATTTTCGCCCGAGGTGGCCTGGGTCACGCAGGGAGGTTCCGAAGAACTGGGCGAACGGCTCGCCATCCGCCCCACCTCCGAGACCATCATTGGCATCATGTATGCGAAGTGGATCCAGTCATATCGGGATCTGCCGGTCCTTATCAACCAGTGGTGTAACGTGGTCCGCTGGGAGAAGGCGACCCGGCCGTTCGTGCGGCCCCGGGAATTCTTGTGGCAAGAAGGCCACACTGTCCACCGTACCGAGGCGGACGCCCGCGAGGAAACCCAACGGATGCTCAACATCTACTCGGACACGCTTCGCGAGGTGCTCGCGATTCCGGCTCTAGCGGGTGAGAAGAGTGAACGGGAGCGCTTCGCCGGGGCGGTCGGAACCTGGGCGCTCGAAGCCCTCATGGGTGATGGGCGGGCGCTGCAGGCTGCCACCTCGCACTTTCTCGGCCAGAACTTCTCCAGAGCATTTGAGATTGACTTCCTCGACGAGGACGGCGAGCGGCGTCTGGGCTGGACCACGTCCTGGGGGGCTTCCATCCGGCTCATCGGGGCCCTCATCATGGTGCACGGGGATGACCGCGGCCTGAGGCTCCCGCCGCGGGTCGCTCCCATCCAGGTGGTGGTCGTGCCCATCGCAGCCGGCGCCCAGCGCGATCAGGTGCTGGCCGCCGCTCGCCAAGCCGGATCCGAAATCCAGGCCGTGGACGGCCTGCGGGTGCAGGTGGACGACCGCGCGGAGTACACACCGGGCTGGAAGTTCAACGATTGGGAGATGCGGGGCGTCCCCGTCCGGGTTGAGATCGGGCCGCGGGACCTGGCGCAGGGACAGGTCGTACTAGTGCGCCGCGACACGGGGGCAAAGGCGGTCGTTCCTCGCAATCAACTGGCGGTGCGCGTGGCAGAGCTCTTGGACGAAGTTCAGGAAGGACTTTACCAACAGGCGCTCGCCTGGCGTGATGCCCACACCTACGCGGTCAGTACCGTGGATGAGATCCTAGGCCACGACGTGCGGGGGTTTTTTCGAGCGGGCTGGTGTGGCGACTCTGGCTGTGAAGATGGTCTGCAGGCCGCCACCGGGGCTACGCTCCGTGTTCTGGAGACCGGTGAGTCAGAGGGCGTTTGTCTGGTCTGTGGCGCCCCGGCGGTGAAGCGGGCCGTGTTTGCCCGCGCCTACTAGCGAGGTGCGCATGGTGCGTGAACGGGAGCCCGTCCCCGGGAACGGTGTAGCCATCATCGTCCCCGCGTATAACGAGGAAGAACATATCGCGGCCGTGCTGGCGGCAGTGACGGCGTTGCCCGAAGTGGAGCAGGTCATCGTCGTGAGCGACGGCTCGGTGGATCGGACCGCCGAGATTGCGCGGTATTGCGGGGCGCGCGTCATTGAGCTCCCCGTCAACCAAGGCAAGGGCGCCGCCATGCGCATCGGCTCGGAAATGGCTGTCGGCGCCGACATTGTCGTGTTTCTGGATGCAGATTTGGTGGGACTTACGCCAAGCCACGTGCGGGCGCTGTTGGATCCGGTGCTGAGGGGTGAGACGGAGGCTACGGTGGGCGTATTTGAAGGGGGGCGGGTCAGTACGGATCTGGCCCAGCTCCTGGCGCCCATGCTGTCGGGGCAGCGTGCCCTCCGGCGTCACTTGCTGGCCGATCTGGAGTTGGAAGATACGGGCTTTGGGGTCGAGGTCGCCCTCCACCGCGCGTTAAAGCGCCTCGGGGTGGACGTGCGCGAGGTGGTGCTGCAGGATCTGAGTCAGGTCATGAAGGAAGAAAAGTTGGGCCTCGCCAAGGGTCTCGCGGCTCGTATGAAAATGTACTGGGAAATCCTGCGCGAGATCCCGAAGGGATAGCCCATGTCGTTCTGGTCTCGCTTACTTTCCGATTTTCCTGAAATCCGGGCCCTGGCCGATGGCGAGGGCGTGGTGGTCACGCTGAAGGATGACGCGGCGGTCGTTCGTCTGATGGTTGAGGAGCCCGTGTCAGAGGAGAGACGCCGAGCCTGGGAGGCGTCGATGCAAGACGCCCTGGGGTTTCCCATCCGCCTCCTCCTCGCACCGGTTTCCGGCGAGGGCGCAGACGGCCCCTTGAAGACGGCGCAGGCGGCGCTTCGTCGGTGGGCGGCACCGGAGGACGTGCACATCGTGGACGGGACTCTCTTTGTGCGGTTTTCGTCTCCCGCCGCCCACGACCTCTTTGTCTCGGCCGGCGGAGTCCCTTGGTTCGAGCAGGCGTATCCGGATCTTCCCCCCTTGCGGGTTGAGGTGGGCCCGGAAGAGCCGCTGCCCCCGGATGAAACGGTCGTGATGCCCGAGCCGGGGTTGTCACCCGTGAGGGTTGGACGGGGCCGGCCATCCGGTCATCCGGTGGCGATCGCGCAGCTGCCCGCAGAGGGCACGGCGATTACGGCCGGACGCCTGTTTCAGGTCACCCGTCGTCCCACGCAGCGGGGCGGTGAGATCCTCCTCGCCGGTCTCACCGATGAGACGGGGGCCGTCCGGATTAAGATTCTGCCGCGCAGCCGGGAGCCAGTAGATGGACGTGTCGCCAGCGGCCTTTTTGTCCGGGTCCGGGGCACCGTGGAACAGGATCTCTCCGGCGAGACGGTGCTGCGCGTGCAGGACCTGGGCGAGGATGAGCCGGTAGACGTACTTACGCCCGACCCGGAACCGCGCGTCGAGTGGCATGCGCACTCAAAGATGAGTGCGATGGACGGGCTCAATGATCTCGAGGGCCTGTTCCAGCTGGCGCGAGACCTCGGACACTTGGCCGTCGCGGTGACCGATCACGGTGTCGTGCAGGCCTATCCGGAGGCGGCGCGGCTCGGGGCCCGCTACGGGGTCCGCCCTCTGTACGGCCTCGAGGCCAACGTGGTACCGGATACGGTACGGCCCTTCCAGGGGCCTCCCCCAGGCTCAGCGCCTCTGGACGCGGCGGTGGTGGCGGTCGACCTGGAGACGACGGGCCTTAGCCCGCGCACGCACGGCATCGTCGAAGTCGGGGCCGTACGCATTGAACACGGGGAGATCGTCGGGCAGTTTCACCGGATGGTGCGCGCGGACAGGCCCCTGTCGTCGGAAAGTCGGGCGATTACCCACATCGGGGAGGCTGAGCTTGCCGCAGCCGAGGAGCCAGACGCGGTCTGGGCTGCGTTCCGGAATTTTGCCGCCGGGGCCTTACTGGTCGCCCATAACGCCGTCTTTGATCGGGGTTTTCTCACGCCGGTGATCGGAGACGGCTGGGCGTATGGTGATACGCTGCAGCTGGCGCGCGCCCTCGTGCAGGATGTGAAGGGGTATGGCCTGGAGCCGTTATGCAACTATTTTCACATTCCGCTCGTCGAACATCACCGGGCCCATCACGATGCCGAGGCGGCGGGACGACTGTGGCTTGCGCTGTGGGCGACACCGGCCGGTCGGGCGCTGCAGGAGCGTCGCGATTGGTGGGACGTCCCCCTGGAGATCGGCGTGCGCGCGCAGCGACCGGTGCCCGTGCTCCTCTACCCCCGCCGACAGGAGTCGGTGCGCACCCTCTATGAGATGGTCTCGGCCAGCCACCTGGACAGTTTTTGGCGGGTGCCGCGCATGCGCTGGAGCAGCATTGCGGCGAGGCGGGACGCTTTCTTGGTGGGGGCGCCCGCCGTGGGAGGCGAACTCACCGAACTCTGGTTCCGGAACGCTGGGCAGGAAGAGTGGCGTGAGGCGCTCTCCCGGTACGATTTCGTCGAAGTGGTGCCGCCTTCCGCGCTGGCCGACTGGGAGCAGGACGGGTATCTGTCTTCTCGGGAGGCCATCGAGCGCCTGCTCCTCGATCTAGACGCCCGCGCGCGCCGGGCCGGGCTCGCGGTGGTGGCATCTTCAGACACGCACTACCGGCGGCCGCCGGACAAAGTATTTCGCGACGTCCTCCAGGCCACAGCCAAAGGAGACGTTCACGCCGGTCGCGGCGAGCTTTTTTACCGCACCACCCGCGAGCTTCTCCAGGACCTGGCCTTCTTCGGTTCTGAACGGGCCCACGAGCTGGCCGTCGAAAATCCGCAGGCACTCCTGGCTGCCCTCGATGCGGATATCAAACCCGTACCAGACGGCCTGCACGCCCCCCACCTCGAGGATGCCGAGCGGGTGGTGTCTGAGCGGCCCTTTGCGGTGGCCCACGAGCTCTTCGGCACTCCGCTGCCGCCGCTGGTCGACGCACGTCTGCGCCACGAAGTCGACGCCATCGTGCGCCATGGATTTGCGTCAGTCTATTACACGGCCCACCGGCTGGTGGAAAAGTCTCTGCAAGACGGCTACCTGGTGGGCAGCCGCGGTTCCGTCGGGTCGTCGCTCGTGGCCACATACCTGGATATCACGGAGGTGAACCCCCTCCCGCCGCACTACCGGTGCCCGGCCTGCCACTATGCGGAATTCTTCACCCGAGGCGAAGTCGGTTCGGGCTTTGACCTCCCCGCCAGGCCATGCCCGGAATGCCAGACCCCCCTCATCGGCGACGGGCAGGATATTCCTTTCGAGACGTTCTTGGGGTTTGAGGGCGATAAGGTACCGGACATCGACCTCAATTTCTCCGGGGAGTATCAGGCCATCATCCACCGCTACACCGAGGAGCTGTTCGGGTCCGGTCAGGTGTACCGGGCGGGGACGATCGCCACCATTGCCGAGCGGACAGCCTTCGGGCTCGTGAAGGCGTGGGCGCGTGAGACGGGCCGCACGCTGCCCCCGGTCGAGGTGGACCGCCTGTCCGAGGGCCTGTTGGGCGTGAAACGGACAACCGGGCAGCACCCCGGGGGGCTTATGGTGGTGCCCGAAGGCGAGGATATCCATCGCTTTACCCCCGTGCAGCGCCCCGCGGACGCGCTGGACGCCGAGGTGGTCACCACCCACTTTGACTACCACGCCATCGAAGGCCGGTTGCTCAAACTCGATCTGCTGGGCCATGAAGATCCGACGACACTGCGCATGCTGTTTGATCTGACCGGCATCGATCCCCGCAGTATTCCGTTTCAAGACGCCGACACGCTTGGGCTCTTCTCGGGCCTTCAGAGTCTTGGGCTCACCGAAGAGGATCTCGAATCACCGGTGGGGAGCCTCGGGCTGCCCGAATTTGGCACGCCCTTTGTCCGGCGCATGCTGGCGGATACGCGACCGACCAGCTTTGCCGAACTGGTGCGCATCTCCGGCCTGTCGCACGGCACCAATGTGTGGGCGAGCAATGCCGAAGAGCTCGTGCGCAAGAAGATCGCCAGCCTGAGTGAGGTCATCGCCACGCGGGACGACATCATGACTTCGCTTATCCGCATGGGTCTCGAGCCCAAGGAGGCGTTCGGCATCAGTGAGCGCGTCCGTCGCGGACGCGGCCTCGAGCCCGATCAGGAGAGCCTCATGCGCGAGCATGGCGTGCCGGGCTGGTACATCGACTCCTGCCGGCGTATCACCTATTTGTTTCCGAAGGCTCATGCCGCTGCGTACGTAATGATGGGCTGGCGCATCGCCTGGTTCAAAGTCCATCGGCCGCTGGCGTTCTACGCCGTGTACTGCACGGTGCATGCCGACGACTTCATGCCGGAGGCAGCTTTGGGGGGTCTTTTGGCCCTGCAGGGGGAGAGCCGGCGGATCGAAGCGTTGGGATCTGAGGCGACGCCGAAGGAGCGCAGCCAGCTGGGTTACCTCGAAGTGTTGAGGGAAATGGCGTTGCGCGGATTCGGTTTCAAGCCGGTCTCCCTGATGCTGTCGGACGCGGCGCGCTTCATGCCGGCCGGGGAGCGCGACTTACTGGTGCCATTTGCGGCGTTGCCGGGGGTGGGCCGGCAGGCGGCGGAGAACATCGTGCAGGCTCGTGAGGAAGGTCCGTTCCTGTCCGTGGACGACCTGCGCCAGCGTTGCCGGCTCTCGCGGACCGTGCTTGACCTGCTGCGGCAGGCCGGCGCCCTCGATGGGCTCGGGGAGACACGCCAGCTGGCTCTCTTCTAAAGGTCATGCTCGATCTCGGTCCCCGCATGAACGCTTGCGGCGACACGGTGCCTGGCCTTGAGCCGGGCGGGTTCCTGTGGTATGATCACACCGACAGAATCCGACCCAACCCTTTTTGGGGTTTGGCTGTATGACGAGCGGGATCGGAGTGGGTCCAGGTGCCCACTCTTTTGCCTTGCCGGGGGTCTATTGAGTTTTGCGAACGGCGCACGGGAGGCGAGCATCCGATGAACGCCGAATTCTTAGCTGCTTTAGAGGAACTGCAACGCGACCGCGGCATCGATAAGGACATCCTCATCGAGGCGATCGAGGCTGCGTTGGTATCCGCCTACCGCCGCCACTACGGGGCCAACCAAAACGTCCGCGTGCACCTCGACCGGAGCAACGGCGAGCCGCACGTCTTCGCGCAGAAGCTGGTGGTGGACGTGGTGAACGATGATCGCATCGAGGTCAGCCTGTCCGAGGCGCGCCGGCAGAATCCGGCGCTGGATCTGGGGGATGTGCTGGAGTACAACGTGACGCCGCAGGCGTTCAGCCGGATTGCCGCCCAGACGGCCAAGCAAGTGGTCATGCAGCGGATTCGGGAGGCCGAGCGGGGCCTCATCTATCAGGAGTTTTCGAGCCGCGAGGGCGACATTGTTACCGGCGTTATCCAGCGAGTGGAGCCCCTGCATGACACGCCGAACCATGACCTGCACGACCTCCTGCGTCCGGGACAGGGCGATCGCCACCAGCGCATCCTCGTCAACCTTGGTAAGACGGATGCCGTATTGCGCCCGTCTGACCAGGTGCCGAATGAGGACCTGCGCTCGGGCGACCGGGTCAAGGCGTACGTGACCGAGGTTAAGAAAACGACCAAGGGTCCCGAGATATACGTCTCCCGGAGCCATCCCGGGCTCTTAAAGCGTCTGTTTGAGCTCGAGGTGCCGGAAATTCACGACGGCCTCGTCGACCTGAAGGGCATCTCCCGGGAAGCTGGCTTCCGATCTAAGGTGGCCGTGTGGTCCGAGGATCCGAACGTGGACCCGGTGGGCGCCTGTGTGGGACCAAAGGGTCTCCGGGTCCAGAACATCGTGACCGAAATCCGGGGGGAGAAGCTCGATATCATACGCTGGGACCCCGACCCCTCGGTGTTTGTGGCCAATGCGCTTTCGCCGGCCAAAGTCATCTCCGTCAGTGTCGATCCGGAGACACGGGTGGCGCGGGTGGTGGTTCCGGATTATCAGCTATCGCTCGCGATCGGCAAGGATGGTCAGAACGCACGCCTGGCGGCCAAGCTGACCGGCTGGCGGGTGGACATCCGCTCGGAGTCGCAGGCGGCCATGGGGGACTGGTAGGCATGCCGACGCGAAAGATTCCGCAGCGGACCTGCGTCGCCTGCGGCGCTACCCGTGACAAGCGGGATTTGGTCCGGGTCGTCCGGGCTCCCGACGGCACGCTGGCGGTGGACCCGAGCGGCAAGCGTTCCGGGCGGGGCGCTTACGTGTGCCGGAATCCGGCGTGCGCGGAACGAGGCGTGAAGGGCCGCCTGCAGCATGTGCTGGAGGTACCGGTGAGCGCCGAGCTCGCCGAGGCGCTGAAGCTCTTCGTGGAGCATGAGGCCGCGCGTGGAGGATGACAGCCGCTTCCTCTCGTGGATTGGCTTGGCGCGGCGCGCGGGTAAGCTCGCGCCGGGTTCCCACCAGGTCGAGCAA
The DNA here is from genome assembly GCA_021818685.1 of Bacillota bacterium. Lineage (GTDB taxonomy): Bacteria > Bacillota > Sulfobacillia > Sulfobacillales > JAIMBI01 > JAKATP01. The sequence goes on along the minus strand of JAKATP010000004.1, from coordinate 8,956 downwards.
GCTCTCGGCGTCCGGCGTGTGTTCTTGGTGGTCCTTGCCGAAGACGCCGGGGGGGCTCTGCGCCGGAAGTTCCAGCCCTGGGCGGAGTCACTCGGAATACCGGTTCTGACGCGCGGTAACAAGGCGAGCATCGGGAGGGCCGCGGGACTTCCGCCGACGGGCGTCGTAGCCTTTTTGAGCATCAAGTTTGCACGAGCAGTCTTAGCGGACGTGGGACAGGGAACGGGGAGGAAAAGCGTTGGCAGAAACAGACAAGGTCAGGGTTTACGAACTGGCCAAGGAACTCAAGATCGACAGTCGCCGTCTGATCGATCTCCTGCACCGTCTGCACGTGGACAACATCAAGAACCACATGAGCACGGTGGAGCCGGAGGCGATCACGGTCGTGCGCGACATTATGCAGGGCAAGCTGCCCACGGCCGAGGATACGCCGGCCGTCGCGCCCATGCCCAAACCGGTGCCGCCGCGTCCAAAAACACCACCGCCGGCGCCGCGCGTGCAGCCGCGCCCCGCCGGGTTTCCGGGCCCCACCCGTCCGGCACCCGGCCGGGCCATGCCGGAGCCTCCGCCGAATCGCCGTCCCGTGGGGGTCGTTCCCCCACCGGTGCGGCGGGAACCCATGGTGCGCCGCGACCAGTCGCCCCGACCGGGAGAAGGTCCGGGCGCTCCAACCCGGGCACCGATGCCCGTCACGGGTCCGCGCTCGGGGATCGGCGCGCCCCGTCCGGCCGGCACCCGTCCCCCAGCGGGACCCGTCGGCGGCACGCGTCCCCCGAGCAGCCCCGCGAGGGCAGGAGGACCCCCGAGGCCCGGTCGGACGCCCGTAGGACCGCCTCCCCCGGCCGCGGGCCGCGGCAAGGAGAGCGGACGGCGAAGTCCGGGAGGCGGGAAGGATCGCCGCGGTCCACGCCAGGGAACGAGCCGCGGCCGTCGGTGGAACGAAAGCGACGAGTTTCGCAGCCGAAGCCGTCACTTTCGCCCCAAGACCGTCTCCAACGAACCGGCGCAGCCGGTCAATCGCCGTATCGTGCTGTCCGGAACCATTCAGGTAAAGGACCTCGCCGACCAGCTGGGCGTGAAGGCCGGCGATCTCATCAAGCGCCTGATGGAACTCGGCGTGATGGCGACGGTGAATCATGAGCTCGATCGCGAAACGGCTGTCATCGTGGCCACGGAGTTCGGGGCCAAGGTGGAGGAACGCGCTTCGCAAGAGGAGCAGGAAGCTGAACTCATCCAGGGCGAGGAGGATCGTCCCGAGCATCTGAAGCCGCGGCCTCCGGTCGTGACCGTCATGGGGCATGTGGACCACGGTAAAACCTCGCTCTTAGATCGCATTCGGTCGAGCCGGGTCACGGCGCACGAGGCAGGGGGAATCACCCAGCACATCGGGGCCTCCGTGGTGGATTGGCAGGGACGGCAGGTGGTGTTCCTTGACACCCCCGGCCATGAAGCGTTCACGGCCATGCGCGCGCGCGGCGCACAGGTGACAGACGTGGCGGTGCTGGTGGTGGCTGCCAATGACGGGGTCATGCCCCAGACGGTGGAGGCCATCAATCATGCGCAGGCCGCCGGGGTTCCGGTGGTCGTGGCCATCAACAAGATGGATCTGGAGGACGCGAACCCTGACCGTGTGCGGCAGAGCCTGACCGAGTACGGACTAGTCCCCGAGGAATGGGGCGGCGACACCATGATGGTGCCGGTGTCGGCGCGGACCGGGGATGGCATCGACAAGCTGCTGGACAGCATCCTCCTGCAGGCCGACATCCTGGAAATTGGGGCCAACCCAGACCGGGCCGGCCAGGGCACCGTTATCGAGGCCCAACTTGACCGAGGCCGCGGTGCCGTGGCCACCGTCCTCGTGCAGCGGGGCACCCTCTCGGTCGGCGACGCGTTCGTCTCGGGACCGGTGTGGGGCCGCGTGCGGGCACTCATCAACGAGCGTGGACAACGCGTCCGTCAGGCAACACCGTCGATGCCGGTGGAGGTGCTGGGTTTCAGCGAGGTGCCGCAGGCCGGGGATGACTTCATCGTGCTGGCCGACGAAAAGCAGGCCCGCGCCATCGCGGATGCGCGGCGTGACCGCCGGCGGGCCGCCGAAGCCCCGAGCGGGCTCAGGGGTGTTAGCCTGGACGAATTCTATCAGCGTCTGAAAGACGAGGCGGTCAAGGATCTGAACCTGGTCATCAAGGCCGACGTTCAGGGCTCGGCCGAAGCGCTCGGTGAGTCCTTGTCCAAGATGGGACACGAAGAGGCGCGCGTGCGCATCCTGCACTCGGGGGTAGGGGCGGTGACGGAGTCTGATGTCATGCTGGCGTCGGCCTCCGGCGCGATTATCCTCGGGTTCGGGGTCAGTACCGAGTCGAAAGCCCGCCAGCTAGCGGAACGCGAGCATGTGGACGTGCGCACCTATCGGGTCATCTATGACCTGCTCGATGATGTGCGGCAGGCGCTGACGGGCATGTTGGCACCGAAATTTGAGGAGGTCATCCTCGGTCGGGTCGAGGTGCGGGAGGTATTCCGGGTGCCGCGTGTGGGTGCGGTGGCGGGCTCCTACGTGTCTGATGGCAAGGTGGTGCGGAGCGCCCAGGTTCGTGTCATCCGCGACGGGGCGGTCATCCACGAGGGGCCGATCGCATCGCTCCGGCGCTTTAAGGACGACGTCCGCGAAGTGCAGGCGGGATTTGAATGCGGGATCGGGCTCGAGCGGTTCAACGACTTGAAGGTGGGCGACCAGCTGGAGGTGTTTACGCAAGAGGAAGTGAAGGCCAGCTAGACGGAGGCAGTAAACGGATGAATCAGAAAAGGGCGGAGCGAGTGGCAGAAGCCATGCAGGCAGAGCTGGCGGGCCTGCTGCAGCGCGAGGTGAAGGACCCGCGTATCGGGTTTGTCAGCATCACCCGCGTAGATCTGGCCCGGGATCTGGCCGTGGCGCGTGTGTACGTGAGCGTGCTGGACCCGGAGAAAGCGGGAGAGACGCTCCTCGGCCTGAAGAGCGCCAAACCCTTCCTGCGGGGCGAGGTGACGCGCCGGCTCCGGCTCCGGCAGGCACCCGATCTGGATTTCCGTCTGGATCATTCCCTGGAAGCCAGCCTGACGGTGCAGCGGCTTTTAAAGGAAACCGGGGCGGCAGACGCCGAGCATGCCGGAGAGTACTGACGCCGGACGGGTAGCGACCACCCTGCGGGCGGCACGCCGGGTGCTGATCGTGATGCATCAGGCGCCCGATGGCGATACCACCGGCTCGGCCCTGGCGCTAGCGGCGGCACTCGTCCGCCTCGGCATCGCGGCGGAGGTGGTGGGTCCCGATCCCATCATTCCTCCGTTCCAGTTTCTGCCGGGCGCCGCGGACGCTCGCACCTGGGCCACGCGGTCGGCCCGCCCGCGGGCGGATGTCGTCGTCACCGTGGACTGCGGCGAGCCTTCGCGGGCCGGAGGTCTGGAGCAGCTCCGGTCGGCGGGGACCCTGCTCATGAATCTTGACCACCACGCGGGCAACACACGCTTTGGCGACCTCAACTGGGTCGAGCCCGGAGCTGTCGCCGTAGCGGAGCTGGTCCTGCAGCTTGTCGACGCCTGGGACCTTCCCCTCGATGTCGCGGTCGCCCTGCCTCTGTATGTGTCGTTGGCCACCGACACGGAAGGATTTCGGGTTGGAGTGCTGGACAGCCGCGTATTCCGGCTGGCGGCCCGTCTGGCCGATACAGGACTCGACCTCGCAGACATCCATCGACGGCTCTTTGAAGAAGAATCTTTGTCGGCAATGGGCCTTCGGGCCTGGGCCCTCCAGCATCTGCAGCAGGCCCCTTCCGGCAAGGTAGCCTGGCTCGCGCTTCCGCGCCCGGTGCTGAAGCGCTTCGGGGTCGAACCATACGAGACCGACGGCCTCATTGCCCTGGTCCGGGCGCTGAGAGGGGTCCACCTGGCAGTGTTCCTGCGCGAAGAGCCTGGTGGCTTCGTGAAAGTAAGCCTCCGGAGCCGCCCACCGATCGAGGCCCGGCGACTTGCCGAGCGGCTTGGGGGCGGGGGTCACACACATGCTGCGGCGGCCGTCGTCCGCGGACGGCTGGCCAAAGTCCAGGCCGAGACGTTGGCGCTGGCGTCCCAGCTTTATGGGGAGGATGAACGCTGGACGGATTCGTCAACCTCCTAAAACCGCCGGAGCTGACGTCCCACGACGCGGTAGCTCGCGTACGGCGGCTGTCTCTGAGCCGCGCCGGGCATGGCGGGACACTCGATCCGGATGCGGCCGGCGTGCTGCCGGTCGGGATCGGTCAGGCCCTCGCCCTCCTGGGGCGCATCAACTGGGGTCCGAAGACCTATGTGGGGGTGGCCCGCTTCGGGACTCTGACCGATACCCTGGATGCGGCAGGAGACGTCCGGGCCCGGTCCGCGCCGCCGTGGCCCAGGCGTTCCGATCTCGAACGGAGCGCCCCCTTTCTCATTGGCGCGGGGCTCCAGCTGCCGCCCCAGCGCTCGAGCATACGACAGGATGGCCAGCGGGCGCACCGGCGGGCCCGCCGGGGCGAAACCTTCTTTCTACCGCCCCGGCCCGTCGTCGTGCACAGCCTGCAAGTCATCGATGCGGACGGCCCTGGCTTCCGCTTCATGACGACCGTGTCCTCGGGCACGTACGTCCGCGCCCTGGTCAGGGACTGGGGTCTGCTGCTCGGACAGGCAGCCAGTCTGGTCGCCCTAATCCGGACGCGGGCCGGGCCCTTCGGAATCGAGGAGGCGGTAACCTTGGAGGAACTGCAGGCAGAGGGCGTCGAGCGGTATCTCCGGTCCTGGCGGACGGTGTGGGCCGGGCCCCGGCTTGAGCTCACCGCGGGCGAGGTGGCGGACGTCGTGCACGGGCGTTGGCCGGAGGCCCTCGCCCCGGAGGAGAGCGTGATGACGGCACTCGCACAGGCCGGCCGGCTTTATGCTCTGACCGAGGGCCCGCGTTGCTTTGTGCGGGTGTTTCCAGAGGGACTGCCTTGACGGCCGGGACGTCGCCCACGCGGGTGCTCACGATCGGCACGTTTGACGGAGTGCACCGCGGCCACCAGGCTCTTTTGGTGCGGGCGCGGGAGCATGCGGCGCGCGTTGGCTCGGGTTATGCCGCCCTCACCTTTGACCCGCCCCCCCGCGCCGTGCTGCGGCCCTCGGAAACGACCTGGGAGCTGACACCGGGGGTCGAGAAGATCCACTGGCTTCAGCACGCCGGCGCTGAGGTCGTGGTGCTCCCGTTTACGCCCGAGTTCGCCCGCATGGAGCCGCTCGACTTTCTGAGCGAGATTGTTCTGGCCCGCTTCCGCCCCGTCGTCATAGTGGAAGGACATGACTTCACCTTTGGGCGCCAGGCACGCGGCACCATTCCCGTCTTACGGGAGTGGGCTGAAACGAGGGGCATACAGGTGGAGGTTGTGGAGCCGCTCGCCGGTCCGAACGGCATCATCTCCAGCTCGGCTGTTCGGGCGATGGTCGTCGAGGGGCGCCTGGACACCGTCCGAGTCCTTCTGGGCCGGCCCTACTCGGCATTCGGGCTCGTCCGTCACGGCGACGGGCGCGGCCGCACCTTGGGCTTTCCCACCGCCAACATGGTCTTGCCGCCGACCAAGCTGATGCCGCCCTACGGCGTGTACGCGGGGTTTTCGGAGTTGGCCGGCGGCGTGCGTACCCTGGCCGTCGCCAACTGGGGGGTGCGTCCGATGTTTGCCCGTCCAACGCCTCTTTTGGAGGTGCACCTCATCGACATGACCGTGGATCTCTATGATCAGCCGCTCTGGTTCGAGTTTGGACGATTCCTCCGCGCAGAGGTGCGCTTCTCGGGGGTGTCCGACCTGATTGCGGCCATCCACCAGGATGTGATGCAGGCGAGGGTGTGGGCCCGTGAGCGGTAGTTAGCAGGGTGTGTGCGCATGTGCTAGAATGCGTCAGGACGGTAGCGGGAGGCGATCTCCCGGCCGCAAGTCAATCGGCAGTGGGATAGGGAGGACGCGGGTGGCGCTTTTGTCGGAGGCGAAGCAGGACATCATTCAACATCATCAGATTCACGAACACGACACCGGATCGCCCGAGGTGCAGGTGGCGTTGTTGACGCGTCAGATTGCAGATCTGACAGAGCACTTGAAGATTCACAAGAAGGATTTCCACTCTCGTCGGGGACTCTTGAAGATGGTGGGGCAGCGAAGAGCACTCCTCAATTACCTGCGTAAGAAAGACGCAGCCCGCTACCATAAGCTGATACAAGAACTGGGTCTCCGGCGCTAAGCGTTCGGAGGCTTTGTTTTTCCCGTCATCTTCATCGTCATTTTGCGGCCGTCACGGCCATGCGCCATAATGAAGCGATGAGACGCAAGTGAAAGAAATAGGGAGGACCTGATTGATGGAAGTCCACACAGCGGAAGTGCTGGTGGGCGGACGGGTCATGACCTTGGAAACCGGTCGTCTGGCCCGGCAGGCCGGCGGGGCTGTGTTCGTGCGCTACGGAGACACGGCTGTTCTGGTTACCGCCACGGCATCGCGCCAACCGCGCGAAGGTCTTGATTTCTTCCCCCTCACCGTTGACTACGAGGAGCGCATGTATTCCGTCGGCAAGATTCCCGGGGGCTTCATTAAACGCGAGGGTCGGCCGAGCGAGCGTGCCATCCTGGCCGCCCGTCTGACCGATCGCCCCATTCGCCCCTTATTCCCCGACGGCTTCCGGAACGATGTCCAGATTGTGGCCACCGTGATGTCGGTGGACCACGATCATAGCCCCGAGGTATGCGGCATGATCGGTGCTTCGGCGGCTCTGACTCTGTCGGATATTCCTTTCGATGGCCCTATCGGCGCGGTCGAAGTCGGCTTGGTGGACGGATCTCCCGTCGTGAACCCGACGTGGGAGCAGTCGGAGCGGAGCCGGCTTAAACTCATGGTGGCGGGCACCTACGACAACATCCTGATGATCGAGGCGGGCGCCACTGAGGTAACGGAAGCGCAGGTTCTCGACGCCATCTTTGCCGGCCACCGCGAGATTCAGCGCATCGTGGAGGTTATCCGCGCGTTTCAGATCGAAGCGGGAAAGCCCAAGGGGGCCTACACGCTCTACCTGCCCTCGGACGAGCTCACCCACGCTGTGAAGGCACTCGCGGAACCCGCCATGGAAAGTGCCCTCCGCGTGGAGGACAAGGTGGAACGGGACGCGGCCATTGAGGCCGTGAACCGCCGCACGACCGAACAACTGCTGGAGACCTATCCCGACAAGGCGAAAGAGATCCAGTCGGTCTTGAAAAAAATTCAGAAGAACCAGGTGCGGCACGCCATCATTAAGGACGGAATCCGGCCTGATGGTCGCCGGCGCGATGAAATCCGACCCATCACGGTGGAGATTGGGGTGCTTCCCCGCACCCACGGGACGGGCCTCTTCACTCGCGGGCAGACCCAGGCCCTCACATCCCTGACCCTCGGCCCGCTGTCGGACCGTCAGATTCTGGACGGCATCGGGTTGGAGGACAGCAAGCGCTATATTCACCACTACAACTTCCCGGCATTCTCGACCGGGGAGACGGCCCCGCTGCGCGGACCGAGCCGTCGTTCGATTGGTCACGGGGCGCTAGCTGAACGGGCGCTCGAACCCATGATCCCGCCGGAGACCGAATTTCCCTACGCCTTGCGTCTGGTCTCTGACATCTTGGAGTCCAACGGATCGACGTCGATGGCATCCGTCTGTGGATCCACCCTGGCTCTGATGGACGGCGGCGTGCCGATCAAGGCACCCGTGGCGGGCATCGCCATGGGCCTGGTGAAAGAGGGAGACGACTATGCCGTCCTCACGGACATTCAGGGCATCGAAGACGCACTGGGGGACATGGACTTCAAGGTAGCGGGCACCCGGAACGGCATTAATGCCATCCAGATGGATATCAAGATCAACGGCCTCGCCCGGGTCATTCTGGAAGAGGCGCTGGAGCAGGCGCGGCTCGCACGCCTGTTCATTCTGGACAAAATGCTGGCCGTCATAGACGGGCCGCGTCCAGAACTGTCCGCGTACGCGCCCCGCATCGTAACCCTGCACATTGATCCAGATCGGATCCGCGATGTCATCGGACCCGGTGGCAAGACCATCAACAAGATCATCGAGCAGACTAAGGTCGGTCGCGAAAAGGTTGAGATTGACATTGAAGATGACGGTACCATTTATGTGGCCGCCATCAACCGGGCGGCCGCCGACGCCGCCGTACAGATGATTAACGACCTCACCCGGGCCGTGCAGGTAGGGGAGGTGTACGAGGGGCGCGTCACCCGCCTCATGAACTTCGGCGCCTTCGTCGAAATTCTCCCCGGGAAAGAGGGACTCGTCCACATATCGGAGTTGGCACACGCCCGCGTCGGGCGCGTGGAGGACGTGGTGAATGTCGGCGACCCCCTCCGGGTCAAAGTCACGGAGATCGACCGTCTGGGGCGCGTTAACCTGTCCCACCGCGAAACCCTGCCGCCCCCCGAAGGCGGCGAGGTGCGGGCCGCCGGCGAACCGCGTCCGGGTCCGGCACCGCGGGGGCCGCGACCGGACGATCCGAGACGGAGGCCGGGGCCCCGACGCTGACGACCGAAGCCCGGAGCCTGGCTCCGGGCTTTTTTGGTCGGACCCCGCGGTATCGCGCCGCCGCGATAAGATCGACGTCCGGCTGGCGGAGGGTGAGGGAGGGTGCTGTCCTCGGGTTAGGGCCGGTCGCGCATGGTGATGGAGCCGCCACTGGGCAAGAACCTCCGAGAAAGTTCCGAGGCGCCTCTTTGGCATGTCACCGGAGCAGATGCCAGTGATTTTTGAAGGGTTAGTCATTGTCCTGACGGATCGAAGCGGACATAAAGAGGCAAGGTGGCCGCCACGAGTCGCTCAGTATGGGGGCCAACGTGGCCGCACTGGTAGCGGGGGGACCGGTGGTCACCCGTCGGTAGAGCCAGAGGCTTCTGCGGTTCTCCAGAATGATCTCCT
>JAKATP010000089.1 GCA_021818685.1 Bacillota bacterium | reverse complement strand
CTCGAACACCGCCCGATCCCACCACCGGCTGATTACAGAGCGCTGACCGGACCGATGGCGGTTGTCCCGGTAAAAGGGATCGTCGAGCGTGCGGGCCATAAATGCCCGCACGCGGGCCCGGAAGGCTTCCTGCTCCGGCGTGAAGACAAGGTCCATGGTTCCTCCCGGCATGAGGGTGGGGTCACTTCGTCACCATATCACCCCGTCGGGCCTTTGCCGGGCACACCGAAGGGCCAGACGGCGCTTTTTCTGCCGGCGAGGATCCGGTCAGGAGGATGTTCCCCGATCCCGGGACGGGGTCGAATCCGCCGGGACCAGACGCGCATCCAGTGCCAGGACGCCGTGTCGATAGACCCTCAGCGGATTTATCTCGAGCGCATCAAACTCGGGATGGGCAGCCGCGACCTGGGAGAGAGCGGCCATGGCGGACGCCGCGGCGTCGACGTCCAGGGGGACACCGCCGCGCACACCGGTCAGAAGTGGCAAGCCCTTCAGGCGGTTCAGCATCCCGAGGGCGTCGGCGGGTTCCACCGGTGCCAAATCGAGGGCGACGTCGTCCAGCACTTCCGCATAGATGCCCCCGAGCCCCAGCATGGCGATGGGACCAAAGCGCGGGTCCTGGCGCACACCCAAGAGAAGCTCCCGCCCCCCCGGAGGGGCCAGGGCCTCCACCGACACCGGCCCTCCCCCGAGGCGCTGCCGAAGGTCTGCGAATGCGGCCCGCACCTGCCCCTCGTCTTGGAGATCCAAGAACACACCGCCGGCATCGGACTTGTGGAGCAAGAAGGCCGCCTTCAGGACCACCGGGTAGCCGATGCGATGCGCGTGCTCCACCGCCTCCTCAGCCTCCTGAGCCAAAAAGGACGGGACAAAGGGAATGCCGGCCGCCGACATGAGCTGGCGCGCGGCGGCGTAGCTGCTCTCGGAGAGCGGCCGGACGGGCGTCGGAAGTGGCCCCAGCATCGGAAACCTCCGGGTCTTGCTGGCGCCGAGCGCACCTGCGAGGGCCCCCACGGCCTGCTCGATCCGGGCGTAAACGGGTACGCGGCCCTCACGGAGCCGGGACAAGGCCGGGGATGACGAGGATCGGTGCATCGAATGCACCACCAGCGTCCGACCAGGATGGCTGGCCCACGCTGCCATGGCCATAGCCGCCTCAAGCTCGGCGGTGGCCATGGCGGGTCCGTAGACATGATATCCGCCAAAGTATCCGCTCACGAGGACGGCGTCGACGCCGTCATCCCGAGCCAGCTCATCCAGGATGCGTACGAAATTGTGGACGTCACTCTCCCCGGCGCCCGCCAGGTCGACCGGATTTTCGGTGGACCCCCGGGCGATCAGCGCGAGGGCCTTTTGGACTGGCGCCGACAAGGGCGGCACCTGCATCCCGCTCCGTTCGGCCTCTTCGGCGGCAAGCGCCCCGTGGCCCCCGCCATCGGCCACGATCGCGAGGCGAGATCCGCGGGGGGCCGCTCGAAGCCCCAAGAGCTGCAACCGGTCCACCATCTCCCCCGGTGTGCGCACGAGATGAATGCCGGCCGCGCGGCAGGCGGCGTCCATGACGGCCGGAGCGGTGGCAAGAGCCCCCGTATGCGAACGGGCCGCACGGACGGCCGCCGGGCCCGTCCCCACCGTGAGCAGGACGATCGGAATCCCGGCCTGGACCAGCCGCGCGGCCTCCTCCAGGAATCGCCGCCCCTGGCGCCAATCCTCTCCGTAGACGGCCAGCGCCCGCACACCTGGGGCTTCCGCCACGACAGCCAGCAAGTCGGCGATCTCCAGATCCGCCTGGTTTCCGACCGACACGAAGCGGTCGAAGCCGATTCCCTGCTCCGCGGACAGCGCCCCGAGCTCCAGTGCCAGATTTCCACTCTGCGAGATGAGACCCACCGGACCGGCGGGAAGGTCATTGGAGGTCAAATGCAGCGCGGCCGCCACATCTGAAAGGCCGAGGCAGTTCGGTCCCAGGAGTACGGCTCCTGCGGCGCGGACCCGCGCGACTAAATCCTGTTCGATCTGTACCCCCCGGGGTCCCGTCTCCGACAGCCCGGCCGCAATCGCAATGAGGGCGCGGGCCCCTCCCGCCAGTGCGTCCTCGGCCGCCCGGACCAGGCGGGCCGCCGGCACCGCCAGGACCACCAGATCAGGGGCGACCGGCAGATCCACCACGCGGGCATGCGTCTTCTGGCCCAGTACGAGGGCCCGGTTCGGGTTTACCAGGTATACCGCACGGCGCCCGGCACCGCGGAGCGCACCCACAGACAGCCAGTGCCCCCACTTCACCGGATCGTCCGATGCTCCGACCACCGCGACGCTCCGGGGATTAAAGAGACACGCGAGCGCTGCCTGGCGCCGGTCGGCTGGGGACACGTCCACTCACTCCTGGCGGACACCTTACTCGACCGATTCCCGGCCGGCAAGGGCGCAATGATGGGGGAGCGCGAGGCACAACCCTATCGCATCATCCCACAGTCGGACCACCTGTCCGGCAACATGACCGTGTAGGCGATGGCGGTTAGATCTTCGCTGGCGATCGATTGGCCGCGACCAGACGTTGTATCCGGTAAAGGGAGGGCGCTGCACGTCGGACGAAGAATGGCTGGGCGAATGGATGTCCGCTCATAGCCGAGGCCTCTTGCGGCTCGCCCACAGTTACACCCGGGACCGCGGCGCCGCGGAAGACATCGTGCAGGAGACATTCTGGCGCCTTTGGCAGCACCGCCGAAAGCACCCCTGGTCCGCCGTCCGACCGGGGTGGGTCTACACCGTGGCGTACCACCTGGCGGTCGATGGGGCACGTCGGCGGCCGGAGCTGGTGGTCGCGCCCCGCGATCAGGATGGTGCCACCACAGACGATGTCGACCGACGTCTTCTGGTGGAAGCGGTTCTCGCATCCCTGCCCGCGCGAACGCGCGAGTTTCTCTGGCTTTTCTACTGGGCGGACTGGTCGCCTGCCGAGATAGGCCGCCGCTACCGGATGACTCCGGCGGCGGTCCGCGGTCATCTTTTCCGCGCCCGAAGGCAGTTTCGCACGCTGTGGAACGATGAGGAGGATCCCCATGCGTCCAGCCGATAACGAGAGAGACACGGCTCTGCGCCGGGACCTGGACCGATTCTTCCCGCCGGCCGACGACCTCGCCTTTGACGTCGATCAATGGTGGGACCGGCACCGCCCGCGGATGGGCCCGCGGTCGCGGGCCTGGGTGGTGGCAGCGGCGGCGGCCGCGAGTGTCCTGGTGGCGACGGCCGCCGTCATCCACCAGAGGCCCGGCCCCGCTCCCGGAACGTCCTTCGCCGCACGGCGCGCAGCCGAGCAAAGCGCCCTCGGCTGGCTCCGCCGTCAGGACCCGCGGGCCAGGATCTTGGTGAAGCAGGCCGCACTCGTCCGCCGCGCCAACTTCCAGGCCCTGCTGGGGAGCGCATCGCCCTTCGCGCCGCCGTATTGGGACATTCAGGTCGAGGGGCCGGTCGTCGTGTCCGGAAGGTCGTGGAAGCTGGTCGCGGTGCTGGTCGACCCGAGGACCGACACCGTGCGGACGGCTTACCCGGAAGCCCACCTCTATCCGGTCCGGCATCTTCCCGTGGACATCTGGCCCTTCGTACCCGAAGGGGTGAAGAATGTGGCCCTCACCACGTCGGGGCCTGCAGTCCTATGGGAGCGGCCCAAGTCGGAGTCGAAGGCGCTCGCGGTCATTGCAAACCTGCTTCGGGGCGCGGCCGTCGTCCATCCGCACCTTCCGGCCTCCCCTTCGCGGAAGGTCGTGATCATGGACCCCATTGGTCCCCCCGTTCTCTATCTGGAGCTTGATACCGGCCGCGTGCTAAAAATCTATCCGGCCTCGACGTGGGACGTGCAGTCAGGCGGACAGGTATCGATAACCTATGTACCCCAGGTCCTCGCGCTGACCATGGGGACCCATGCGGTCTTTCTCCGGGATGCCGCCCTCGTTACCTGGATCCTGAACTGGCAGTGGAATCCCTACTTCACCAGTCAGAACACGTATTGGTTCCCGTGACCGCGCCGGCTGGAGACCCTCACGGACGGAGGCACTGGGCCACCTCGCGGATCGCGGCCGTCCGAGACCGCCCTCCAAAGTCCGGAAGGTTCCTCCAGGGAGAAGGCCAGGGGCGCCTTCGGCACGAATGTCCCCACCGGAGGAATGGTCATGGGCTATGGGGCGACATCGATGTGGGCACCGTTGCGCCGGGTGCTCTTAAAGCGGGTAGAGGACGCCTTCGTCAGTCCCGAGGTGCTGGCGCGCGAGTCTCCGCACTACGGATATCTCGGCTGTCCCGACTACGATGAGGCGCGCCGGCAGTACGACCGGTTCGAATCGCTCATGGCCCGCCATGTGTCCCACCTCGAGTTTCTGCCCGCCGATAACCGGGTGGGCCTCGACTCCCTGTACACCCACGACATCGTGAAAGTCACCGCGGCCGGTGCCATCTTGCTGGCGCCGTCCAAGGTGCTCCGGCAAGCCGAGCCGGAGGCCGCACGTCCCGTGTTGGATGCGCTCGATATTCCCATCCAGGGCACGCTCGCCAATGACGCCCGTATGGAGGGCGGCGACGTCGTGTGGCTCGATGCAGGACGGGTTGCGCTTGGTCGCGGATACCGGACCAACGACGAGGGGATCCGCCAGTTTCGTACACTGGCCGGGGAGGCCGCCGCCGACGCGATCGTGGTGCCGCTTCCTCACGCGGAGGGTCCGGCCGCGTGTCTTCATCTCATGTCGGTGCTGAGTATCGTGGACCGGAACCTCGCCGTCGTCTACTCCCGCTATCTGCCGGTGTTTTTCCGGCAGTGGCTGGTGTCTCGCGGGTATACCCTGGTGGAGGTGCCCGACGGCGAATACGAGACCCTCGGCACCAACGTGCTGGCACTCGGGCCCCGGCTGGTCGTGATGCTGGAGGGGCACCCGATCACCCAGGCCGCGCTCAACGATGCGGGGGCCAAGGTACTGACGTACGCGGGTTCGGAGATCTCCTACAAGGGGACCGGGGGTCCCACCTGCTTGACTGCCCCGCTCTGGCGCCAGGAATAGCGATTAAGGAGGCCCGTCGTGACCACACGGGAAACTTGGGTCAACACCCTGTGCCGGCTCGTCGAAGTGGGGAGCGTGACCGGAAGCGAGCTCGAGGCTGCTTTCCCCCGCCATTTGCAGGCGCTCTTGTCCGAGCAGGCATACTTTGCCGCGCATCCGGACGCGATTACCCTCCATCCCACCGGAGACGGACGGGAGGTGCTGACAGCGCTCTTTCGCCCCGCAGGGCCGCGCCGCACTGATACCGTTGTCCTTTTGGCGCATTATGACGTCGTGGGGGTAGAGGATTACGGACCTCGCGCGGCTTTAGCGTTCTCACCGGTACGCCTCACAGGCGTCCTCCGCGAGCACCCCCAGGATCTCCCCCCGGATGCGCGCCAGGATCTCCACAGCGGCCGCTTTCTCTTCGGGCGGGGTGTCATGGACATGAAGGCGGGATTGGCCAGCGAGGTCGCTTTGCTGGAGGAGGCGGGCACGGGGACGTTTCGTCCCGAGGGCAACCTTTTGCTCCTGGCGGTGCCGGACGAAGAGGTGAACTCGGTCGGCATGCGAAGCGCTCTCGATGCGCTTTTGGACCTCGCGCGCGCGCATGACCTCATCTACCGGCTCGTCCTCAATACCGAGCCCGTTTTTCCCCGGCTGCCGGGCGACCGCCAGCCATACCTCTACACGGGGTCGATGGGGAAGATTCTCGCCGGCTTTTACTGTCTCGGACAGGTGAGCCATGTGGGGGAGTCCCTATCGGGGTTGAATGCCAATACGATGGCGGCCGCCCTTACCATGGCGCTCGAGTGGCACCCGGCCCTCGTGCAGCACTACCGCGACGAAACGACACCGCCCCCCACCAATCTTCTCCAATTCGGGCTGTCGGAGCGCTACTCGGTACAGATGCCGTTTCGGGCCGTCACCCTCACCAACGTGTTGACCTATGACCGTCCCCTGGCGGACGTCCTGGCAGCGCTTCGGTCCATCGCGGAGCACGCCGCTTCGCGTCTCATGGCGGAATATCAGGAAGCCGTCCACCGCGCGGGTGCCGGCCAAGGGGCCGTACGCGATATCCGGGTGTGGACCTGGCAGGACTTGAGGCGCGCGGCCGAGTCCCGTGTCGGCACAGCGGCCGTCGCGTCTGCCATCGCCGGAGCCCTGGCGTCGTGGCCCGGGGACGAGCGCGCCCGGGCTGTCGGGGTGGTCGATACCCTGGCTGCCCTCATCCCCGCCGAGGCGCCCCTCATGGTGCTGTTTTTGGCCCCACCCTACTATCCCGCCGTCAACTTCTCTGAGCAGCCGCTCGTGTCCCGGGTAGTGGATGCCGCGAACCGAGCGCTCACGGACGCGGGCCTCCTGGCATACCGCCCCCAAGCATTTTATGGGGGGCTATCCGACCTGAGCTTCGTGGGCGACCCCACTCCGCCCGCCGTCCGGGCACTGCTGGAGGAGACGATGCCCGGCTGGGGGACGCTCTACGATATTCCCCTCTCGGCCGGAGTCTTCCGTGACACCCCCGGCCTGAACATCGGACCCATAGGGTTCGACGCCCACCAGGCCACCGAACGGGTAGACGTCGACTTTGCCGTCGCCGGGCTCCTGCCCGCACTGCGGGCCGCGGTGCGCGAGGCGCTGACCGCTGTTCCCGGTTAGCCGGGTCGGGGGCGTGCCGGCCCGGCCGCGTCCACGGCGTCCAATACGGCCGCGGCCGCGTTGATTACGGCCGCCACCCGGAGCGCCTCATGCACGGCCTCCTCGCTCACTCCTTCCTGGCGAAGGCTTCGTTCATGGCCGGCAAGACAGGATCCGCACCCATTTACGGCGCTTGCAGCCAGCGCCCAGAGCTCAATGTCCGCGCGGGCGACGTCTCCTGAAGCGCGGAGCGCCTGCATCCGCAGACGCGGGCTCATACCCTCGTACTCCGTTACGCCCGCCTGTGCCAAAAGATGCTTGGCCCGGTAATACACGTTGTTCATGCCCATCACGCTGGCCGTCCCGTAGACCGCTTCCAGCACCCTGGAAGACAGGTGGAGGCGGGCTTCCTCTTCCACCTCGCGCACCACGATCGGGTTTCGCGCCGCCGCTGCCGCCGCGAGGAGGGTGCTGAAGAGCCGGGCTTCATCGAGGGCGGATGGGGACCCCGTCAGATTCTCTACGTTCACGCGGATGTCGCGGGCCCATAGCGGCAGTGTCTCCGCCAGCGCCTTAAGCCCCATCAGCGCACGCCGGTGAGCGCCGCCCGGGCGTCGATCGTGGGCTCCCCCTGCTTCCAATTGCACGGGCACAGCTCATCCGTCTGCAGCGCATCCAGCACCCGCAGCACCTCATCCACATTCCGGCCCACAGACCCTGGCGTCACCATCACAAACTGGATAACGCCGTTCGGGTCGACGAGGAAGGTCGCCCGGCCAGCCACCCCCTCCTCATTCAGGATCCCGAGCGCTCCCGTGAGCTCCCGCCGGATATCCGCCATCATCGGATACGGAATCGCCTTCAGGTCGGGATGCTGGCGGCGCCACGCGTAGTGGGCGTACTCATTGTCGACAGACCCCCCCAGGATCTTCGCGTCGCGATCCACAAACGCCCGGTATTTCTTTCCGAACTCCGCAATTTCGGTGGGGCAGACGAACGTAAAATCCTTCGGCCAGAAGAAGAAGACCCGCCACTTATCCGCGTACGTGCCGGCGTCCACGGTCATGAAATAGTCATCGGGACTATTCTTGTTCAGGGTCCCCAGATCGCCGGGAATGAGGGCGGTGAGGGAGAATGCGGGAAAGCGGTCCCCAATGGTCAGCACCCGGTCTTCCTCCTCAATAACGCGCGATGGCGCTCCATGGCGCGAAGACTCGTCGGCACACGTCCCGACTCCCGCTTAAGAGTGTGTCCGGAGCCGGCACAGTTTTAATCGTCCGGCCCGGGCGACCCGAAAACGGACCAGACCCGGGGCGGTCCGGCCCGAACGCTCTTGTCGCACCCGAGGACCAAGCCCGCATGGTAGACGCGGCATCCGCCGTTTAAGGCCGCGCCGCCACCATCCCTCCCTCAGAGAGCTCAGGGTGGGACCCACGCGCCCGTGCGGCCTCCGCGCTGACCGTCTTTCATGCCCGGCCGTACGGCGTCCCGGACCCGTATGGCCCGTATGTCTTCGCTTTTTGCGGCCGATACGCGGATGTGGCGTGCCATGCCGGAAGGGAGCGGCGAGACCCCCGCCCTTGACGTCCAGCCCTCTTCGCTATATAGGGTATACGAAAGGTTTGTGATTCCTATCGGTTGCGATACGCTAAGCCCGGCTGAGGCCGCGCGCGAGATTCTGGACACCCATCTCTTGCGACTCGTGGCCGAACGGCGCACGAGTCGCTCCGAGCACGCCCTCACCCGGCTACAACGGTATGTGCTTATGACCGTGAAGCGCCGGGGGCACCTTGGAGTCTCGGAACTGGTAGACCTCCTGGAGGTGGGCCCCACCACCGCGAGCCAGTTCATCACGACGCTCGAAGAGCGCGGCTGGCTCCACCGCGAACTGGATGCACGCGATCGCCGCCGCCATGTCATCACCCTCACCGACACGGGCCAGGCGGCCCTGTCCGAAGCCCTGCGGCGGGACCGTGAGCGACTCGAGTTCTGGCTGGCCCAGCTGACGGGGGAGGAGCGCGTCCAGGTTGTGCGCCTGACCCACCGCGTGGTCGAGATCGTGGCGGCCGCCGTCCCGCCGGATGGGAGCCCCGATGCCTGAGCTCGGCCGTGAGGACACGATATCGGATCACACAAGACGGGCATCTGACAACAAGGGGATGGGAGCAACTATGGTGTTGGAGCACGGCCACGAAGAGAGACCGTCCCCCCGTCTCGTTATCGCCGCCCGTGATTTGAGACGCCAATACGGACAAGGGGAGTCGACCGTCCACGCGCTGGCCGGCGTCAACCTGGACGTGCGCGCCGGGGAAATGCTGGCGCTCATGGGCCCGTCCGGCAGCGGCAAGTCGACCCTGATGCAGATTCTGGGTCTCCTCGACCGGCCTACCAGCGGCTCGTACGAATTCAAAGGCCAGCCGGTTGCGCAGATTGGCTCCGGCGAAGCAGCCCGCCTGCGGGGCCGCCGCATCGGTTTCGTGTTTCAGGGCATCAATCTGCTGCCGCGACTCACGGCGCAGTCAAACGTGGAGCTGCCCATGGTGTACGCACGCATGAAGCCGTCCGACCGTCGCGCCCGCGTGGCACAAAGTCTTGAGCGATTAGGGGTGGGACATCTCGCCCACCGCCGCCCGAACCAGATGTCGGGGGGCCAGGCGCAGCGCGTGGCCATCGCCCGCGCCATCGCGCCCGGCCCCGACCTCCTGTTGGCGGACGAGCCCACGGGCGCCCTCGATCGCGCATCGGGCCAGGCCGTGCTAGCCGCTTTTCAGGAGCTGAACCGGGAACTCGGCCTCACCATTGTCGTCGTCACCCATGACCCGCTCGTGGCCCGCCACGCGGAACGCATCGTGGAGCTGGAGGACGGACGGGTGGTGGCGGACACCCAGGTTGAAGATCGCATCCTGGAACCGGCCTCCGCGACGAAAGGGGTCACGGCGTGAACGCCATCAGCATTGCTTTCGACTCCATCTGGAGTCATCGGCTCAGGAGCGCCCTCACGGCGCTTGGCATCGTCATCGGGGTGTTTGCAGTGGTGACCCTCACCTCGCTCGGGGCCGCCGTCAACCACTACGTCTCCGGGCAGTTTGCCGGTCTCGGCGCCACCATTCTCACTATCTCTCCTGCCACTCCGGCCGCCAGCGGACAACACCACCCGCATCACCATTTCGGCGGAGGTGGCTTCGGGCCGGCCGGGCCCGTTCCGAGCACCCTCACCGTGGCGGATGCCAACGCCATCCGTTCCCACGCGTCCGCGGTGCGGTCGGTGGCGCCACTAGCCCAGCTTCCCCTGATCGTCTCCGTTCCCGGTCACGGACCGTCAGGCTTGAGCGTGGTCGGGACCACGGGGGCCTACTTCTCGCTCGAAAATCTGACCTTCTCCCATGGCCGTTATGAGTCTTCCGGGGTCGTCTTGGGCAGCGGCGCCGCGAAGACCCTGTTCCCGCATCTGACGAGCCCCATCGGTCAGACGGTGGTGGTGGGCTCTTCACGGCTTTCTGTAGACGGCGTGCTCATGGCGAACAAAGGCATTGCGGCCGCCCAGTCGTCGAATGTCGTGTTTCTGGCAGTCACGCGGGGTCTGAAGCTCGCGGGGCTCAACAAGGTCTCCGAGATTGTGGTGCGGGCCACCTCCAACAACACGGTGAACCGAGCGGACCGCCAGGTGGCCCGCATCATGGATCGCCGTCACCCGAACCGCGACTTCCAGGTAACGAAGAACAGCGCGCTGCTCTCCACCGTAACCAGCACGCTGTCCACCATCACCACGTTCCTGTCGGGTCTGGCGGCGATCTCGCTCTTGGTGGGCGGCATCGGCATCATGAACATCATGCTCGTGACCGTGGCCGAGCGATTTCGTGAGATCGGCATCCGAAAGGCCATGGGTGCCCGGGACGGGGACATCCTGGTGCAGTTTCTGGCGGAGTCGGTCCTGTTGTCGCTGCTGGGAGGCGCCGTGGGCATGGGACTTGCGGCCGTAGCCGCCGGCATCATCGGGCACCTGGCCGGATTCGCAGCCGGTCTCACCGCAAGCGCCGTTGTCCTCGCCCTCGCCTTCTCCATCGTGGTCGGAGCCGTATTCGGGGTGCTGCCGGCGTTCCGCGCGGCACGCCTCATGCCCACCGACGCGCTTCGCACCGAGTAGTCGATCCCCGCCCGTCCACTCCATGGGGAGGGACCCACCCCATGGGGGCTGCAGGGAAGAGAAGAGCCGCGGGCAAACGTGCCTTTCCCCCTCCCTTTCATGAGCACGAGGCACGACGCAAGACGGCACGCACGCGGGTGGGGCTGCCCGGCGGAACCCAGGCGAGGAGGCCCTGGGGACGGGAGACGTGGCGGGCGAATGTATGAGCCGCTTCGCCCCCGGAGATCTTGCGCCTTCGGCGGCGGCGCTCGATGACGACGTGACCGGGGCGGGAGGGGGCCCCAGATACACGGGGTGCCGATTTTCGGATCGTTCCGGGGATCGGTCGGGATGATGCCATCGTTCACACTCGGGAGCACCCTTGCCGTCTCACCGATGAGACCCGAACAACGATG
>JAKATP010000088.1 GCA_021818685.1 Bacillota bacterium | reverse complement strand
AGACGCTTACGACCTTTTCGGATCGGGTGTGGGCCGTGGGCGCGCCGGATGACGCCGCCGCCGGCGACATCTTCGCCGAGCTCGTGCCGGTGATGTAGCTCAGAAGGGCGGGAGGAGGCCTTCCGCCCGAACAGGGCAGTCGCCAACGCGACTCGTGTCACGTTTCGTGAACGCCCACGAGCGGGGCCGCGACTATGATGGTTGCAGTGGATCGGGACAGCGTCCATCCCGTAAGATTGGTCATTTGGCCCGAGCTCACCATCCTGTTCGACCCGGCCAGCGGAGCAGTCTTCCTTGTCGAGCCCGTCCGATCCCAGGTGCACTCGTGGTGCCAGTATGGCCTGCTTCTTCAAGAGAGGACCTACACACGAGGGCACGGGAGCCACCGTTGTAACCTACGGCGTGGTTCGTGCGTTGAGGGCAGTACACCAGGAGGGATCCCCGCGGAATGATCGGCGCGCCGAGAGTGTACGGATGGCGTCGCGCGTCCGTCAGCGCCGTGATGGGGATCATGCTTTTGTCCGGATGCGCATGGGAATCGGGACCGCGACCGCCCGCTTCGACGACCCGCGCAGCTCTCTCTGTGTCCGCCGCCCGCGAGCTTGTGCCCACAGCGATTCCCGGCAGCGCCGTGAGCGTGCTCCAGGTGAACCACACCACCTGGATGACGATGGCGACGTCTCACGGGCTTGCCGTCCGCACCTGGACCAAAGGCGTGGCGCAAGCGGTTGTCACACTGCCGATCCCGCTGTCGTGTGTCGCAGCCGGTACCTTGCTGCACCTCGGGCCGGTCATCGGCGTCGCCGGATGCACCGCGATATGGACACCGCAAGGAACGACGTGGGAGGCGCTTCGATTGCCCGCAGTCTTGATGCCGGAAGCGATGGCAGGCGTCGGCAGCGACTGGTCGCTGTTGAGCATTGGCGCGGGAGCAGCGGGGAGCCAAGAAGTCAGCATCTGGCACTCGACGACAGCGGGCCATACGTGGATTCGAGTTGGGACTAGTGGTATGGGCCTTACGTCGCCCGCCCCCGGTACCCCCCCGTTTTATGGGGACAAGACGGGGCTGGCGATGGCGAGCCGTCACGACCTGTGGCTGACCGGGTCGGTGGCCGGGGGAATCTTGCTCGACCGCTCCGAAGATACCGGGGGGGAGTGGCAGTCCGTGTCGATACCCGTGCCGGCCGTATGGGCTGGCGCTGAGTTAGCGTCGTATCCCCCGATCTTTGCCACAGCCCAGCGGGGCTATCTCCCGGTTTCGGTTGACAGCCGGCACTTTACCGGTCTCGCCATTTATGAAACGCGGCCACCCCAGGAGGCATGGCGACTCGCTGGCGCGATTTCCACTTCGTTGGCCGTGGCCCTGAGCAACGAGTGGACTCTCGGGACCGCAGGGACTTCCGCCGTCTGGCTCGTCCTCCCACATCAAGTCTGGCAAAGCACCGATCGTGTGCGCCACTGGCGCGTGGCCCTTCGCCTGGCCGCGCCGTGGACCATTATGGATATCAGCTTTTCGGGAGCGCACGATGGGGCGCTCCTGGCGGTACGGCGACAAGGGATTCCGCCCACCTCAGTCGATTATGCCTTGTGGCAAACCGTCAACGGTGGCCAGACGTGGACTGCGGTTTCGTCGCGCGCCTGAGAACTCCTGGTGCGGCTTGGGAGATGCTAGACGATTGTCAACATGTGCGTCTGGCCCCCACGGTCGTCTGAGCGGTCAAGATCAAGGTTTTGGCCCCCCGCAAATGTGTCCGACGGGACCTCACAGCCTCCCTCATCCGTTGGTAAGATAGCCTTCACCCGCTCCATGTATTGGTACGCATAGAGCGGCACCGGGAACTTGCCTGGCCGACCGCCATTCACGAGGGCCGGCAGGTGCTGGACCCCGACCAAAACTGGCCCGCCGCCGTCCGCGCCGCGGTCCTCCGGGGCACGGACCTCCCGGTGCTCCCGGAGTGGGCTCCAGCCCTGAGCCAGGATCTCGACCCGTTCCTCACCCGGTGGACGTCCCACGGCCAGGCCCCGGCGGGGGCGGATCTCACGGCCACGCCGGCCGAGATCGCCACGCGGCTGCAAGAGGGCCTGGCGCAGGGCCGCTATGCGATTCCAGCCGGGCCCACAGCCCGGGATCTCCCCATCGGGGACATCGGTCACCTCGACACCTATCTCAAAAGCTTCGACCCCGCCCTCGGCCGGCCGTTGGCGCACCAGGCGCGGCACCAGCCGGGGACGGCGCCTGCGTACCCGCTGCTCCGAACGCTCTATCCGGCCCAGGCCGACACGGCCGAAGCGCTGGTGCAGACCTGGGCCGCCGGCGAGCGCACGGTCTGGGCGGTGGGAGAGCAAGGGGTCGGCAAAACGATCATCGGGCTCGCCGCCGCCTGGCGGATGCTCGACGGGCGGCCCGGACGGATTCTGGTCCACGCCCCCGGCCACCTGACCGCGAAGTGGGGGCGGGAAGCGCAGGCGACCCTGCCCCAGGTCACCGTGCCCACCGTCCGCTCGTGGCGAGACGCCTGGAATGCCCTCCGTCAGCTCCGGACGCCCCCGGCCGGCGTGGAGGTCTGGATCCTCCCGCGCGACACCGCCAAGCTCGGCTGGCAGTGGCGGCCGGCGGCTGTGCCGGTCCGCCGGCGGGGTCTCGGCCAGAAACATGGGAACCCTCGGCAGGCGCTTTGCTCCAAGAACTCCCTCACGAGGGCGCCGGGCACCTGGCAGTGCTCGTAGCGACTGAAGGTCTTTACACGAGACGGCGGTCCGGACAGCCGCACCACTCGTTGGCTTTTGGCGAAGTTCCCCTTCCCCTTCCTCAGATCCGGTCTGCTCGTGGGCGTCTTGTCGATGAACCTGGAACCTATCGGGTACGGACTATAGAGCGGTCGGCCGGCTCTACCAGCATCGCGTATTCTTCCTCCTCCTCGGCCGTGTGCAGGCGGAGGATCCCATGGAGCGCGTAGAGTGAGCGCCTAAGTTCCGCCACGTCCACTGGGTCAGGTTCGTCGGCGTCGATGGCGTCCAGGAGCCGTGCCAGGCGGCGGCTCAGGTAGATGATCTCGCCGTGGGTGCGGCGAAGGCCCCACAACACCGCATCCCCATAAAGCGCAGCCAGGGCAGGATAAAGCTCCCGTTCCTCGCCCAACTCGTGCGGCAGGATGCGCGTCCGCAGGACCTGCTCGGCCCGGCGCACCATGGCGAGCGCCACGCGGACATCCTGTTCAACCAGCCCGTCGGCCGCTTCCTGCAGTGCGTCCAGACCGTCCCGTACGTCCGCGTGCTCCCGCGTGTAACGAATGGCGCGATCGGATACCGCGGAGTCGCGAGGGTGACTCAAAACGGGGATCGAGAGGGCTCGCAAAGCGTTTAGGATGGCCAGGACGTCAATTCCTTCTTGGGCTATGGCGCCCCATACCGGCGGGAGGAAGCCGAGGGCGGCTGCCGCCATACCTGCGACCGAGAGGCCCATGCCCAGGACCACACTGTCCCGCGCGATGCGGACGCTCCCTCGGGCGATGACGAGCGCCTCGTAAACGCGCTCGAGCGAATCCACCAGCAAGACGGCATCCGCAGTCTCAGTCGCCGATGAAGCACCCCGTATGCCGACCGCGACGCCCACATCGGCGACAGCGAGAGCCGGCGCATCGTTGATGCCGTCGCCCACCATGATGGTCCGCGCCGTCTCCTGCTCGCTCCGGACCGCCGCCATCTTATCCTCGGGTGAGCACTCGGCCCTCACGTCGTCGAGGCCCAGGATGGTGGCCACCGCCATAGCTGCTTCCTCGCGGTCTCCCGTGACCATGACGATGCGCCGCACATGCGTAGTGCGGATGAGGCGCAGGGTATGCGCGGAATCGGATCGGATGGGGTCGTGCAGCAAGAGCGCCCCGACCGGCACCCCGTCCATGGCAACGAAGACCGCCAGCGCCCCGTCGACTTCCGCCCGCCGACCCACCTTCCTGACCCAGGCCCACGCCGCCGGCGCCCCGACGAACGAGGCCGTTCCGACCCGGACAGCGTGGCCTTCGACATGCCCCGCAATGCCCGCGCCGGGCGTTTCCGCCACGTTGTCGGGGACTGGAAGGAGGGCCGAAGACAAGCGGGCGTATTCGGAGATGCTTTGGGCCACAACGTGCTGGGAGATCTGTTCCAGGGCGCCGGCCGCCCTGATAACGGGGGCCATGTCGGCGCCCGGTGCCGCCACGGTGGCAGACACCGATGGATGGCCGCGGGTCAGGGTGCCTGTCTTGTCAATGAGGAGGGTGGAGCAGGTGCTGAGTGCCTCCAGCACCCCACCACCCTTGATGATGACACCGCGTTGCGCGGCGCGTGAAAGACCGCCGACCAGCGCGATGGGAACCGCCAGGATGAGAGGACAGGGGGTAGCAATGACGAGAACGGCCACAGCCCGCACGATGTCGCCGCTAAATAGCCATGCCGCCCCGGCACCGGCCAGCGCCACACCCACGAACGCCACCGCATAGCGATCGGCCAGACGGACGAACGGCGCCGGGTGGGCGTGAGCCTGCTGCACCAAGTCCACGACGTGGGCGTACGTGCTGTCGGCCGCGGTGGCCCGGGCCTCCAGGTCTATGGGACTCGCGGCATTCACGACTCCACTCGCCACCGTGGAACCTCGCGAACGCGTGACGGGCAGGGGCTCGCCCGTGAGTGCGGACTCGTCGAAGGTGCCGGACGCGGACAGGAGAATTCCATCCACGGGCACGATCTCGGCCGTGGCGACCAGCAGGACATCGCCCGGACGCACGGCATCGAGACCGATCGTTTCGACCGTTCCATGCTGGCGCACGCGCGCCAGACGCGGTGTGCGCTCGACCAACAGGCGCAGCTCATGATCCGCTCGGCCGGCTGCGAAGGCTTCCAGGGCCCGCCCGCCCGTGAGCATCAGTGCGATGACGGCTCCGGCCAGGTACTCCCGGATGCCGAGTGCCCCGACAAGGGCCAGCAGCGCCAAGATATCCACGCCCAGGCGCCGATGCGCTACGTCGACGACCACCAGAAAGAGCGCTGCTGCGGCACCGTAAATCGTTGTGAGCGCAAGTAGGAGCCGACCGATCTCCGGATGGCCAGCGGCCCACGACACGGCGGCAAGGGCCAGCCCGAGGCCGACGGCCAAAACCTCCCCGTACTTTCGTAAGACGTCCAAGAAGGCGCCCCCTGTTCCGGCACCGCCACGATAGACCATGCGTCGACACCAGACTTCGGCCAATCGATCTGTCCTCGACCGCCGTACGGGTCGTCGGCACCTACCCGAACGGCCGGCAGGCCGTCCACGCCACGGGTCGGGAGGTCTTTTCTAGCTCGGACACACAGTTTGGGCCGTGGGTGGCCTTCAAGGGGAATCTTGAGCTGGCAGACCGGACAGGGTTTGGTGATGGGAGTCGCCGCCGGCGCGGATCGCTGGATCCCGTTCGTCTGCCGGAGAATCAAGCACACCACCGAGGCTTGGGTCGGCACTCAGCGCGTTGGGAGGCGAGGACGATCCCGAAGCTCTGCTCGGCTACGTGGTCGGGCCCGTCAAAGCCTTGGCTGACGATTTGGCGGCGCCGCTGACCGGGACCCTCACGCCGCGTCGGTGACTGATGGTCGCGACCATATCCTGGACGGGATCGTGATCCTGGACACCCCGGATCGCGGACCGCAAGACATAGCGGCGCAACTTGCCACGCTCGACGTCTCCACGCCGCTCGTCAAAACGGATCCGGGGCTCGGCGTCCACGCCAGCGCCGTCTCGGTGGCCGAGATCGGAGTCACGCCCGCCGCGTTTCCGTCCGTCGCCCTTGTGAATGCGTGGGTGGACTCGGCGCCAGGGTCTAACCAGGGCGCGGGGAAACGGAAAGCTGCCCGGATCCCACCGTACCAACGGCGCCTGCGAACGGCGCTGGTCTCGTTGGCGGGGGCCACCGTCCGGGAGCGCGATACCTAACTAATTAGCCCGTTCGGCCATGCTCTCGCCCCTCGGTCAGAAGCACGCGCATGTGGCAGTGGCCGATTCGCAGGTCTTCGTCAGCCTGTATGCCAAGTAACGCGACGGGGTGCCGTATCACGATCTCTCTCCGACGCATTTCGAGCACCTGGACCAACCAACGCTCATACGCGGGGCCGTACGTCAACCGGAACGCCAGGGCTAGCAGGCGATGCTCACACGGCCCATCGCATGAACGCACCGCACGTATCCGGAAGTGGGGATTCGGGCTCCTCAAGCGTTGCTGTGCCCGGATTACTATTTCTCGCAAAGAGCTTGCCCGTCCGGTGCCCAACCCATCTGCTTACGCTCTAACCGCATAACCCGGTACGGCGTTACATCATGGCGTAGACGGGTCCGGACGACGACAGTGGCGGAGGCTATCGCGTATGCGGCGCCTAGTGGGTCTGTTCTTTGGGTTTATGGTCGCTACGGTCGCGACGGGCTGCGGAGCGCTCTCCACGACGCATCTCCGTCCCTCGCCATCACGGACGACCCACGAGGCGCAGACGCCGGTCCAGTTCTCGCTCGTAGCGATGCAGAGCAATCAGATCGGGTGGGCGGTGGCGTCCGACGGGCTGTTCAGAACCGGGGACGGGGGTCGGCGGTGGCGGCGGGTCCTGGCTCTCGACGTCACGACGACCCCTGGATACGGAGCCAACAGCATCACCGAATCGTTCGTCTCCGCGACCGTGGCTGTCATCGCGTTTGAGGAGCCCGATGGACGGACGATCCACATGGACGAAACCACGGATGGTGGGGCGCGATGGTCCATGTCGACCTTGCACCTGCCTCCGCGCACCGCACAACTCATGAGCGGAGGGACCGTGCAGGTCCAATTCCTGTCGCCGTTGCGAGGCTGGCTTCTCCTGACCTCTACGGGCAATGCCGGCAGCGTGGCCAACGCCCTCTTTGCTACCACGGATGGTGGGAAGCACTGGCAGGAGGTGCAAGTTCCGTTGCCATCGCACCCAACGGCGTTTTGGGATGTCACCGGAATTAGATTTGTGGAGGGCGGAAGGGTGGGCATCGCCAGTGTGAATAGCGTGCTCATTAATCAAGCGCGCGTCCTCGTCACGACGGACGGGGGCCAGCAGTGGTCCTCTGTGGCGTTGCCGCTTCCCCCAGCCGCCGTGCAGACACAAGTCGTCGAGGGACGTCCGTACATTAGCCCGAGCGGGCTCCTCATTCTTCCCGTAACCATACAAGTCTCCGGAAGTTCCCAGGAGCTCATCTTCTACACCAGCGGGGGTCAAGGCGCTACATGGACGCCGCATGTCTGGCCCAAGCTTTTAGCGGCAAATCTAAAGACGAACATTCCCGTGTATTCGGCGACTCCCGGTCAGTATTTTGTCCTGGCCGACGGCCAGTGGCTCCTGCTACCAACCGGTCGACGAACTCAAGAGTATCAACTCGTCCTATCTGCCGACAACGGTCTGAGGTGGCAACGCGTCGATGCCATACCTATGCCCGTCGTTGCCTCAGCGTCTATTCTGCCCGACGGACAGGGATGGGCCATTAACTCCGCCTCCATGTATGAGACGACGTCCAAGGGGTTGTCGTGGAGACCATGGCGGCCTCTGCTAATTCGATAACCGCGCGCGTAGGAGCCGCGTCTTGGACTCAGCGTCCACATGTCAGTTGCTGGCGATAGCCGGACTTGGGCCGATGTTCCGTTGGGAGAAAAGTCTGAAGCCCTTGCGGGATGTGGCGCTTAAGCCTCCGCCGGAATTTGATTCACGGGCTGCGTCGGCACCACTACCCCGAGAGCGTCGAAGATGGCGCGCTGGCGGTCGTCCGCCTCGCGGAGCATCATCATGGTCTGCCCCCCTCTCCACGGCTCTCCGTCCGCCTGTCGCCGTAGCGGTTTTCCCAGCTTGTCGACCCGTTACCCGGAAGGGTCGAATCGCACACAAAGCGCCAGATCCAGGGCGTCCAGGATCCGTTGGATTCAGTGCCCTCGATCTCGAGAATCCAACCAACCTTCGTCCTGTAGCCATCCTTGGGTGCGCTGAACGGCATGACTCTGGCGACGATACCCGGAATCGGGGCCTGCTTCGGAAGCCGCCACATTCCCGAGAGCACCTTGGGCCACCCGGAATCGCCGTCCCGTTCCGCCCCACCGTTCCGCCCACAGATCACTGCTTGCTGCCCGGGTCTCCCCATACGCCAGTTCGACGTCCTCTGGGGGAGGCATCTTGCGCTAGCCGGAGCAAGGCTCTCAGAACCACATGGTTCTCAGTCCGCATAGTTTCGTACGGATGGCCGCCGGTCTTGCTGGCCGAGTGGCGTGCCACCGATTCGGTGACAACGCCATTCGCCCGCTGACCCCGGCAGACTAGGGAGTCGATCCAGTCTGCTGCCGCGACGCGATCCAAGTTGCCGAGCGGAGCGAAACCCTAGAAGATCTGACCGCGTTCGGCCAAAAGGACCCGCCACGTATGGGTTCGGGTACCGAGAAACATTACCGTAATCTCTGAGGGCTTCTGAAGACGGGCCCGAAATCGGCCGAGGGTTGCGCGGGACCCGTGCGTGACCTCTTGGAATTCGTCCAACAGCAGAACGAACCGCCTGCCCGAGCGCACGGCACTTGCGGCCATTTTGTGGATCGAATCCGCTGCTGTGGCCGCGCCCGCTGCCGTCCGGGCAAGCCGTAAGGCGACGGCCGCCATATGATCCGACACGGCCAGCGACGGCTCCGCCCCGGGCAGCATGCGGCACGCCCCGGATGGTTATGGTCTCTGGGCAGGGGAGCGGATAACATGAGGTATGCGTCACATTCCGCGCGACATGTGGCTGCTGGCGGCGGGCGTGGCCGTCAATAGCCTCGGATTCGCCTTCATGTGGCCGCTCACTGCTATATATGTCCACCGGGTCTTGGGTCAGCCCATGACGGTGGTGGGGGTTCTCCTGACGGCGCAGGCCGGCGCGGGCTTGCTCGGTTCTTTCTGGGGCGGCGTTCTGTTTGATCGTTTCGGCGCGCGTCGACCGCTCTTGGTCGCCGTCGCCGTCAACGTGATGCTGATGGCGTGGATTGGATTGGACCGCAACTTCTGGGTCTACGCGGTGGGAGCAACGTTCGCAGGCATGGGCGTCGGAGTGGTGTTTCCCTGCCTGAATGCCCTGGCGGCTCAACTGTGGCCCGGCGCTGGGCGCAATGCTTTCAATGTGGTCTACGTGGCCCAGAACGCGGGCGTCGCCTTTGGATCGATTCTGGGTGGTCTCGTCGCCAGCATCGGCTTTCAGTTCACGTTCTTTTCGGCCGCGATGCTGCTAGCGACATTTTGGGTCCTGATCGCGGTGGCGTACCGAGGAACGGCCTTTGACCGTCCGCCCGCCCCAGAGGCGGCGGTTGGCCGGCGGCTGCAAGCCCACCGGGTCCCGCTGGCGTCCCTGGGCTCCGCCACATGGCTTCTGGCCGCCGGCCTCATGCTGGACTGGGTGGCCTACGTGCAGTGGCAGAGCACCACGCCGAACTATATGCAGGCCGAGGGGCTCGCGCTGCCGCTGTATAGTCTGCTCTGGACCATCAACGGTGGCCTGATTCTGCTGGGTCAACCCCTGGTCCTGGCGGTCGTGCGCTGGCTGCCGCGCGCAAAGACCCAGATTTTGGTCGGCAATGCGCTGTTTCTGCTGGCCTTTCTTCTTCTGGCGGGGCGCCAGGCTTATCCCGTCTACGTCGCGGCCATGGCACTCTCCACCCTGGGCGAGATGCTGGTGTGGCCAGCGGTTCCGGCAGCCGCCGACCAGTGGGCGCCGCCGGGCCGCCGCGGAACCGTCCAAGGCCTCATTAGCATGGCCGGATCGGTCGGTCGCATGGCGGGACCGCTCCTGGGCGGCATTCTCTATGTCGCGATCGCGCCCGCCGGCCTATTTCTGATCATGGCCGCGATTTTTGTCGGCGCGGGATTGGTGTATCTGGTCTACGACCGTCTGGGACGAAACCCCGACATCCGGCAGCGGGTGGATCCGACCAGGTCCGCCGAGCAGAACGGATGAGTCTCACGTGGGTCGCCCCACGTTCGTCTGCAGCCTTCACTCGAAACGCTCTCGGGGCGTGGAACAGCGTTGCCCAATGGAGTCGCCAATACACTACCCTCTTGGCCGTCGACGTGCTGCGCGGAGCGAGCGTCAAATACGTCTCGCATCATCCGTCCCTGGCCCTGCGGATCCTCGCGGACACCACCTCACGCCTTTCTCCATCAGCACCCTCTGTCCTTTACAACCCATCCGATAAAGCCGGGCCCGCACCTCGTGGTGCGGGTGAAGGCGACCGGGTCCCGGACGCTGGCGAACCCTGTGGGCCGCGCGGACGCCCGGGTGGTACCCCCGAGCTTGCACATTAGCCCGCAAGACTTGACCCAGGCGCCCGCTCTCCTCGGCAACGCGCGTGGCCGGTCTCAGGCTCCGGCGATCGTCATCATCGGGACCGTCTCCGTCGAGCGGGTCACGGGCAGTGGACCACACGGCATCGCCACCCTCAGCGCGCCCACCACCGGCGACGGGCAGCCATACATCCTGTCCGCGACCGTCGAAGGGGCCCACGACGCCCTGACCGGCGTCTCCTCTCTCCAACTCGTCCCCGCATTCTCTCGCGACCCTTGCTGGACTGGACTGGCTCTCGGACACCCCTAAGAGCCGGTGCGCTCGTCTGATGGCGACGGGGGCCGCCTGTCTCCTCGGTCTCGCCCCGACTGCCTGTGGTATACCACCCGGCCCATAGGATAGTTGGGCGTCTCGAGGAGCGGCCGGCCGAGTGGGTTCGCACGTGTAGCGAAGACGTCGACTGCTGGCATTCCCAAAACCGCGATGAATCAGACCATCCCCTTCACACCTCCGGATCACGGAAACGCCCGCGGCAACTCCCGCGGACGCTCTCGAAGATAGGCTTTACAATTAGGGGCCGTTTCCGCAAACGCTGCTGTTATTGATGCCCGCTTCGCCACCGCCTGCGCCGCCGCTCAACCCAAACGCGCTGCTGTTGGGCCCGTACACTAAGTTATGCGCGTTGAATGCCCCCGATTCTGCAGCCGTCCCGCACTGCGCGTTGGGCGCCGCCGTGCCGTAGGTGCCTGGACTGGTAGGAGCCGCGAAAGCCGGCGCGGCTGACAAACCGACTACCAAGGCTCCGGTAGCCGCCAGGCCCACCACCAGTCGCGCGATGCGACCTTTCATCAGCGTCGTCTCCTCTTCTCTCATTAGGAACTGTCTCGCCCACATGGATGACTTGTCCTCCAAACACCACAATGAGCCTAACGCCGATGACAGTCACCGGCAAGTATCACTAATAGTGTCACAGCGCGTGCGTCCCACTAAATTGGGCAGCACCGCTCCCTCGCTTCGTCTGGCGTGTACGAGATGGCGCCAAGTTTTCATCTATTTGCCCAGGCCCTTCTAAGGTTCGCGCGGCTGGTGAAGAAGTCGGCGATGAAGCCACCATCGCACAGGGGCTGAAGGGAGCTCGGGACACCAGCGTCGGCCGAATCCGGCGATGAAGCCCCGAGCCCCGCTGCTCCATACCGTCCTCATTGACGGCTATTCGGTGCT
>JAKATP010000087.1 GCA_021818685.1 Bacillota bacterium | reverse complement strand
GGCGGTTCTCCTGGGGTGGCACCTGCGCCTCATGGAGCGTCCGTTTCCGCGGGTGCTGAGTGTGCAGGAGCTTGCCAACGGATTTGCCGCCAGTACCATCGCGCCCATCCGCCTCCCGCCCGCGGGAGCACCCCTCTCGGGGAGACGGGCGCCCGCGATACGGCTCTTCGGCCTCGGGGGCCCCGGCAACCTCGGGGCGTACCGCGGACAGGTGACGCTCGTCACGTTTGTGGATCCGGGGTGTCGGGGCGCCTGCGAGGGGACGGTGAGCGTCATCAGGCAAGCGCTGTCGGTCCTCCGAGGGGAGCGCCCGCGGATAGCCGTGCTGGCCGTGAGCGTGACCAGCTCCGGCATCGGACGGTCCCGGCTCTTAGCATGGTGGGAGCAAACAGGCATCGGGCGGCCGGGAGCGCTTCTCATCGGTTCGCGTCAGCAGGTCCATGCCGTGCTGAAGGCTTACGGGATCGCGGTGCAGGCGGTTCGCGGCGGAGTGCAGTGGACTCCCGCGCTCTACGTACTGAATGGTCGGGGACAGGGGGAGCGCCTCTTCATCGTTAATCCCCACGCCGAGCCGTCGGAGGAGGCGGCCCTGGTCCGGGCCATCCGCCTAGGGCTGCCGGCCGGGAGATGAGACAATAGGGCGGCCAGACTGGCGCGAGCAAGCGCAGCGTTCGGGAGAGCTCGAGCGAGATCCAGAGGAGGAGCATCGCCGGTGAAGCAGATTGACAAGCCGTGGGGGTATGAGATCTGGTGGGCCGAGACCGAGCGCTATGCGGGCAAGATCCTGTTTGTGAAGCAGGGCGAGTCGCTGTCGCTCCAGTATCACAACCGGAAGGCGGAGTCGATGTACTGCCTCGAGGGCCGCGCGCGCCTCACACTGGACGACGACGAGGTTCTCTTGACACCCGGCGTCGCGGCTGACATCCCGGTGGGTGTTCGCCATCGGCTTTTCGCGATCGAGGACACCCGTGTGGTGGAGGTCTCGACGCCCGAGCTCGACGACGTCGTACGTCTGGAGGACCGCTACGGGCGCGAGGGCACCAGCGCTCCTTAGCGGGCTGGGGCTCCGAGCGGCGCGGTGCCGCGAGCCGGGAAAAGCTCGCGGCACCGGACCTCGCGGCGGGACGGGAACACGCTCTAGCTAGCTCGCCCGGGAAGCCACCAGGCGCTGGGCGATATTGAGGAAGACGGTTGCCGCCTCGCTATCGGGGTTCGACAAAACGATCGGCCGGCCCACGTCGGCGCCCTCACGAACGGCCGTCTCGAGGGGCACCTGGCCCAAGAGGGGTACCTTGAGCGATCGGGCCAGCTCCTCGCCGCCCCCGTGGCCGAAAATCTCAAGCCGGTCACCGTGAGGACAGCGGACAAAGCTCATATTCTCGATAACGCCCAGGATCGTCTGGCCCGCGCGCTGCGCGACGTTGGCCGCGCGCGCGGCCACGTGGGTGGCCACCGCCTGCGGCGTTGTCACCAGCACGAGCGACGCGTGATGCACCCGCTGGGCGACGTCCAAAGCCAGATCTCCGGTTCCGGGCGGGAGATCCATCAGCAAGAAGTCCAGATCGCCCCAGGCCACATCGCTGAAGAACTGCTGCATCATCTTGCCCAGCATGGGCCCGCGCCACACCACGGCCTGATCTTCGGGGACGAACATGCCCATCGAGACCAGGCGCACGCCATGGCTCTCCCACGGCACAATCTTTTCCTCCGCATTGACGCGCGGCTCGCCCCGGACCCCGAAGAGCCGACCCTGGCTGAAGCCGTAGACATCGATGTCCATGAGCCCGGTGCGGTGGCCGAGTCGCGCGATGGCGGCGGCCAGATTGGCGGTCACGGTCGACTTGCCGACGCCGCCCTTGCCACTCATCACACCGATGATGGCGGTGGGGGTGGTGGGCTGCAGGAGGGCAGGGCCGGGCGCTGTCCGCGGGATCACGGGAATGTCTACCCGCTCCCGGGGGCGTGCCGCAGCCGGTGGGGGCGGGGTGGGAGGCGGCGTCGCCTCTCTCAGACGAAAGGCCGCTTGAAAAGCCTGCCGCCGCTCCTCGTCGTTCATGACAGAGAGCGTGACAGAGACCCCTTCGACTCCCTCCACCCGGGCCAGCGCGTCTTTAATATCAGCCTCAATCCGCTGATGAAGCGGGCAGCCCGCCACGGTCAAGGCCACGTCCACGTCAACGTGGTCGGCGTTGACGTGGACGCTCCGGACCATGTGCAGGTCGACAATACTTTGGCGCAGCTCTGGATCCTGCACGGACCGCAAGGAATCCACGACGGTGGCCTCGGTTAAGATTTCGGGCATGGGCACTCCTCTCGGCAACGCTGCCTAGAAACCCAACAGGCGGCGTCCCTCGTCGGTCAGTCGTTCCGGAGTCCAGGGCGGGTCCCAGACCATGTCTACATGGGCGGCCTTCACGCCGTCGAGGGTCTCGATGGCCATCTCGGCTGTACGCGCAATGGCATCGTGCATCGGACACATCGGAGCGGTAAGGGTCATGGTAACGTTGACCTCATCGTCGTCAACGTCTACCCCGTAGACGAGACCCAGATCCACCACGTTAATCCCAATCTCGGGATCGTACACATTCTTCAAGATGTCGAAGACTTCGCTTTCCGTCGGCATCAGAGCTCACCTCCCCTAGACGCGCTTTCTCTACAGTATAACCGGCCCTCAGACGACCGAGCGCGAATCGTACCTGAGATCAATGGCAGAAGAGGGAGTCTCGCTTACGCTCGTCACCGGACAGGTGTTCGTAGCGCGCCGACCAAGACAGCGCAGCCTCCGGATACGATTGGCCAGCACGGCTACGCAGGCAGACCCGTCACGGTATCGGTGCCCGTTCATGCCGAAATGCCGGCAGGAGGAGACGAGAAGACCATGGACGACAGGCAGACGCGACAGGCGGCCGGCAACCGCCGCGAGTGGGTGATGTACGCGGGGCGGCCACACCCAAAGCCACCCGATCCCCGCGAGCGTTGGCGTCGGGAGTGGATCACAAGCGGGCGACCGGTGTGACGCCCGCCGCGGTACGTCGGGAGTCCGTCCCATCGGCCGTCCCGGGTGAAGGGGTGCTTCACCTCTTCGGCTAGGGTCCCGCGTCCGTCGGGCCCGCGGGCACCATCAGGGTCTCCGGCCTTAAAGGAATGGTGTGAAGGCTCGGACGCTTGGGATAGAAGGCGTCCTCGACGGCCGCCAGCACGGCCGCCATGGGCGGTATCGTGCCTCCCTCCGCGAGCCCCTTGAACCCTTCCGGATTGCCCGTGCTGGGATAGTCCTGCTGGAGGACGGTAAAGGGCGGCATGTCGGTCGCGGCCGGTATGAGATAGTCCATGAGGCTCGCGTTCTTCGGCTGTCCGGCCTCGTCAATCGCGAGCTCCTCGTACAGGACAGTCCCGAGTCCCTGGACGGTGCCCCCTATCGTCTGACCATCAGCCAGCAGCGGATTTACGGTCCGGCCACCGTCGTGGCAGATAACGTAGTCGAGAAGACGCACGGTCCCCGTATCGGGGTCCACCTCCACCGTGACCGCATGGGCGCCGAACCCATATTCCTGACCCGAGGCGGTAAACGAGCCTGTGGCCTCGATCGGCTCGCCCCCGGGCTCCCATAGGTCTTGCAGGCTGACTCGGCGGTTCGGAACGCCCGCGACCGACACCGCGCCCGCCTCGTAGACCAGATCGTCGACGGCGGCCTCGAGCCTGAGCGCCGCCCGTTCCAGCACCACCGACTTGAATTGTTCGGCCCCCACGGCGAGCGCGTTGCCGGCGATGGTCATGCTGCGACTCCCAAACGTCCCCACGCCGCGGGACACGAGATCCGTGTCGCCCTCCCGGATCACGATCTGCTCGAGGGGGATATCGAGCCGTTCAGACACGACTTGCGCGAAGGCGGTGTCGTGGCCCTGGCCCTGGGATGAGGAACCGGCACTCACCTCGACGAGGCCGCCTTCCCGGAGTCGGTAGACGGCGTCTTCGAAGCCGCCGCCGGCCGAGAGTTCGACGTAGTCGACGAGGCCCAGTCCGATGAGGCGGCCCGCGGCGCGGGCGGAGGCCTGGCGCTCCCGGAAATGGGCGTAGTCTACGGCCTGCGCCGTGCGCTCAAGGATGGCGGGAAAATCGCCATGGTCGTAGCGGATTCGGCTCGGTGTCTCGTAGGGCAGGTCTTGGGGGCGAATGAGGTTTTGGGTCCGGATCGCGAGTCGGTCGAGACCGAGCGTGTCCGCGGCCGCATCCATTAGGCGTTCCATGACAAAGTTTCCCTGCGGCCGGCCGGCTCCCCGATAAGGCCCTACCGGTACCTTGTTGGTTGCAACCAGCGTGCCGTGCACCTCGAGGTGGGGAATCCGGTAGGGTCCCGGTACGGAAATGGCCGTCGTGCCAAAGGGAATGGCGGCCGCGGCGCAATAGGCCCCGCCGTCTTGGATGTAGTCGTCCACAACGGCCACGATCCGTCCATCGTCATCGAGGCCCAGGCGCGCCTCATGGTACTGATCCCGTTCCTGGTTGGTGGCGAGGAATTCCTCCTGACGATCGCCCGTCCAGCGCACCGGCACCCTGAGCCGGAGCGCCATGGCGGCGGCGACGGCATCCTCCGGGTAGAGGCGGTTTTTGAGGCCGAATCCGCCCCCGATGTCGGGCACGGTGACGTGCACCGCGTCCTCAGCCAGCCCGAGCCATTCTGACAGGGCACGCCGCAGGCCAAACACCCCCTGGGTGGCGGCGCGCACCTCCAGGCGTCCGGTGGACGCGTCGACAAAGACCAGGACGGCACGCGGCTCCATAGGGTTTCCGACCACCCGTCCGAGCCGGAGGGTCACCGATACCACGTGCGCCGCCTGGCTCAGCGCGTCGCGACCGTCGCCGTAGCGGAGCACGGTCTCACCAATCACGTTACTGTCCCCGTGCAGCGGAGGGCCGGCGGTCGGACGGCGGGGATCGACGACGGGCGGGAGCGGGTCGTACGTGGCGTCGACCAGCTCGGCCGCGTCTTCCGCCAGGTAGCGGTCGCGGGCCAGCACGGCCGCTACCGGCTGGCCGACAAACAGCACGCGGCCGTCGGCCAGGGCCGGTTGGGGCGTGGGCTGAAAGTGTCCGCCCAGGCTGAAGCCCGGGAGCGGCGGCATGTTTAAGGCGGCCGCATCCCACACCGCCATGACCCCGGGGGCACTACGGGCCCTGTGGAGACGCAACTCCGTGATACGGGCGTGGGCATGCGGGCTTCGTACAAAGGCGAGATGGAGGGCCTCGGGCTCGGACAGATCGCCCACATAGCGTCCCCGGCCTGTGAGAAGCCGCCGGTCCTCCCGCCGCGGCAGCGCCATTCCAATCTTGACGGGGGTGTTCATGTCTGACCTCCAATCATGGGCGTCACTCGTGCCTTTCATCTTAACGTGCGCACGGCGGTTGAGGACTCCCACGCGCTGCACGGCTCTAAAAGAGCTCGTGTCCACCATATGTCGGACGCGCGGCTTAGGACGACCGCGCTCGTCGCGGGGTCGGACCCTGACGTTTCATGGGCAGGACCCAGAAGGGACGGCGTCGACGAGTAAATAAGAGCCCGGTGCCAGTCGCGTTGTACAATAGGATGCGGTCCCGCTCCGCCAGGGATCGAAAGAAGGGTGAGTGTGCGCGACGAGTCCCGGCCGTCCCCGGAGGAGTTTCTAGAGCGCATCCGCGCCGAAGGACGGGGCGAGCTCCGCGTGTATCTAGGCGCGGCCCCGGGGGTGGGTAAGACCTTCACCATGCTCCAGGACGCGCGGCTCCTAAAGAGCCACGGGGTGGATGTCGTCGTCGGCATCGTGGACACGCACAAGCGTGCAGACACCGCCGCCGTCCTAGAAGGATTCGAGCAGGTGCCCCTCAACCGTCAGCAGTACCGCGGAATCTGGGTCGAAGAGCTTGATGTGCCGGCGCTGTTAGAGCGGCATCCGGATGTCGCGCTCATTGACGAGCTGGCCCATTCCAACCTGCCCGGCGCCAAGCACGCCAAGCGTTATGAAGACGTGGAAGAAGTGCTGGAAGCGGGCATCACCGTGTGGACCACCGTCAACATCCAGCATCTCGAGAGCTTGAATGACGTGGTCAAGCAGGTGACCGGGGTCCGCGTGCGGGAGACCATTCCGGATCGGATTGTGCGCGAGGCAGACGAGGTGCGACTCATTGACCTGACCCCTGACGAATTGATTGAGCGCTTAAAGCAAGGCAAGGTCTACCAGCCTCATGTCATCCCACACGCATTGAAAAATTTCTTTCGGGCGGGGAACCTCTCGGCGCTCCGGGAGATGTCGCTCCGGATCGTGGCGGACAGCACCGACGACCAGCTTGAAAACTACATGGATGAGCACGGAATCTCCGGTCCCTGGGCAGTGAACGACCGTGTTCTGGTGTGCATCACCCCGAGCCCGAGCGGTGATCGCCTCATCCGCCGGGGTGCCCGCCGGGCGCAGCGTCTGAAGGCGGAGCTCTATGTCGTATTCGTCCGCCAGCGGGCGCTGTCAGCGACGGAGGAGAAACAGCTCGCCATCCACGTGCAGCTGGCGCGGCAACTGGAGGCCAAAGTGGTCGAGCTGAAGGGGGACCATGTCGCCGAAACCCTGCTCGATTTTGCCCGAGAGCATCACATCACCGAAATCATCATGGGAAAGTCGCGGCGATCGCGCTGGGACGAGATGCGCCGCGGATCGGTCATCAACAAGGTGCTCCGCGGTGCCGGCCACATCGACGTGATGGTCGTAGCGCCGGACGAGCCGTCCTAATCCTGACGTCCAGGCTCCGGTTTTAGGGACGCCAGAGCGTCAGCACCAGCACCATCGTGAGGCCGAGGCCCAAAAGACTGGGCACGAGCCCCCGGCGCAGATAGTCACGGTGCCGAAGTCCCTGGCTCATGAGGAGGAGCGCGGGCTTGTTGGCGGTCCCCGTCACGGGCGTCATCATCAGCGCGGCCAGGAGGGTCACCACCAGGGCATGGATGCCGAGATGGTCCGCCTCGGCGATGGCGACGGCCACCGGCGTCAAGAGGGCCGCCGTCGCGATGTTGGAGAAAATCTGCGTGACCAGGGCCCCGAGCGCGAACATCGCCAGCACGGCCAGCGCCGCACTGCCGGCGGCCAGGTGCGACACGAATCCGGCCAGTGCCGCTGACAGGCCCACGTGCTCCACGGCGGTAGCGACGGGAAAGACGGCCCCGAGCAGGATCGCCACGCGCCACTCCACCGATTGATAGGCGTCATGGGGCGTGAGCACGCCCAGCAGCAGGGCCAGCGTGGCACCGGCCAGCGCGGCCACTCCCAGGTTGGCGATGCCGCTCACGCCGACCACCAGGAAAAGGAGCAGCGGCAAAAGGGCGCGAAAAGGCTGTCCGCTGGGCCGCGCCAGCCCCTCCTGGTCCTGGATGGGTACCGCCACCTCCGCCGCCGCCAGCCGGTCGAAGACCGTGGATTCCGCCGTCACGAGGAGAAGATCACCCGCCATGAGGCGCACAGCCGGAAGCCGTCCCCTTACAGGCGACCCTTGGCGCCAGATGGCGAGAAGCTCGATGCCCTGCTGGCGCAGCCGAAGTCCGGTGGCGGTATGACCGATCCAGGGCGATCCGGGAGGCAGCATGATTTCTGCTGCCCGCGCGGCCAGACGTTCGGCATCCCGGACCGCGCCCTCATCGTGTACGGGCACGAGTCCAAGTTCGCTCCAACGCAGGTGTTCGCTCGCTGGTGCCGCCACCAGCAGTCGGTCCCCGGCCATCAGGCGATCTTTGGCCGTGGGCTCGAACCGGCGCCGCTCGCGGGTGATCTCCAACACCGAGATGCCGTAGTGACGGAAAAGGGGCAGATCCGGCAGCAGACGGCCCGACAGCGTGGAGGCGTCCGGAACTAACACCTCCCCCACATACCGGCGCACGTCGAGAAATCCGGCCCCGCGCTCACCGGCGGAAGGGGACAGGAGCGCATAGACGAAGGCCACCACGAAGAACCCGAAACCCAAGGGAAAAAGCTCGAAGAATCCGAGCTGCGGCAGGCCGAGCCTTTTCAACGTGGCGTTGGCGACGATGTTGCCACTGGTCCCGATGAGGGTCATGAGGCCGCCGGCCATCGACCCGAATGCCAGCGCGGTGTAGTAGCGCTGGGCAGGTTCGCGAAGGCGGCGAACGGTGCGGCCCACGACCGGAATCATTCCGGTGACGGCGGCGGTGGACTCGAGCAGTGCACCCGTCACGGCCCCGGCGGCCGTAAGGCCCGCCTTCAGTCGTCGCGGCTTGCCACGGGCCACCAGCGTGAGCAGGTCGGCCAGGCGGTCGAGGAGGCCGCTCCGGCGGATACCCCCGGCGACGATCATCATACCGACGACCAGCCACACGGCTGGGTTGGAGAAGCCGGAGAGCGCACTACCGACCGGGATGATGTGAAACGCGACCAGCACCAAGAGCCCGGCCAGCATGGCGACCTCGATCGCGACGCGTTCGGTCAGGTTCGCGAGCGCCACCAGCCCCAGGACTCCCAACACGATGACGAGGCTCAGGATACGTCCTCCTATCGCGCCCGCGCCGGGGCGGGCCATCCACGGTCATACTATACTGGCGGACAAGGACGTGATCGAGACGACCCTCTCCACCGTGCATGGGGCCTGCCCCCACGACTGCTATGATACCTGCGGCCTCCAGATGGACGTGGATCCGGATGCCGGCCGCATCGTCCGCATCGGGCCCGACCCCCTGCAGCCCTTGACCCGGAACTTTCTCTGCCTGAAGGTGAACCGGTATCTGG
Source organism: Bacillota bacterium (assembly GCA_021818685.1). Taxonomy (GTDB): domain Bacteria; phylum Bacillota; class Sulfobacillia; order Sulfobacillales; family JAIMBI01; genus JAKATP01. The sequence goes on along the minus strand of JAKATP010000087.1, from coordinate 2,916 downwards.
AGCGCCTCTATCACCCCGATCGGGTTCTCTACCCGTTAAAACGGGTGGGGGAAAAGGGGGCGGGCGACTTCGTGCGCGTCAGCTGGGAGGATGCGCTCGCTGACATCGCCTCCCGGCTGCAGGACATCGCCGCCCGCTTCGGCGGGGAAGCCGTCCTCCCGTACAGCTTCGCCGGCAACATGGGCATTTTGGCCGGTGAAAGCCTGGACGCTCGCTTTTTTCACGCCATTGGGGCGAGTCGCCTCGAACGCACCATCTGCACCGCGGCCTCCGGGGCGGCCCTCGACTGGGTGTACGGTACCCGTCTCGGCCCCGATCCGGAGGTCATTCCGCAAAGCCGCTTCATTCTCCTGTGGGGCACCAACCCGATGGCGACCAACGTCCATGAAATCCCGCTTTTGGAGGAGGCCCGGGCGGCGGGGGCCGAGATCTGGACCATCGACCCCCTCCGCACGGAGACGGCGCGCCGTTACGCGCCGCACCTTATGCCACGGCCCGGCACGGATCTCGGTCTCGCGCTCGGACTCGGCCGGGAGCTCCTTCAGCGCGGGTGGGTCGATCGCGCGTCGATCGCGGAGAACGCCCGCGGGCTTGACGCCTACGAGGCCGCCGCCGACCCCTGGACTCTTTCGCGGACCGCGCAGACGACCGGGATTCCGGAGCGGGTGCTGTCGGATCTGGTGGAACACCTCGCACAGACCCGCCCGCTCCTCTTCCGCACCGGTTACGGAGTGCAGCGTCAGCGCCAGGCGGCGCGGACCGTTTGGGCGATCTCGGCCCTGTCCGTGCTGACGGGCTCGTTTCGCGACGTGGGCGGCGGTCACCTTCTGACCAATTCGGGCGCCTTTATGTTGAATCAAGAGGCCCTCTCACGTCCGGACCTCATGAAGCGCCCCACCCGCCGCCTGAACATGGTGGAGCTGGGCCGTCTGCTGACGGACCTGACGGAGGAACCACCGATCAAAGCGCTGGTGGTCTACAACTCGAACCCGGCTGCCACGGCTCCCGACCAGAGAGCGGTGCTGAGGGGTCTTCGACGTCCCGATCTTATGGTGGTGGTCCACGAACAGATGTTGACCGACACGGCCCGCTACGCCGACTATGTGCTGCCGGCGGCGATGGCGATGGAGACCCTCGACCTGCACACCTCGTACTGGCACCGCTACGTGCAGCTCGCCCGGCCCGGTACCGATCCCGCGGGGGAGGCCGTCAGCAATCCGGAATTCTTTCGCCGGTTGGCCCGCGCCATGGGTCTTACGCATCCCGCCCTCTACGATGATGACGAGACCCTCATCCGCACGGCCCTTATGGTCCAGCATCCGTGGATGGCCGGGATTACGTGGGAGGCCTTGTCGGAGAATCCGGTTGCGAAGGTCCGTCTCCCGGCCGATGTGCGCGTCTTCGTGGACACCCCCATTCCCACCGCGGACGGCCGCTTTCATCTCGACCCGCTCCCCGTGCGGGAGTTGGACTCGGAGGAGGACGACGCCCGCTATCCGCTTTATTTCATCAGCCCGTCGGTCCGGGAGAGCATCAAGTCGTCCTTCGCCAATGTGAAGAGCCTACAGGCCCACAGGCCGGTGCCGGAGCTCCTGGTCGCGCCCGCTGATCTCGAGCGATTCGGCATCCGGAGTGGACAGTGGGTGCGCGTATTCAACCAGCGCGGGTCGACGCGGCTTCTCGCCGTGGAGAGCGACGTGCCCCCGCCCGGGACCGTCGTCAGTTACGCCGTGCGCTGGAACGACGAGGCAGGCGGGAGCAATATCAATCAACTAACCGGCGGCGAGCTCTCAGATGCCGGCGGGGGTGCAACCTTTTATAGTGCGCGCGTCGCCATCGCGGCCCTGTCCGAGAATAGACAAGCGACAGGCGGGGGCAGCTGATGCCCGCGCCCATCGCCTCCGGCCGTGTCGGCCATTCGGGCGTGGATCGGATCCTTGGTCAGGGGACGTCTATACGCCGCCAGGTAGTCCCGGCGTAAAGTTCGGCAGACGATGGGGAGGTCTCGCACATCGCCATTTCCGCTTATCTCAAAGCCCTTCGCGGATACATCGGCACGGATCTGGTTCTCATGCCGGGGGTCGCCGCCCTCATCCGGGACGATAGGGGGCGTCTTCTCCTTATCCGGCGCTCCGACAACGGGCGCTTGAGCCTGCCCGCCGGGGCGATGGATCCGGGGGAGACAGCAGCCTTCGCCGTCAGGCGGGAAGTGTGGGAGGAGACGGGGCTCGAGGTGGAGCCGGTGGCGCTCGCGGGGGTCCTGGGTCCGCGGCGCTCGGTCTATGAAAACGGGGATCAGGTGGAATATACGGTGGCTGTCTTCCGGTGCCTGGTGCGGGGGGGAATGCTCCGTGCCGTCGACGGGGAGGCCGCAGGATTTGAGTGGCTCCATCCCGAGGAGCTGGCCGAACTCGGGTATCCGCACGCGCTTCTCGTCTGGGAGCCGGGTGATCCGCCCTACTTTGATCCGCCGGCGGATTAGCGATGGCGCCGGGCCTCTTCCGAAAACGCTTCCAGGGCCCGCATCATAGAGAGGAGTCGATCCGGCGATCCGGCCCACTGCGGAAGCTTTCGGCGGACGCTTTCGGCCAGCAAAACCTCGCGCCGGGGCAGGGTATCGATGACGACATGGGGTCGCTCGCGCAGATACGTGGTCGTAAACCGCTCGGCGGCCGCCCGCCCGTGCGCGAGCCACATCTCGAGGCGGGCGTTGGCCAGGTCGAGGAGCGGGCTTCCGCGTCCGGCATCCTCCCAGTCGACGACGGCCGCGAGGTGTCCGTCGCGCCACAGGAGGTTCCCGGGCCAGAAGTCGTTGTGCACCAGGCAGACAGAATTGCCGTCCCGGCCATCTTCGCCGGGACCATCTGCCGACGCGAGAAAATTCAGGTCTTGGGCGCCGACATCGATCTCGTGGAG
>JAKATP010000086.1 GCA_021818685.1 Bacillota bacterium | reverse complement strand
GCCGGCTCGAGACGGCGACGGTGACGGTGGGCGCGGCGCCGCCCGACACCTACCGGATCCGGCGGGACCCGGCGGCGACGGCCACCGAGCGCGCCCTCTATACGAGCTGGCTTCACGCCGATTGGCCAGACGAGTCCACCGAGCCGGCATCCTAAGTCCTCTTCGAAGACCGGAGGCCCGTCTCCGGTCTTCGAGCGCTCGCGGGTTCTCGTGGGCCGGTTGCGAGATGCTATGATGGCGGAGAGTTTGGGTAGCAGCGCTATCCTGGACGGCTTTCTCGGCCTCATGCTTCGCGTCCGACGTCTTTGGCCTCTCATGGCCGCAGTTAATGAGGCCGTTGTTTTCGTCACTGACAGGTAAAGATAGGAGGGATTCCACGATGGCCGACCTCAAGAAGCTTTCCCTGGCCCTCTCCGGTGAGCGGGAACAGCCGGCGCGGGACGTGGAAAATGTCGTCATCGTCGGCTCCGGCATGGCCGGTCTCACGGCCGCCATTTATACGTCGCGTGCGCTCTTAAATCCCCTGGTCCTGGAAGGAGCCGAGCCCGGGGGGCAGCTTACCCTCACGTCTGAGGTGGAAAATTACCCGGGATTTCCTGACGGCATCAACGGCTACGATCTGATGGAGAATCTCCACAAGCAGGCGGAGCGGTTCGGCACCCGGTTCAAGATGGCGGACGTCACCGCCTCTGATCTGTCGGTCCGCCCTTTTAAGCTCATGCTGGGCGATGGAACGGAACTCCGGACCGAAACCCTCATTGTCGCCTCGGGGGCGCGCGCGCGCATGCTGGGCCTCCCGAGCGAGACCAATTTAATGGGTCATGGACTGTCGACGTGTGCCACCTGCGACGGCGCGTTTTTCCGCGATCAGGTGGTGGCCGTCGTGGGTGGCGGAGACTCGGCCATGGAGGAGGCGACGTTCCTCACCCGCTTCGCGCGAGAGGTGCATGTCATCCACCGTCGCGACACCCTGCGGGCCAGTCCCATCATGGCTGAACGGGCCCAGCAAAAACCCAATATCCAGTTCATCTGGAACGCCGTCGTATCCGAGGTGCTTACGAAGGACGGACAAGTGTCAGGCATCCGCCTTCGCGACACCAAGACCGGTGCCGAGCGCGAAATGCCGGTCGACGGTCTGTTCCTCGCCATCGGCCACATCCCGAACACGGAGTGGTTGAAAGGCCAGTTGGAAACCGATGCCGAGGGGTATCTGGTGTCTCACCCCGGGACGTCCGAAACCCGGATCCCAGGGGTGTTCGTGGCGGGCGACGTGTCAGACCGTCTTTACCAGCAGGCCGTCACCGCGGCCGGGAGCGGCTGCATGGCGGCGCTCGATGCGCAGGAGTACCTGGAGGAACACCAGCCGGTCAAGGTGGACGCTTCCAGCGGGGATCGATAAGGCGCGAGGGCGCTCCCGGCCCGTATTTCTCACGTTTGTACCACGTGAGAGCCCGCCCGACCTCCGTCCGGGCGGGTTCTTGCCGCTTTCGGGTGCCTCGCCCCGCCCGGCGCGGGCACACAGTTGCACGGCTCTCTTGCGATGGGCATCATGAAGATGACAAGCACCCACGGGGAGGACAGCATGCCGGGAGACGATATGGGAGACATGTTTACGGCTTATGAGGCCGACGTGCTGGTCGAGGTGGCGCGGCATCGGTCCGAGCATGACATGCCCCAGCGCGTTCTGGAGCGGCTGTCGCGCCCGGCGCGCTTCCTCGATCGCCTCGCCGGGCGCGTGCCGGCGATCGAACGGCTGACCGATCGCATCCGCAGGGTCGTGGAGGACGCCCAGGACCGCATCACCGAGGTGGCGGCCCGAGATACCGATTTCAGCCGCACCCGGGACTATTGCTGGCGGCACGGGGTGTCAGTCCATACCTGGGATCAAGTGGGGGAGCTTCCCATGCCCGTCCAGGATGAACTGTCGCGGGCCCTGCCCCGCTGGTGGCTCTACGGCGCAGTCGAAGGCGGCACCGTCGGACTGGTTCAGGGACTAACCGATATCGCCGTGCTGCCCTGGGTAGCCATGGCCGCGGCCGATGCCACGGCCACCCTGTTCATGGGCGCGCGTGAAGCGGTGCTGCAGGCCACCTGCTACGGGTTTTCCCCGGCGGATCCCGACATGAAACCCCACCTACTGGCTGCGATGGTACCGCCGGCGGACTGGGATCGGACGCGCTATCTCGGCATGAAAGCCGTCCTGTCCCATCCGCGTGTCGCCCAGCGCGCCTTGAGCGAGATGTGGGCGCGGCGCATGACGGCCATGCTGACCGACAAGGAGGTCACGGTCTGGCTGCCCTTGGCGGGCGCGGTCGTGAACGCGGGTTTGAACGCAGCGTTTCTGTATGGCATCAGGCAAAGCTCACGGGACTACTTCCGGTTGCTGCGTCTCGTGCAGCGCTATGGATCCGATCCGGTCATTGACCGGGTGGAGCGCCTCGCCCCGCCGCCGGCCGACCCGTTTGTCCGCGGCATACCCGAGGGCGCCCACTCGTGACCTCGGTCGGCGATCCGCTGCTCATCACGCATGAGCATTGCTTAGACGGCGCCACCTGCGCCGTTTTGGGCCTTGCTGCCGGCCTCGAGCCGGCCTTCGTCTATCCGGACCGCGTCGAGGCGTATCTGGACGGGATGGCGTCCGACCGTCCCGTCATTCTGGCCGACGTGGCACTTCCGCTGGCCGGGTACCGGAAGGCGCAGGATCGGATCCTCGCCATCGTGGATCATCACCAGTCATCCCTGCCCCTCCAGGGTGAACCCCGCGTGCATCTCGATCTTTCGCGATGCGGGTCCACGGGCCTCTATCACTTTCTGGTGGACACGGGACGCCTCACGGCGGACGCGCGCTGGGATCCCTTGCTGCGCGCGGTGGACGATTACGACCTTTGGCGCCCGGAGCACAAGGACGGCGAGCAGCTCAACCGGCTCTTTCATGACCGTGGCTTTGCCTGGTACCGGGAGAAGTACCGGACCGGATTCGAGCCGCTTACGGCGGAGGAACGGGAGCGTCTGGCCGTACTGGAGCAGGAGGAGGCGCTGTTTGTGGCGCGGCAGATCGAGCGCGCTGTCGACTTCACGGCCGGGGGCCACCCCTGCGCCGTCGTGGTGGTGGATGGCGAGGGGGCCATGAATGAGGTGGCCCACGCACTCCTGCAGGGCGGCCGCCACGCCGTCTTGCTGATTAAGCCGGATGGCCGCATTTCGTGCCGCACCACACCCGAGGTAGACGCCGCCCAGTTGATGGAAGAGGGCTTCGCTGGTGGAGGGCACCCGCGGGCCGCGGGGGGCCGGATTGCCCCCGAGGGCGGGACGATCGGGCCGGACGCGCAACAATGGCTCATCGCCCGAACACAGGCCATCCTCCGGTAGAACAGGCCGGCGGCCCGCGCGGAGGTCGGCCTGCACGCGTTGTTCCCAGACTCTCAGCAGGGCGTCGGCCCTAGGCGTCGCAGGGTGACTTCACGGCCTGTTGGCTCCCGATCCCATGTCGCGCCGCCCGTCCCGTCCCTTCTCTTGGTGCGGGGGCTTCCTGTCGGGTGTGGTAGAAGGATTCTGTGGGCCTCTTGGTCGGCGGCCGTCACCCGCGCGGTCTTCGGGTTTACGGCGGACCAGAGGTTCCCGCCCTTCGTGTACGCCCCAAAGGGCGCCCCTTCACCCGCACCGAGCGGAGTGCGGCCCCACAAAGCGCCCCCGGCCGCTCCTGCCCACGCGTTGGCGGCGGCCTTCCAGGCCATGGCCGGCGTTCAGACACGGCTCGCAGCCGGCCTCCCAGGCCGGACGCTCCACGCTGAGGTGAATCCCCGGGGCCGCATAGCACATGGGCGAGAGCCAAGACGGACGACCGGCCCTGGCCCTCCCAAGGCATGGCGCTTTCGACCCGCGTTCACGCTGGTCCGTGGCGACGTCCTGACACTTGAGCATCCATCGGCCCGTCTCGCTACGACGATGCCGGTAATGACCTTCGTAACACGGGCCGTGGTCCGCACGGGCTCGTGACCATGCGGCCGGATCCGGCCGCGGCACGTGGTCATCGGCGGGCGCGCAGTCGTTTTTGGCCGGGCGAGATTAGTCGGCGCGGGGACGCACCGGCACCGCGGCCATAGGCTTTAGTCCGCGCTGGCCCAGGGCCGAGACCACAAAGGCGGCGGCGAGGACAGCCATCGCGGGGACGAACCACCAGAGGCTCATGTCGAGGCGGTTTACGACCAGAAGGGCGACGCTTAGATACGCGAGGGCACGCGGAAGGGGAGCGGTCCGCCGGAAGCTCCAGATAATCAGGCCGACTGATACCAGCAGGAGAGGCCAGGACAGACGGCCCAGGAGTACCAGCCATCCCGCTTCCACCGGGTGGCTCGCGGACGCCATCATCGTCGAGCCCATCATGACATTCGACGCAGCCGAGCCTGCCGCACCCCCGACCAGCGCCGCCAACATCGGCATGCAGCCGGCCACGGCGCAGAAAGCTCCGGCCCCTCGACCAAACCAATTCCAACGCACTGGCCACCACCTCCCTGGGCTCAGGATACCAAAGCGGTGGATGGGTGGGATCCCCTCCCGCAAGCCGTGTCTCCTGAGTCGGGAGCCGGCGTCCGGCGCCGGACCTCGTCCATGCTTCGCGGGGACGTGCTCGCATTCGGGTCCAGGTGTCCTGCCCGCACCTGGCCGCTGGGAGAGCAGGAGATGGCCGCGCGGACTGTCGAAAGTCGAGACGAGAGACTCTGGACGCCTAAGTGAGGTGGGAACGGTATGCGTCGATGGCCCATCGCCATGTCGGCGGCATCGTGGATGGCCGCGCTCGGGCTCCTCGCCGCCAGCTATGACGTGACGGCCATCTCCGTCGTGCTGGTGCACCTCCGTCAGCTCTGGCACCTCACCAGTGTCGAGACGGCGAATCTGACGGCCGCTCCCCTTGTGGGTTCCGTGGTGGGGAGTCTGGCCGCCGGGCTGTTCGCCGATCGCTTTGGCCGACGACTTTTGCTGCTGCTTGATTTCGGAACCTTCGTGATCGCGGCCATCCTGGCTGCGCTCGCGCCCGGCTATGGCGAGCTTATCTTGTGGCGCGGCGTCATGGGCATCGGCATCGGCGCCGATGTCGCCGTGGTCTTCCCGTATTTGGTGGAATCGGTCCCGGCCGCGCGCCGCGGCGCTACCATGGCCTTCGTGCTGCTGGTCAATGATATCGGGCAGGTGGCCGCCTACGGCGCGGGCGCACTTCTCGTGCGGACGGGGCCGGATGGATTCCGCTGGGTGCTGGCGTTAGGCGCCGTGCTGGGCTCGCTGGTCCTCCTCGCCCGGCGGTCGCTGCCGGAGTCGCGTCCGTGGCAGCGGGAACGCCTGGGGTCCCTGTGGGGCATCAGCCGTCGGGCCCTCCGACTGGGAGCGATAAAAGAGGCCGGGTCATCCGCGGTCTTATGGTTCCTGCACCAGGTGACAGGCCAGGGCCTCACCCTTTTCCTGCCCCTTATTGTGAGTCTCTTGTGGGTGACCGGGGCCAGTGAGAGCGGCGCCATCTCCATTGTCGTGAAGTCGGTGAGTCTCGCGGCGGGCGCGGCCACCGTGCTGGTCATCGACCGCTGGGGGCGGCGGCCGCTGCAGTTATTTGGATTTCTGGGACGGGGGCTGGCGCTCCTGCCCCTCGGACTCGTTCTGGCGCTCGGGGGCCGCCTGCCGGTTCTGGCGGCCGGCGGTCTGTTGACGGCCGCGCTGGCATTCGGCGCGATGGGGCCCGACAAAACCACGGTCATCAGCACGGCCGAACGCTTCCCCACCGCCGTCCGGGCGACCGGCGAGGGCGAAGCCGAGATGGTGGGCCGCATCGGCGGGGTGGCGGGCGTCCTGCTCTTCGGCTTCCTCGGAGCAGGCCGCGGTCTTGGCCTCACCATCCTGACGTTTGCGGGGGTCGCGCTCCTTGGAAGCCTCCTGACCTGGCTCACCCTGCCGGAGACGAAGCCGTCCAGCACTTCAGAATGCGAATTCGCGGAAGTCCCAGTTTAGGGCGGCCCCGAGACACACCGGCACAAGCCCCGGCTTCTCCGCACCCTACTTCGATCCATCCGCTCTTCCGGACATGGATCGCGAAGACGCGTCCAGGACCTGGAGCTAGCCCCCCAGCAGCGCTTGCACGAGAAGATGCGCGTCCGGCGTCCCCCAACCGGTCACGGCATCCCAACCCGGCCCGCAGCTGTACCCCGCGACCCCGTCGATGCTGTTGTTCCCCTGCACGATATCGTGAAAAGTCGCGGTGCCGCCAAACGCGTAGAGGACGGGGTTCATGAACCCGAGCCGTCCCTTGCCGGCACGGACCCGTGCTTGATTGGCGAGCGCGATGAGGCCGGCCCACATCGGACAGGAGGCCGACGTGCCGCCGATGTCGCTCGACTGGCCCTGGAAGATGACGTTGACGCCGGTGTCGGGGTCGGCGACGAGTGCCACGTCGGGAAGCCCCCGACCCCGTCCGCCCTCCGGGTTTAGGGGCACATCGGCGTTTTTCTGCCAGCCCGGCTGGGCAAACACGATGCTGACGCCCCCGCCGGAGGCCCCGTTATGGTTGGTATCGCTCCAGCCCACCTCCGACTCACGCTGGTGCTCGGCATTGAGGGTGAGGGTCGTACCGCCCACAGCCACGATGTGGGGGACGCTCCCCGGCGTGTCCGCGTGCGGCACCGGCCGTCCCGTTCCGCCGCGGATGCCATAGGCCCCGGCGTCCCCCGACGCGGCCAGGACCGTCACACCGCGAAGGCCGAGGCGTGCAGCCGCCTGGTCCCAGGCGTGAAGCGTGGCGACGGGAAAATGGCTTTCCGCATCGCCGTAGGAGATGGACAGCACCGAAGGGGCGTGCACCGTATCGGAGAGCGCGGCCTCCAGTCCGCGTAGCATCGACACCCCAAAGGCCCGATCGCTGGACCCGGACGAGGCCTCGTAGACCACCAGGGCGGCTTGGGGCGCCATGGCTCCGGCCCACTCGATATCGAGTGTGCACTCCATGTCGACGGCCGCGACGCCCCCATCGTTCGGTGTCCCGTCCACCGATACGAAAGCCACGTCCCGGACGGGAAGACCATGCTCTTGCCAGAAAGCCGTGACATCCTGAACGCTGAAACCATTGGAGAACTCGAGGAGCCCGATGGTCTCGCCGGCGCCCGTGAGGTCGGTGGGCCAGTTGTAGGCCGTCTTGAGTTCGGCGGGATAGTAACCCTGACCGCCGTTGGCCGGATGGGCGGATCGGGACGGGTAGCGGTGATTGGGGTGCGCCTGGCTCCGGTTTTCGAGTCCAATTATCGCTAGCACGTGCGGCGCGGCCCACTCGGGCACCTGGGGCTCCTCCCGGTTCAGGTAGACATCCCGGCCGTCCAGAAGCTTCGACGCGAAGGTGCACCGAAACGCGGCCGTTACCGAACCGATGGGACCGCGAAACGTAAGGTAGAGACCGGCCGCACTCGGTGGCTCCACCGAAAGCCCATGCTGTCCCATGTACTCCGCCATGCGGACCACGACGGAGGAGTCGGGAGCCGTGAGCCGGTCCAGCTCCTGCCGTTCCAGGAGGTCGCCGCGTGCCTCGGCATCTTCGATGGCGGCCGGGTTTGCAGGCCGGAATACCACGACGCCCTCAATCTGCCGGGTCTGGTCGGCGGTTTTCCAGCCCTCCTCGGTAAGCCACCTGTCATTAATGTGCCCTGGTACGACCACCGTGCGCATGCGTCTCCCCTCCTGTTTTCCCAGTTTGTGGTATCAGTCTATCCCCTGGGCGCTACGGGGTGCCCGTCCTCACCGCACCAAAGGGGGTGAGGAGAAACGGGGTCTGGACATTGCAGTCGGGGCACAGCACCAGCACTTCGGTGTCACCGCGCGTATTGGGCGGCAGTGCATTCTTCAGCCCTTCAGCCACTTCACCCGAGGGCACCGTCTTCTGGCAGCGACCACACCGGGACAGGGTCTCCCAGGGCGATCCATACCCCGCGATCGGATCCGCCAACATTTCGGGCGTGACCCAGATGGCCCGCGGCAAGGGTCCCCGTTCTCTAACCCACGCTATCGCGCGCGTGCCGACCCGCTCCAGGATTTGTATCTCGCTGGAGAACGGATCCCGCCGCGTGAGATGCATCCACAGGGACCGCGGAAACAGCACGTTGATCAGGCCATACCCATGGCCGACGGGTTCTGAAAAGATGGCCCAGGGGCCTTCCGGCGCCTCCCCCAGGTAATGCAGCAACTGCGGCTCCGCGACCCTCACCTCTTTGGCTCAAATTCCAAGCGGCGTCACCACGCGTCTCCCGTCATTATAGCCGCCGCGCCCAATCCTTCGGGCAACCCGAGCGGCACGCGCTCGTCCGCCGTCGCGGCGCATCGGGCGACGAGCCGCATGATCCCGAGCGCTTTTATCAAGAAGGGGGCGGACGATGACAAGACGAGCCACACCGGCTTCAGGATCGACGGGCGGCCTCGTCAGCCAACGGAGAGCCTCCAGACCCGGGCCGTCCGACCGTCCACTCCCCGGCACGCAGTCCGCACGGCCTTGGGCGTCTGTCGCCCTCGCGCAGGATGCGGTGACACTCAGTGGCCGCCCTTGTGGGGCTTGTGGTGGTCGTGCTTATGTCCGTCCTTGCTAAAGGCCCCGTCCTTAGGCGGGCTCACCGAGGAGCTCGGCGCCGTCGTGGAAGGTGCCGGCGGGGATGACGTCTTGGTGACCGTCTTTGGCGAAGATGACGTGGCCGCCGACACGCGGGTCGCGACCGACACGACCGGAAAGCGTCTTGCGGGCCGAGCATGATGGCCCGCGAGACTCACGGCGGCCACGACCACGGTCGCCGCAAGACCAAGAAATCCTATGGACAGCCGCCCCTGGAACACCGCACTCCCCCCGGGATAGACTTCGCACATCCGAGGGCGATTCACTCCGGACCGTCGTCCCGGTGCATACCGGCCCGTGGCACGAACACCGCCCTGGAAGCCGTTCCCCCGCCGCTCACACACTCCGGACCGGACGCCCGGTTACGGTTTCGCCGTACCCGCGTGCCAACTTGAGGGCGTCGCGCTCCAGAACGGCAAAGCGGCGGAGGGCCGCGGACGAGGATAGAAGCCGTATGCTGGGCCGTGGAAGAGGAGGCGGTGCCGGCTTACGGTCGGACTACCCGTTTCGACGTCTTCCACCGGCGGTGATGGAGGCCGCCAAGCGGGATGACCCGGTGCGACGGCATCCCACCCTCACCCCCGCTGCAGCGTCCCCTGACGCATGGCCCGGATGAGATCGACATCGCCAGGAAATTATCCCCGCCGCGCTGCCGCGGTGAAACGCTCCCACGGACCCCGCCTTCACTCGCCGGCTGCGCGGACGCACCCTCGCTCGCGAACCGCGGCCACCTCCAGCGCAACACGGACGGACGGACGCGGGGGCGGCCCCCCGTTATTGGCCGTGGCGGTGATGTTCCTCCGACCTCACGTACCGGCTGGTCCCTTGATGCTGCCGGTGGTATCCCGGGACCGTACCCAGCCGCCCAGGCCTTCAGTCCCGTTTTTCCGGGCAGGAAAACCGCGCGATAGTGCCCGCAACGCCGGCGGAAAACGCCTCGCGGTCGCCATGGCGGGCCCCAAACACGGCCTCTTGAAGGGCGAAGGTTCCCTCGTAGAAATCCATCCGCCGCCGCGTCCCGGGGTCTACGGGGTAACCCGACTCGGAAAGGGCCGCCTCGCCGAATCCAGTCCGGAACGCGGCCAGATCCACGGCCGGATCGCCCAGGGCGGCTTCGCTGAAATCAAGCACGCCGCCAGCGCGTCCCTCGCGCGGGTCCCATAGAAGGTTGGTGGTGCCGAAGTCGCCGTGGACGAGGGCGGCGATCACTTCCCGGTGTCCGGCCAGGAACTCCTCAAAGTGGCGGGTCACCCGGTCGCGAACGGCTCGCGGCAGATGGGCGAACACCGTCGCGCGCACGTCTTGGTAAAGAGACGCCCACGGGTCCTTCCCGCTCAGGCCCCCTCCGGCGGCGTCTGCCGACGCATGAAGGGCTACCAGAAACTCTCCGAATCCGCGGGCCAGAGCGGTGCGTACGGCCTGACCGAGTCCTGCCCAGGCATCGCCCCCGAGCGGGTCGCCCAAAAGACGCGGGTACACGAAATACGCGGGCACGCCGTCTGCGAAGACGCCGTGCACCGGGGTCGGAATCGGCAGGGGGAGCCGCCCTTCAAGGCGGAGCAGGAGATCATGCTCCCGGCGAAGGCGGGCTTTACTGGTCGCGCTCGGGTAGCGCGCGACGCGGACCACCAGGGGATGTTCTTCCCCGAGCACGAAAAGAGCATGGTGCTGACCCCCGTCCATGACGTGCACGGGGCCGTCTGGCATGCCGGGCCAGGTGCGTTTGACGGCGTCAAACAGGCGGGCTGTCTCATCCATCGTCCGTTAATGCCTCCAAGCGCGATCCGGGAGCGCGACCCACTCCCAAGGGGCCACAGGCCCTACGTGCTCCCATGGCCGGGTCCCGCGTGAGTCCGGAAAGACCATGGATGCTCACCCGCGGTCACCTTTCGGCGATCGCCCGGCCGATGACGCGGGATTCGGCCATCATGACGGTCGGGCCGACTGTCCCCCCAAAAACGAGGGGGAGTCCAGCGGGACGGAGCGTCGGCACCTTGACGGAACGCCGGTACGGTGAGAACGGCTCACGATTTCGTAACCCATTGATGTAGACCGGGTGCTTTCGGATGCTCACCGTATCTCCGGACCCGGCGCCATGGGTCCACGGTCGGCGCGTCTCAAAAAACGGCGTCTCGCTAGTGCGCGCCGCGCTGCCGGAGGACGGCGGGAATGGTGCGGGCCAGGATGGCGAAATCGAGACCGACCGACCAGCGGTCAATGTATTCGAGGTCCAGCTCAACCCAACGCTCGAAGTCTTGAATCTGATTACGCCCGGACACCTGCCAGAGGCCGGTGATGCCCGGACGGACGGAGAGGCGCTTGCGCGAGCTCTCACCGTACTGCTCCACCTCGTCCGGAAGGGCCGGTCGCGGCCCCACAAGACTCATCTGCCCTACCAGGACGTTGAAGAGCTGGGGCAGCTCATCGAGGCTGTACTGCCGGAGCTTCTTGCCGAGCGGCGTAATCCGGGGATCGTCCGGTGCCTTAAATACCGGCCCGCTCATGATATTAAGATGGGCGACCTCGTGTCGGAGCGCCTCCGCGTCCGGCACCATGGTCCGAAACTTGTAGCAGGTAAAGCGGCGACCGTTCAACCCCACGCGCCGCTGGCGGAAGAGGACGGGCGCCTTGGGTTCCTTGAGCTTCAGCAGGACGGCCACCGTGAGCAGCACCGGCAGGCACAAGATGAGAAGGGTCAGGGATCCGACTAAGTCCACAGTGCGTTTGATAACCCAGCGCGCGGTCAGATGCGCCTGCGACGGATTGACCACCAGGACGGAGTTTCCGTAGAAATTGTAAAGCTGCGAACGGTTTGCGAGAGCGCCCACCTCGTCCAGCACCAGCCGGACTTCCTTACCCTGACTCTCCGCAATGCGGATGGCTTGCCTGAGTACGGTGTCATCTAGCGGCAGCGCCAGCACCACCGAGTCGACCACCTCGGTGGACAACCACTCCTTTAACCGCTGGACGGCGGATTGGCCGGCCTCCGTATCCCCCAGCGCCACCGGCGCCATGCCCACGACGTCCATCCCCGCCTCAGGCACATCATGCACCGTCTCATGAAAGGTGCTCACCCGCGGCGGATAGCCGAGCACGACCAGATGCCGACGGTCAAGGCCCCGGCGCCGCCACTTCGCCAGACGCACCTTGGTGGCCGAGTGCAGGACCATCTGGAATAAGAAGGCCGTGGCCGGGTACGAGACGAAGATGAGGCGCGAGAACCAGGTGGCCTTCAGACCGA
>JAKATP010000085.1 GCA_021818685.1 Bacillota bacterium | reverse complement strand
GATGAGGCCCAGTCCGTGGGGTCAAACGGACATACCGTCATGGTCGGTCCGTCAGGATGACAGGCGCCGCTCTGTTATCTGAGTGGCGTCCGATCATCCCGAACGCCGTTCCCTGCTGACGAATGAGGGCCCCGAAATCAGTCCCGGGACGGGACCGACTCCCAAGGGTGCGAACCTGGTCCGAGAGAGCCGCGCTGCCATTGATCAGTCGATACGGCCTCCAGTGCGAGAGCTCCCGTGGATCCGAGCCCGCGACTGCGGACCGTGCCGTGTTTTTCGTCCTGCCGAAAAAAGTCGCCCGCCCGACTAGGTATTGTCGAGCATCGCTGGATCAACGCCACGTGATGGCCGGTGGGGTTCCGTCTGATACCAGTACGCCACAGACGCGATGTCGTCCCGAAGCGGCAGATACTGGCCGTCCGCCCTCCAGCCCAGCGCCTGGATGGTGACTCTCAGATTCTCATGAAAGACAATCGGATCGGTCAGATGCCAGCGGTACATCCCAAACCGCGTCTGACTCCGGTAGAGGCCGTCGGGGCGGATCACCTGGTGAAGCCCGGTGTATGGCCCCGTGAAAGAGCCGTACTGGCCCATCGGCTCCTCAAAGTTCCACGCCCCGCCGAAGTAGTCTTCCGTGCCCGTGCCGGCAATGGTGGGATAGTCCCGGTCCCCATCGAGATAAAAGAAGACCTCACCCTCGCCCCACCAGCCGGTGTGGTTGCTCTGCCAGGCGAGATACGTACCCACGTAATGACCGCGCCCTTCCACCCCGTCAAGGATCACGTGTGGGGTCTTCTCCGCGAGGGGATGGCTCCGCCGCCAGGCGGCATGAAAGTATCCGCGATCGGGTCTCCCTTCGTCGTAAAGCCCATCTACGGAGAAATAGACGGTGGCGTCCTCAGACCCGAGGTTCTGCAGCGCGATCCGGGCTCGCGTGAGAAACGGCATGGGAAAGTAACTGTTGAAGCCGCCGCGCGGGTTCACCGCCATCGCGAGGGATCGCACCTGACTGGGCTCTCCCCATCCGTTTAGGAAGAAATCGCCGACGGGCACTTCCACCGACGGCTCCGTCTCATCGTCCCACCACATCCGAAAGATGAGGCTCCGCCAGTTCCGGTGGTGGGTAGTGAGCCAGATGTGCTGAATGGTCGCCGGGCCGGAAAGGCTCGCGAGCGTCGCCTCGGTCCCGGACGGCACGACGATGGACGGAGAAATCTTCCACCCGGCACCGAGGTCTCGGGCGTGCGGCGCCCCAGTTCCCGCCGTCGCGCGGGCGCCTCCGCCTTTCCTGCCGTCGGGATTCTCGGGGCTCACGGAAAAAGAGTGACCCGATTGCAGACGGGACCAATCCCCGCCGACCTTGCTCATTACGACGCCTCCTGCCGGATGTTGTGTAGACGGGCCACGTGCGGCGCCCTTCAAATGAACGGCGAGTCGATCGCGATCCTATGGCCCGGGGAGCGCGCCGCGGGGCTCGCTCCTCGCGTCACACCCCGAAGCGCAACAGTCGGGCCGGCTCCCCGACATCGGACCCCGGCTCTCTTACGGCCCCCGAGCCTCACCCTCAAGCGGTCACGATGGGAGAGCTCCTCCACCCTACCGCGATACCGCCCACCCCCCGTTCCACTCCGGGGCAACCCGCTTATGGAGCCGGATGCTCCTCTCTCAGGTGCATGGGCACCATGCCAATCAGGACGTCGGTGCGCCGCCTGAGTGCACTCGCCACCATCCAGCCCACTCGATTGTGCAGCAGCTCATCTGCTGGCCGCGAGGGCACCACTTCCGGAATGAGCACTAACACTCGCTGGTCCGTTCGATGGTCCAGGGTGGCGATGAAGCGGATGAGCGGACGCACCACCGAGTGATACTGCGAGTGCAGCGTCACCAAGCGAACCGGGGGATCCCACGCCTCCCAACTCGCGTGCAGCGATTCCGGGGTCGGATCGCTCGATGTCTCGGGATCGAACAAGACCGCCACGGCGATGACCTCGTCACTCAGCGACAAAGCGTGATCGAGCGCCCGACGGGTCAAGGCGGTCAGTGTCGGTGTGATGGGCACCACCACGAGCGGCCGGGCCTTGGCCACCACGGGACCCGGCCGCTGCCCCGGCTCCAATATCTCGTCCACCTGTCCGTAGTAATGATGCACGCGCCGAAACATCCACACCAGGAGCGGAATGGCCAGCACGACGACCCATGCGCCCTCCAAAAACTTGGTGCCGACAAAGAGCAGCGTGGCCACCCCGGTGGCCAAGGCACCAAGCCCGTTCAGACCGATGCGGAGCTTCCAGTTGGGCACACGGCGATGCCACCAGTGGACTACCATACCCGCCTGCGACAGCGTAAACCCGGTGAACACCCCGATGGCAAACAGCGGGATCAGGGCCTGAGTGTTCCCGTCCGACGCGATGAGCAAGACAGCGGCGGCGCATGAAAGAACCCAGATGCCGGGCGAGAAGACAAGACGATCCCCTCGCATCGCAAACACGTGCGGCAGGTATTGATCCCGCGCCAAGATACTGGCCAAGAGCGGCAAGCCCCCGAACGATGTATTGGCCGCCAGACCGAGGACGGCGGTGATAGCCAGCGAAACCACATAGTACGCCCAGCTGCGGCCCACGGCGGCCGTCATCACGCGGCTCAGCATCGTCTGCTGGCCCCCCGGCAGCACGCCAAACCGAATCGTCAAAATCGCGAGTCCCAGCAGCATCAGGCCCAGAATCCCCCCCAGGAGCCACTCGGTTCGCTTCGCCCGCAGCATGCGCGGTTCCCGAAACAGCGGAACCCCGTTGGCGATAGCTTCCACCCCGGTCAGCGCCGTGCAGCCAGCGGCAAACGCCGTCAACAGAAAGAACAGCGGCACCGACCGCGCCGGAGGCAGGGCAGGGTGGGCGACAGGCAGGACAGGATGGACAAATCCCCAGGCCAAAAGTGCAAGCAGGCCGACGATGAACACCATCGTGGGCAGCAAAAAAGCACGGGCGCTGTCGCCCACCCCCCGGAGATTCATCAGCGTGATCGCCGCCAGGATAACGAGACACAGTGGAAGGGTCGCCGGACGCAGGACCGGAAATGCCGAGGAAAGGGCCTCCACCCCCGCCGAGATGGAGATCGCAACGGTGAGAATGTAGTCCACCACCAAAGCCGCGGCCGCTACCTGACTCACCTGGGTTCCCAGGTTCTCGCGCGAGACGGCGTAGGCGCCGCCTCCCCGCGGATATGCTTCAATCACCTGGCTGTACGACAGCACCAGAATGGCCAAGAGTCCCACGATAGCCAGTGAGATGGGCAGCAAGTAGTGCAGGGCGGCGGCTCCGGCCGTCACCAGCACCAGAGCGATGGCCTCGGGTCCATACGCCACGGACGAGAGCGCGTCTAATGAGAGAGCCGCCAGGCCCTCGGTGCTGCCAATCTCTTCATGGGCCGCCTCGCGGCTCCGGATTGGACGTCCGATCAGGAACTGCCATAGACTCATGGGTCGATTGTATCTCCTGCGCGGCGAACGCGGTTTGACCGTGCTCTTGGTGACGGCCCGCGCGGGAACCTCGCCCCGTCACACGCCGACGACCACGCGTCGCCAGGACTTATTAATGTGGACGAAGGCTTGACGTCTCCCACGGAACTGTGCCGGGAACAGGAGCCTCCTCATTACGGGCTAGGTCGTTCGACCGCCCATCACGCGTTTGTCGGGTGCATCTGGTTGCGGGCTCGCGGTGGCGTGCAGCTCAACGAGCCAACAGGCCGCAGTCGCACGCTCCTTTAGTGAGACATGACGCCGGAGATCGTTCCAGACACCACCTATGGGCCGGCCCCATGCCGATCGGTCCTTCAATCCCGGCGATCTCGGCCAGTAGGACGGCTTTTGAGCGGCGCGTACATTCCGATGGGCGTCGCGACCCGACGCGTGCGCGGTACTGAACGTCTACCCCACCTACGAAGGCATGCCCTCGCGGATACCAGGAAGAGCAAAGCGAAACGGCACGGCCATACGGCGACGAGGTCGATGATCCGGGCGCTCGCTCCATGGCCCCACCATTCTGCGCGTACAAACGGCGCCGCACTTCAGGGGCTACTTCTCGCCCGGGTCACGGTGCCCGGTGGTCGGCCGTCAGGTGGATTCCGCGCAGATCGGCGCCCCACCCCGCCTTCTTATGATTGCACCGCGTTTCACCGGTGGTTAGGGAAGCCCCCGAGAGGCTTGCGCGAAGGTTCCACCGGGCATGGTACCGACGCACCAGAGCACTGCGGGACATCCTGCAGTGCTCTGGCGATAAAGGCATAGGTCCTGGCCACACGCGTTCTATGGCTGAGTGAGAGTGAGCAACTTCGTGAGTCCCCAAGCGACGAGAGCGTAAATGGCCATGGCGACCAGGGTAAAGAGTTCGAATTGTGACGCCGCATAATGCACGCTGTAACTGAAGATCCCCGCGAACGGTGCTACAAACGGCCACGTGATGCCGTAGAGAGCATGGACGATGCTGTTATTGGCGTCCGCAGCCAACACGGCCAGCCCGAATCGCAACGCGAGCAAGACGAGCAGGACGCCTTCGAGGTATCGAATAAGGCGGACCGCGAACGTGATCGCACTAGGACTGGAAGGTGGGGACACGGTCGGTGCACTAGAGACAGGGATGACAGTCGCGGCCACGGGAGGAGCTTGTTGCGATGGTCCGATGTTCGACATAATCCGGATCCTTTCTAAATAGGCAACGAGACTGAACTAACAATATGATAACCGAGAGAACTACTATAATAGTATTTCTTTCTGTCGTAACTGTCAAGACTGACGACCAAAAGACAAGATCCTCAGCTCCGAGGCCACGGCTTGTCAGGACCTCGCCGCGGTCCACCCCGTGGCGAATAGGCAGACGCGGCCCATGCGGTGGCTAGCTCGTTGTCATCATCAGCGTCATCTGACCGAAGTCAGTGGCGTGCCGCCTGGCCACACGACCGTGTAGCACATCACCCTGAAGTTTCCGACGACGGAGCGGGGACCTCCGGTGGGATCCCCCGGTGCCGAGCCTGCCGTCCCGGGGGTTGGTAGCGGCTTTGCCCAGCAGACGATGAAGGGGTGTAATCGGGCGCCGGGCCTCCAACGAAGCGCCGACTTAACACACGGAGTGCCTACGACAGGTTTCCGCCTGAATCCCTGTCCAAAGTTTGGAGGAGAAAGCCCTCCATCTCTTTACGTGCGACCGCGCAACCGTGATGGCGGCCGCCATAGGCGCCCGTCTCTACCCCACGGGGGCTTTCGTCCTTTTACCACCGGCCGCTCCCCGCTCGGATCGTCCGATGGCGGCCAGATGGCCAAGCCGCGCAGCGCGTAATGGCCACTCTGGCTTCGATGGATCCGGTGCTGGAGCGCCTCACCCCGCTTCGCCAACCGAAACCTTACCGGTCTTCGATGACAGTGCGCCGAAAACGGGCCAGGATCCTAGTGCTGATGGCCTCTCCCGTCCACCGGGTCCCCGGCGGTCCAGGGATCCCACCTCTTATGGGACCACCCGGGACCGCCATCTGTCAGGCATGGGCGGCCGGCCGGAAAAGCGAACGTGAGTCCCCACGACTTTCCAGCTCTTATGTCGGAAACGACTCCCCTTGACGTTATGGCAGTCTTTTGCTACGACTCAGTCATTACTAAACACTAGATATCATGCGCTTGTGGGCGGGTCATCTCCGTGGCGTACTGCGTTCCGGAGTCTAACGATCTGTCTCGTGAAGGACGCCGCGGTCTGCGATGGAGTCTCTAGTCCTTGTCCGAAACGAGAGGGGATGGGCATGAACCCGTTGGAGGTTTTATGTGGAGCTCTTGCGGGGGTCTTCATCGGGAACCGGATGGCGCAGCGAAACATGGACCCTGCCGAGTACACCGCGTGGCGGGTCAAGTCCCTGACGCGGCTCAACAAAATTGGGTTTTCCGTATTCGCGGTCGCGCTCTTTTGGATCGGCATGGCCTTTTTGATGACGGGCATCAGTACTCCCGGGGTTTGGATGCTCATTCTAGCTGGAATCAGCGTGCTGTACGGCTGGCTATGGGCTCCCAAGGTTGTCGTTCGCCGGGAGACGCGGCGCCTGGCCCGCGCTCAGCATCGAGCTCAGCGAGAGGCCGAACGCTTGTCCGCCGGCCGCTTGCGCCCGGATGACCCCGATTACTGGCGCTAATATCCGTTTTTTCGCCAGTGGCCGAGGGAGACCCCGCCGTCCAGAGTCAGGGAGACCCCGTATGCGACCAGGTGCAGTTGCACCTCGGTCACGTAGCGCGTAAAACGCTTCGAGGTAGTTGCCGTCGTCCGCCAGCACCACGTCGCCTGGCTGGAGTAGGCGGTCGACCTCGGTCTCGGTAAGGCGGAGGCGGGTTGATAGCCGGCCCGTCACAGCGTGCGGTCCGCACGATGCTGGCCGCGACAGGCCGATCGAGAAGCTGTCCTTGAACGCGGCGCCCTGGGGGATCCATTCGCACCCAGGACGGACGGGGTGGCTACGAAGTCCCCGTGTGGACACCTGGATTCGTCGTCGTCCGCCTACGGGTTCGTCCCCATGGGAAGCGGCCTCACTACCGTGGAGGTGATAACGGTGTCCCCACCGCGCTCCAGTGCCGCCAACACCTCCAGGACATGGGCGCCCACCACCGCGTCGAGCCGTCCCCGTCGGTTCTCCCGTATCGCCCGCACCATCTCGATGACGCCGATTCCGCGGGCCTGATCGTGGGGAAGGTCGGGCCGCAGCGGAAGTTCTCGCCAGATATCCTCGCCAGCCCGGCACGCGCGGACGGGCCCGCCGAAGGTGTTGGGGTCGGGTACCTCGAGCGTTCCCTCCGTACCGTATAACTCCAGGTGAGGAAGCGTGTGACACCAGACATCAAAGCTCATCGTGACCTGGACCGTCACTCCCACCGCCATCTCAAGGATCCCCGCCACATGGGTCGGAACGCGCACCGAGATCACGTCGCCGGCCCGAGGGGAGCTCGTCACCGTCCGTCGCGCGAAGGTCTGGGATGCCACGCTGACCACCCGTTTCACCGGACCCAGTAGGGCGACGAGCGCCGTCACGTAATACGGGCCCATGTCCAGGACCGGTCCACCGCCCGGCAGGTAGTAGAATGCCGGATCCGGATGCCAGTGCTCATGCCCATGATTGAGAAAGGCCAGGGTGGCTCCCACAGGACGGCCCACCACGCCGCCATCGAGGGCCTGAATAGCAGTCTGGACGCCGCTTCCAAGGACGGTATCCGGCGCACAGGCAAGATGGCGTCGAACCTCCGCCGCACAGCTGACGAGCCGGGCGCCCTCGGCGGCGGAGACTCCCAGCGGCTTCTCACTGTATACATGCTTTCCTGCGCGCAGGGCCGCCTCGCTGACCGAGGCGTGGGCAGCCGGGACAGTCAGGTTGAGGATGAGGTCGATATCCGGCTGCGCGAGAAGAGCGTCAGGTGACAGCGCGGCGGACAGCGAGAACTCCCGGGCACGGGCCCTCGCGCGCTCCAGATTGAGATCCGCGATAGCCACTACCGACACCTCGGTGCTTCCGGTGAGGTAGCGGAGGTAGACCGGACTGATGGCACCGGCGCCGATGACACCGATCCTCATGGCATGCGTCCTCCAGAGGTCCTGGCGGCCCAGCTGAACCCACGTGCGATGAAGGACCGGATGGTGTCCCGCTCCAAGAGTTCCGGTTGGTGGCCCACAGAGCAATAGAAGACACGGCCGCGCCCGTAGGTCTTGGTCCAGGCCACCGGCATGACGACGGCGCCGAACCGGGTTGTGGCCAGCACATCGATCCCCGGGTCTACGTGAAGATAGTACTGCTCGCTGGTGACCGTGAAGTCCTGGAGTCCGCCCGCCAGTGGGTGACCCTTCACGATCTGCACCTCATAGGTGACGCCGTCGCCCCCCGGGTGCGCGACCCACTGGCCCCCGACCATCTCGTGATAGGCGGGTTCCGAGCGAAACGCGTCCGCCATGCCACCGTGAACGCCCGCTACTCCTGTGCCTCCCTCGCGCACGGCCGCGAGCCAGGCGGCCAGTGCGCCCGGACTGATCGTCCCCATCGTCCAGTTGGGGACGATGAGGTCGACTGCGCGAAGACGAGCGGGATCGTCCAGAACATCGAGTGTCGTCACGACCTGGACGTCGAACCCGTCCGCTCCCAGTGTGTCCGCCACGATCGCCGCCACCCGCGCGGGCTGGTGACCGTCATAGCCTCCCGTCAGAATCCAGGCCAGGCGTCTTTCCATGAAAACCCCTCGCCTATCCTATCGAGCACCTGCTGCGCCGTCCAGGCCGTTAGGACGGGGATGGTTCCTGACCCCTGACCGAGCCGGCCGGAGTCCTGTCTCTGAAAGGTCGTCGCGAACTGCCCGAGTTCGGGCCACGTTCGTCCAGATCTGCCATTAAACGTGATAGTCGCGCCCTTGGTCTCCATGGGCAAAGGCCGCTCGCATATGGCCGGTCAGTGTCGTTCGGGGGAAGACTTCGCGGGGCCTTCCAGGACGGAGGCAGCGATCCTCTCGTGACCCAGGTAGCCAACCCCAGGTCTCTCGTTTGGGAGACCTGGGGTTGGCGGACGGAACCTTTCTGCGGTCCCTTATGCCGGCCGCATCCGCGCTAGCGGTTGCCGCCGACGACCGTACCCTGAGCCAGGAGAGTCACATAGACGGCGACGGTCTCGTTGGTGATGATGTTGCCCGTGACCACGGTGTCGGTGATGGGCGAACCTGCAGCGCCGATGGAAATGCCCACGGCTTCAGGCTCTCTCGTGGTCGGGTTCATGCTGACGCCGAAGTCCGGAGCGTTACCGCTTACCATGTTCGCGGCAATCACGTTGTGGCTCACCATGGATCCGGCCACATGGGTGTGAATGTCGATGCCGCCGAGGCCGTTACCGATCACCCTGTTGTGGGTGACGGCGTTGTGCACGAGGATACCTCCCGGGACCGGGGTCGCCAAGATGATACCCGCAGCCCCGTTATCTTCCGAGAGGTTCCCCGTTACCGTGTTGTAGCTCACGCCATTGCCCGGGACGTGCGACGCTAACGTGATGCCGCAGTCCACCAGGTTTCCCTGCACCACATTATCGGCGATGAGGTTGCCGGTGGTCGGACCCACTTCATCGGTCAGGTAAATTCCACCGTCGAGGTTGTTCTGGACGGTATTTCCCCGAACCGTGGAGTTCGTGACGCCAATCAGATGAAGTGCCTCGCAGTCGGACCCGCCGGCCTCAGCATTCCCGCAGGGAATGCTGTTGGTAGCCGTGAACGGGGTGCCGGTGCTGGACACATTACTACCCGAAACTCCGAACGGAATACCGTTGTTGGACCCCGGATTGCTGCACTCGGGACCGTATGTCGCGCAACTCTGGTCATTGTTCTGAACGATATTGCCCCAAATCGTCAGACCGGTAGTCGCCAGGGCGACCAGCCCTGCCTTCTGGGCATTTTCGACGGTCAGACCCATCACGGTCGTCCCGGCCGACCCGGGTCCGGCAATCACGATGCCGTTCGACAGACCGGTGGCATCGAGAATAGTGTTGGAGGCTGACCCGCCGTGGGCGGCGTCTGACTCTAGGGTGACGTCCTCCGTGATCGTGACGGGACCGCCCGTCGAGAGGCTGTACGTCCCCGGCTCGACCAGGATAGTGGAGCCCGGCGGCACGTTGACCACCGCGTACTGGATGGTGCCAAACGCAGTGGAAACTGAGGCGCCGGTGTTGGTATTGCTCCCGGTGAGACTCACATAGTACACAGAAGGCATCGCGGCGGTCGTCGCCGGCGCGGCGGCCAGCACCACTCCCGCGAGGCCGAACACCGCGGCCACGCTGGACACGGCAAATTTACGAAACCCTGTCCGCGGGTCCATCCTAGCATCTCTCCGCTGTCGCATGGCGCTACACATCCATCCCTTTCTAATTTGAGCCCGAACAGGGTTCTGGTAGGGCCAGGAACGCACTGGCAGTCGTAGATCTCAGAAAATCTACGGTAACTCTAAGACCTCCCGAGTATTCGTTCAATAAGGTTCGGGTCTCAGTGTCAGTCTGAATGTGAGTACCAAAAGAGAATCAGCGGGGAGGCTACTCTACCACGAGCCTTTAAGCGGACCAGGAACCTTCGGCTCCACAAGCGGCCGGAGCACATGACGGGCCCATCCACCCGAACCGAGAACCCCGACTCCGAAAGCCACTTTCCCGAGAATACCACCCAGCGGTCAGGCCCTTTTCAAGCCCCACAATTTTCGTCGGCTCATGGTTCAAGGAGTCCCGGATCATTCCGACAGGGCCGTCCACGCTTCTATCGAATCAGCATTCTCGTCTGCATGCGGCACACCACCGGGGACTTCCCTATCCCCCGTCCGGCTAGGCCCGTAGCTCGGTACGCGACGCGTCTTCGACACGGGCCTGCCCGTCAGCGAAACGGCGCGGCCACAGCAGGCTCGATCGACCAGGACAGCGCTTGAGTGATAATGGCGTCTCGCCACCACCCCTCGTGGTGAAGGAGGTCTGATACCGAGGGCAGCTTGTTGGCCCATCCTGCCCTCACCTCCTCGACGTGTCCCGCTCTACGAGGGGTTTCAACAGTTGCCTCGTTATATCCACTTACATGTACTTCCATTGTTAATTATGGTATACTGCAGACATGACGCTTAGTGTTGGGGCGAAGGAGCACGGCATCAGCGACCAAGCCGCGTGGCGAATGTACCGCGATGGCAAACTGCCCGTGCCAGCGGAGCAACTGCCCACAGGCACCATCATCTTGAAGCCCCCGAAGGAGGAGCCCACCGGGGTGGCGGTCTATGCGCGGGTGTCCTCGTCGGACCGGCGTTCAGACCTTGATGGGCAGGTGGCGCGTGTGGTGGAGTTTGTGACGCGCAAAGGCTGGTCTGGGGTGCGCACGGTAACGGAGGTGGGCTCGGGACTCAACGGCCACCGCCCCAAGCTCAGGAAGGTGCTCGCGGACCCCTCCGTCGCCATCGTGGCCGTCGAGCCTCGCGATCGGCTGATGCGCGTCGGCGCCGAATATGTTGAGTCTGCACTGGCCGGCCGGGGCCGGCGCCTTGTGGTGGTCGATCCGGGCGAGACCCAGGACGACCTGGTGCACGACATGATCGACGTGCTGACCAGCCTGTGCGCGCGCCTGTATGGCCGCCGGTCAGCCCGGACCCGGGCGGAGAAGGCGCTACAGGCGGCGAGCGAGGCATGACGGTCACCCAGGCCTTTCGCTACGAACTAGACCCGACGGGGCGGCAGCAGAGGCTCCTGGCCAAGGCGGCGGGCACGGCCCGGTACGCCTTCAATTGGGGATTGGCCCTGTGCAAGCGGCTGCTCGATGCCGGACAGCCCGTGCCGCACGCCGCGGAACTGCATCGCCTGTGGAACGCCGAGAAGCCGCAGCGGTCGTGGGTCTACGGCGCCTCCAAGTGTTGCGGGCAGGAGGCGCTGCGGGACTTGGATCGCGCCTTGGCCCACTTCTGGCGCGAGCGCCAGGCGGGCCGCCGCATCGGGTTCCCGCGCTTTCGTCGTAAGCATGGGCGGCGGGATTCCTTTCGTCTAACGGGTAGCATCAAGGTGCACCCGCGCGAGGTGTCCTTGCCGCGCATCGGTTGCGTACGGACCAAGGAGACGACGGAGAAGTTCCACGGCCGCATCCTCTCGGCCACGGTGAGCCGGGAGGCGGATCGGTGGTACGTAAGCCTGACGGTGGAGGTGGAGCGTGATGACCCACAGCCCGTAGAAGGACCCGTGGTGGGCGTCGACCTGGGTCTCAAGTCCTTTGCGGTGCTCTCCGATGGGGCGCGGCTCGAATCCCCCAAGCCCTTGGCGAACGCGCTGCGCCGCCTGCGTCACCGCCAGCGGCTGCACAGCCGTAAGCCGCGTGGCTCCCGCAATCGGCGGAAGTCG
>JAKATP010000084.1 GCA_021818685.1 Bacillota bacterium | reverse complement strand
TACCAGGGCCGCGCCCGCACACCTGCACCGTCATCGCCCCGCACCCAGTTGTCGCCCCCGTCGTCGGACCGGTAGATGCCTCCCTCGCGGGCTTCGATAAGAGCGTAGACCCGGCCGGACCGGGCACCGGAGCAAGACACCCCGCTTCGGCCCCAGACTCCCTCCGGAAGTCCACTCCCGGATCCGAGCCGGGTGAAGTGGGCGCCGCCATCCACAGACCGGTAGAGGGCCGATTCGGGACCGCCGCTCGTAAGCCGCCAGGGTTCGCGCCGCACGGAAAAGAGCGACGCAAACAGAATGCGCGGATTTAAGGGATCTAGCGACAGATCGACGGCGCCGGTGTTCTCGGAGACGGACAAGATGAGATCCCAAGTGCGGCCCCCGTCCTCGGAGCGGTAAACCCCCCGGGCCGGATGGGGACCGAATGCGTGTCCGAGAGCCGCGACGTAGACGAGGTCGGGGTTACGGGGGTGGATCCGCACGCGGGCGATATGACGGGTGTCCGAAAGACCGAGATGACGCCAACGACGGCCGCCATCCTCACTCTTGTAAACACCGTCCCCAAACGATACGTTGCCACGGATACAAGCCTCGCCGGTGCCCACGTAGAGGACGTCGGGGTCAGATTGAGCCACCGCGATGGCTCCGACCGAGGCCGTGTGCAGATAACCGTCGGATATGTTGCGCCAGCTTTGGCCCCCATTGGTGGTTTGCCAGACGCCGCCGCCGGTGGAGCCAAAGAAGAAGGTCATCGCATCGACGGGATGGCCCGCCACCGCCACCACCCGGCCCCCGCGATGGGGACCGATAAGCCGCCAGGGATAGGTCAGAGGAGAATTCCCTCTTGGCATAGACATTCCCATCCTCCTCCGCACCGGTTTTCCTGCGTTCGCACGGCGCACGCTGACGCGGCTCTACCGCTCTATTTCGGATCCGTCTCACAAAGGTGTCAAGGCCTTCGTGGAGTCCGGGAGCGCCGTTGTCAGGCTCCCGTCGCGACGATCGTGATACCCTCATCCTCATGGAGGGGAGCTTGTGGACTTCCAGGTGCACGAAGTGGCCGACCCGCCGGAGCGACGGGGTATTGCTGACGCCGTCCTGAGGGCGCTTCCCGCGTGGTTCGGCATCGAATCGGCCATCGTGGACTATGTACACCAGGTCGCCAAAACGGAGGACATGTGGTTCTGGTCCGCCGTCGTCGCGTCCCGACCGGTGGGCTTTCTGTCTGTGCGCCGACACAACCCCTACACGTCGGAGATTTATTGTATGGGCGTCCTGCAGGAGTTCCACCACCGAGGGATCGGAACGGCTCTCGTGCGCGCGGCGGAGCAGCATGCAACCGATCTGGGCGTAGAGTTCCTGACCGTCAAAACACTCGACGCGTCCCGGCCCGACACGGCCTATGCGAAGACACGACAGTTCTACCAGGCCATGGGATTCAAGCCGCTCGAAGTGTTGGCCAGTCTGTGGGGGGACGAGAACCCCTGTCTGTTCCTGGTAAAGACCTTAGGGGTGCGGAGCTGCGCTATAACCACTCAGGCCAATCCCGTAAGCCAGACGCCCCTGTGACGGGCCGGAACCATGAGAGCCGTCGAGAACGCGCGTACCCGGCCGAAGGAGGTCCGGGGCGTATTGGGGACGCGCGGATAGTGTCCCCAAAATTTTCGTCGGAGGCCCACGCGGTGACAGCTTGTCGCCAAAACCTCATCGGCACCTTCAACCAGGTGCCCCGTCAGGCCATAGACCATCGACCTGGAAGGCGGATTCCCTGAACCCCAGCGATTCGCCGTTCGGGCATGCTCCATGTCGCTCGGAACACGATGAGCTGCCCATGCGTTGTGACTGGCGTCCGGGATCTTGGCCGTGATACGATCCCGTGCGCTTTAGGCGCCCAATGTCGGGCGACCCACTTCCGTTTGCCGGTCTCTCGAAGACCACGCCACGGGCGGGACCGGTGAGCCAGGGCAGGTTGCTCGAAAGGCGAGGCCTCGCGGCGCACCGACCCTACGACCTTCGGCGGGCTGCGAAGCAAGACCAGCGCGATTCACCCACCGGAACCGGGGCAGGCGGCAGTGTGGACCGAAGACTCCGCCCCATGCCCATCGGCCATGGCGCGCACGCTCGAGCGACGCTTGAGCGTCTCCCTGACCAACCCGCCCCAGGGATCTCCTACCGTGATGATGAGCAGGACGACGCGCGGCCAGCGCGACGCTTCAAGACGCTTCAAGAGAAAGCCCTGTGTCATGAGCCCGGACTCCCGCCTGAGCGCTGTTAGGAGCCGACGGCTCCTGTCGAGGCGGTATGGCCCATGTGTCTTCGAGACGCCACCCCTTGTGAACCATGATGCAGAATCGTCCCCCCAACAGAAAGTCCACGCTCGCGAGCAGGATCGGCCTCCTCCTGAGCAGGCCGGCAAATTACAGCGCAGGCGAGGCATTCTCCGTCGGCCGGGCCACGCGGAGCGACTCGAAGCCCTCGGAGGCTACGAAGTACACGAGAGCGAGACCGGCCACCGCATTCAACCACCACCATCCCCACACCATTTGCACAACGAGCCCCCCCACCACCATCCAGGCCATGTAGGCGCAGACCATGCTGCAGGATCCGTCGGCGCTGAGTGCCGCACTGCCAACCTGCTTACCTATGCGCTTTTTCGCGAGGGCCAGCCAGGGCATCACGACCCCCGATACGACCCCCAGGGACAGGCCTACAAAGCTTGGGCGGGCTCCCGTGTGCGTCCAGCCATCGTACGCGGCGGTCGCGACGATATAGAGAGCCAGCGCCAAGAGCGTCATGCCCACCACACCCGACGCTCGTCGTTCGGCCCGCTCGACCTGCTCCACGGAAGACCCACGGGCCTCCAGCGCCAGCCGCCACAAGAGAACCACGCCGGCGACGAGCTCGATGACACTGTCCGCCCCGAATGCGGTCAGCGCGAGGGAACGCGCCGCCAGTCCTGCACCAATGGCCACCGTTCCTTCGACGACCATCCAGGCGATGCTCACCTGTTCAATCGCAACGCCCCGCCGAACATCCCCGCCTCGAATCCGGCCACTCACCCGAGACCCCTCCCCGACGCTCGCAAGCCTTCCCGGACACGCGTTTGGCTACCGGATGCGAAAGGCGTACCCCACTCTCAGGAGTACGGCTGAGGCTCCTGCGATGACACCGCCGTCGACCGTCGCGCGCCTTAGGATGTCGAGGGGCTCCTGAGCCGCCTGTTCATGAGGGCGCGTAAGTCGTCTCCCGGAGTCCCTGCGGCGAAGGCGGCCGGTCCCGTGCCAGGGAACTAACGTCGGTCCATGGACCGAACCGGACCCGCGGAACGAGCAGGGTCGATCGCTCCTCGACCGCCTCCCACCGACGACGGTGCGGGACGTCGAATCGGCACGGAAGCAGATGCGGTCCTGACCTTAAATCCCACGAGATGGCGGTCCTGAAGCTACATGTGAGCGTGAAAGGCCGTCGCAGGGTTCGGCGCCGAGCACCTAGCCGCCCGCTTGACGGGCGTCATCGAAGGCGGGTGCTCCGAGGTCCACCGGTTAGATATCCTCGTGTTTAGGGAATGGGCCAGACACCGACTACCACCACTGGCCCCACCAATGACGCTCAAACGCCACCTTGCCGGCGTGCCAATGACGCCCGGGCCGATAGGCCCGGACCGCCGGGGCCGGCTCCGCATAGAAGTTCCCGCGGGCAAAGCCGGCGATCCCCCCACCCATCTCGATGAAGCACTCGCCCACGCCGTCGAAGCGGTCTGGGGCTGGACGGCCCGCTATCCGCTGCGCCACGATCTGAGCGACCACTTCGCCCTGACGGTGTGCAAAGACCCCGGCTTTGGGCAGTGGCTTGCCGATCGCCAGCGAGATCCCGGTCACGTCTCCGATGGCAAACACATTCGGGAAACGGGTCTCCAGCGTCGCCCGGTCCACGGCCACCCAGCCGTCAGCCGGGGCGAGTCCGGCTTCCGCCACCACCGGCGGCACGCGGTGCGGCGGCACGTACGCCAGGAGATCATAGGACACCGTGTCTCCGCTTTGAAACGTAAGGCGATGTGCGTCGGCATCGACGGCCGTGACTCTCTGGTTCGGGTGATACGCGATGTGGCGCTCGGTGAGCGCATCCACCACGGCCTGACTGACCGTCGGGCCAGCCACCCCCATGGGCGCCGGTTCGGCGGCCCAGACCTCCACGGTGGCCTCGAGTCCGCGCCGTTTCCGGAGGTACCCCTCGATGAGCATCGCGGCTTCATAAGGGGCGGCCGGACACTTGAAGGGAACGCGGCTAATCAGCACCACCACCCGCCCCCCCGTCAGGGTGCGGAGGGAGTTCCGGACGGCCTCGGCCCCCGGCACCGTATAGAAGTTACCGGCCTCGGCCGCGAGGCCCGGCACCAACGCCGGGTCCAGTTGAGCTCCCAGCGCGAGGACCAGCACATCCCCGGTCCACTGACGCTCCCCCGCGGTAATCGTATGCGACCCGGGATCGATCCTGGTGATGGGCGCGGTCACGACCGTGATGCCCCGCTCCCTCAGCGTGGAAAAGGGGCGCATGGCCTGCTCGGCGCGACGGGTGCCCGTCATCACCCAGAGCAACGACGGCCAAAACGTATGAACCGGACTGGCATCAAACACGACAATCTCGTCCGTAGCCGGCAGCAGCCGACGCAGCGCGTGGGCGGTCACCAAGCCGCCCACGCCGCCGCCCCCAATGAGCACTCGGTGCATCGAAAGCCCTCCCTATCCGTCTCCCGCCGGTTCCTTTTTTCAGTACACGAGCACTTTGTCAGCGGCCACGGTCCACTGGGTCAGTTCCTCCATGGAGCTCCGGTGCACGCCCGGCACCAACGTCTCCTCCGCCAACGCCCGTGCGTCCATACACGACCCGCACGCCCCGCACTCGACGCCCTGGCGGACGACGACCGCCATCATCCGCTCCAGGTTGTAATAGCCGTTGGGCGTCACTTGGCCCTGGCGCGCGCACTGCACCGCATCCGCCATCAAGAATAGTTTCACCGCCACGTCTGCCTGCCTGCTGACCGCCGTCACGTGGCGAAGGGCGTTGTAGGCCCGCTCGGTTCCATACGGAGGATCGTTCACCACAAACAGAATCTGCACGATGCTCGATCTCCTCTCGTTCTGACCGTGCGCAGAGCGGGAGGGGGAGTTGCCGCTTCCGTTCATCGCAAGACCCCACCCCCCGCGTCCCTGCCGAACGGTTACCGACGCGCCGTTATGCCTGGTATCCTTCCACCATCGGCAGGCCGCGCGCCCGCCAATCGCTGACCCCTTCGACGAGTCGCACGGCCTCGAATCCTTCCTGGCGGAGGAGGTCCACGGCATGCAACGACAGCACGCAATAGGGCCCCCGACAATAGGCCACGATCTGGCGGTCCCGCGGCAAGTCGGCCAACCGCTCCGCTAACTGGTCCAAGGGCACGGAGAGGGCCCCGGGCCAGTGGCCCGCCCGGTACTCATCCGGTGGCCGGACGTCTACCAACACCACATCTTCCCCCTGGATCCGGTCTTGCAGTTGGCCGACGTCCACGGCCTCCAGCCCGGCATGGTCCGCCAAAAATGCCTCCGTGATCACCCGCATCTCGGCGTAGGACCGTTCGGCGACCGTCCGCAAGCTGTGAAAAAGGGCACAGATCCCCGCATCTTGCAGCTGATACACGACAAAGGTGCCGCGACGTTCCCCGCGCACGAGCCGGGCTTCTTTCAAGGCTTGCAGATGCTGTGAGGTGCTCCCCACGGAGAGACTGCTCTTGCGCGCGAGCTGTTCCACCGTGGCGGGACCTTGGCACAGCAAGTCCAGGAGCTCCAACCGCCGCGGGTGGGAGACGGCCCGCCCGACGCGGGCAATTTGGGCATAAATCGCATCTTTGAACGCGCGGTCCCCGCTCGGCTCCGTCACGCCTCCACCTCCATGATTATGTTCTTTTGCACTATAGAATAGCGGATAACAAGAATCAAGCGCCTGCGGGGAAGCAACTAGACGACACACCGCGGCGGCATGGAGCGCGCTGGGTGGGCGAGCCGTCCTCCCGCTCTGGCGCTTGTGCCCGCAGCACGTGCGCCGTACACTGGCGGTACGGGAGGCGATAGCCGTATGGCGTATCCGCCGTGGCTCTGTTGAGGACAGTTCCGACCGGATTCTGACGGCAAGCGGGGCGGGTGGCTCGATGGGGCCATTCGCCCCTGCGCATGACCCGTTAAACGGGCAGCTACCCGATGATGGAGGCTCTCCGTCCTTGGCGTCGGAATTTCGCTCGACCGCGGGGGGATTGTGCTCGGGCGCCGGGCCGTGGAGATCGGGGGCCTGACGGGGTCTGGTGCACGCGGCCTAGCACAGCGCGCCACCCGACGTCCGGTGGCCCCGCGCATCCGGCTATTCGGTCAAGGCCGTGAGCGCCGTCGCCACGTCCACCGGGAAGGGTACCGCGTGATGTGCGGAGCGCGATAAGTGGACGCCCACGAGGTCGCACTGAGCGACAATGTCGTCGGCCTCGTACATGACGTGGCGGAATCGCATACTCTGGGCCGACACCTGCAGCACGCTCGTCTCAATCGTTAAAACCGCTCCCGCAAATACCTCGCGGCGGTACTCGAGATGCTGCTCCACCGCTGCCATCCCTCGATCCTCCGCAGCGAAGTAGTCCCGGGTCATCCCGACGCGCGCGAAAAGGACCCAGCTGGCCTCGTCGAAGAAGTGGACATAATATTGCACGTTCAGGTGGCCCATGTGATCGAGATGCCAAGGATACACGATACCCCGGTAAGTCATCTCGGGTCGACGGTTGCCTGTTGACGCCATCGCGTTCACCTTTCGCCCTGAAATCGCCGTGCCTGGGGAATATAACGCTGTGGCTCTACCATACGTCCCGCGGCATAAGGCCGCCAGTCTGGAACGTCGGCGACCGGGGCGGGTCTTGACCTTTAGCCAGGACAGTCTTGACCGTATTCGTCCGTCCTCCAAGGACAAGGCGTCGTGTGCTCCTCGGTCGACGGCAGCACGGGGAGCCGTTCGACCGCGACTGTCCGGAACCCTCGGCAAGTCACTCTTATCCGGCGTCGCCAGGTTCCCCGCCGGACCCTCCGCGATCTACCGGACCTTCTCGTCTTTGATTCACCATCCCTTGCTTTTGATGCAAGTCCTATACCGAAGCCGCATCCTGAGGCCGGGGTCTGGAGTTTGTACCGGACACTTGGGTTCCGAGCCGGACGCTGTTGGCGCCTCGCCGCATCAGTCGCACCGGGGTCGAGTTCGAATTAAAAAGCGCGGTCTCTGCAGGATTCGCCGCATTGGTGGCTCTTGACTCTCCCAAGGTTTCTCAATGGAGCAGCAAGCTCTTTTATGGCCTCGTGTTCTGCGAGCTTTCGCTCACACCCGACGTACGTGACCCGGCCGCAGGCACCATCGTGAGTCCCAACGTTCATTGACGGCCGTTTTCGGATCGACACCGCTCCCTCTGGATCCGAAGCCCCCTTCACGATCGGCCACCGCTCGTTAGCTGCAGCAGCCGTGCTTGGTGACGATAGGGCGTTCCACGCCAAGCGCCACGCGGCGGATCCGATTCCTTGGCAAACGCGAACGCCACTCTCGCCGGCTCAGAAGTTTAGGCCGTACTGCGTGAACCAGTGCCGCATCGCAGCCAGAGCGGCTTGCTGGTGGGAGCCGTGCAGTCCATGATGGCCCCCCGGGTAGAGGATGAGCTTCACCGTTTTCCCGGCGGCTTTCATTTGCCCATAGAACTGCTCCACCACCTGATACGGCACGTGGGTGTCGGCGGTTCCTTGGAGCAGGAGGACCGGGGCCTTGATCGCCTGCAGGTCCGGGGATTGCGCGGCGAGCGCGGCCTGGTTTGGCGAGAATCCATACGTATGCGTAACCCCGAGCAGTTCATGGCCAAAGATCGTGTACGGTTGGGCATGGCGTTGGAGCCAGGGCAGCTCATCCCGTAGGCCGACCCATGGACTCACGACCACCACCGCTCGCACGGTCGGGAGGAGACTGGCGACCTTCAGGGCGACGCCCCCGCCAATGGAGGTCCCCAACAGGTACACGCGGTCGCTGTTGACCGCCGGGAGCGACGCCACGGCGCGGATGGCGCAGAGCGTGTCCTTCGCATCGGTAGAGAGACCGCGCACGGGTCCCGAGCTCCCTAGGTAGCCTTGGTACTCGGGATACAGCGAGATGAAATGACTCGATGCCGCGTTGGCGGCATTCTCGGCCGTAAACCCGAAGTTGTCGTGCGACTGGTTCACGTTCCAGGCGGCGCCACCGTGGAGGTTCACCAATAGTGGATAATGGCCACGCGCCCCTGGCTCCGTCATATACGCTTCGACCGCTTGGCCGGCACATTCATAGGACAGGCGATAGAGCGTGTCCCCCGCCGCCACCGCATAGCCCCCTAGGGGCGTCAAAGACGAGCGCGTGCCAACCCTGGACTCACGACCTGACGGGCCGGAGGCCACCTTGCCGCACCCGCTGAGCAGTACCAGCAGGCCCAGAGCGATGCTCCACGTCCACCCAACCCGTCTCTTCACCTGGGTCCGCGTCCGCGACGGGGTCCTCGGCGGCAGGGGCCGCTGACCCGCCGAGGCCTTGCGCCATCTCGGCTCACGCTTCAACGGAGCCTTTTCGGCGAACGCCGGCTCCCGGTCGATGCCCAGGATGGTGGCGATATCGACCCGGTTCCCCGTCATGTCGTACGTGTCGTGGCTGGCGCGCCCCCGAATCTCATCCCCCTGCTCGGGATACCATCCGTCCTGCTGCACGTCGTGCACGAGATCACCCACCTCGCTGCGCAGCCCGAGCGCACGGCGTTCGGGCGGTCCGGATGGGTCCCCCGTGCGGCTCGTGTAGTTCGTGCACCGCATCCGGGATGTCTTGGACGGCCATCGAGCCATCCCGTCGAACCAACAGGCCCCGTCACGCGCCAGCCGCCCCGTCGGTCTCCATTCGACCCGAGCCGCCAGGAGGTGTCGGCAGGAGCCTTTCACGCCGAACACGGTGCGGCCACTTCCCTGTCCTCTTCGTCACCCCGGTGCCGCGTCCTCCGGACATCGGAGGACTATTCGGAAGCCGTCGCGGGTCGGGGATCAGCTCGGCGCAGTCCCGCGCGTCCGTCGGCGTTTGCACTACACTGGGAAGCGACATCGACTCCCTGTGAAGGCTGGGACGGCCCATGGCTCGCCTCGCGTTGATCTCCGATATCCACGGGAATGCCGTCGCGTTAGAGGCGGTGCTTCGGGACATCGAGACCCAGCACGTGGACGCGGTCTTCGTACTTGGCGACCTGGTCAACCGCGGCGCCGATCCAGCCCGGTGTCTCGCCCTGCTGGGTGGGATCCCCGCGGTCAGCGGCAACGGAGACGACTACGTGGTCCAAGGGTTTGAGGAGAATCAGCAGATGGGCCCTCCGGACTCGTGGAGATCGAGGCCCTTGCCGCCCTGGCCCAGCGACGAAGCCCTTCGCCTCGAACGGCGCTGGGCCGCCGCCCAACTGCGGCCGGAGGATGTGGCCTCTCTCCGGGATCTGCCGACGGTGCTGCACCATCCGCTCCGAACTGACACGGCGCTCCTGATGTGCCATGCGACCCCGACCGACCGGCAGGCCTTGGTGTTCTCGCATTCCCCCACCGCCGTTTTGTATGACACCTTCTTCGCACCCTACCCCGGAGTGCGGATGGCGGCGTACGGGCACACCCATATTCCGTACGTGCGGTTCCTCAAGGGCGTCGTGGTGGTGAATACCGGATCGGTGGGGACGCCCACCGATGGAGCGCTGACGGCGTCCTATGCGATGGTCGAGGTAGACGGATCTGACCTGGAAGTGTCCCTGCGACGGGTCGCGTACGATGTCGGGCGGGCGTGCGCGCGCCTCCTGCAGGCGGACTATCCCCCTATGCAGCATTTATGGCCGACTGGTTACGGGCCGGGGCTCGGCCCGGGTAGCATCCATCGATCAGAACTTGCACCAGTGAAGGGCTGTCGCGTTGGGCCAAAGCCGCCCACAACCTCATCCATGCACTCTCTGACGAAACGAATCGAGGAGGGACCAACCCTGATCCACGCGGTCTTTTTCGATTTGGACAAAACTCTTCTGGACCCGGATGGAGCCTATCACACAGTGA
Source organism: Bacillota bacterium (assembly GCA_021818685.1). Taxonomy (GTDB): domain Bacteria; phylum Bacillota; class Sulfobacillia; order Sulfobacillales; family JAIMBI01; genus JAKATP01. The sequence goes on along the minus strand of JAKATP010000084.1, from coordinate 1,956 downwards.
CCCAGCAGGTTCTGGGACCTATATTCCTCGCAGCCGATGGCTCCCTCGACACGCTGCGGGCCGCCCTGGACAGCATCTGGCCACCCCTTTGGGAGACCGTCATGGCCGGTGGCCTCCGCGACGACATCTACCCCGAGTGGTTCCAGGCCGCGTTCGCGCAAGCTGGCCTCGACATCGGCGAGCACGATTCCCGCCAGCTGGCCAGCCACTATTATCAGCGTTTCGAGACGGGCTTGAAGCCCCTCATATATGCCGTTTAGACGTTGGATCATCTGAACCGGGTTCATCCGACTGTCTGACGCGCTATTGTGACCAACGGCATGACAGCGCGCCAGCGCCGCCGTTTGAACGGGAGTGCGCTGGCGGGATACTTCTCGCACGTCATCATCTCGGAGGAGGTTGCGTACAGGAAGCCTGACCCGGCCATCTTCCAGACGGCCACACAGCGCGTGGGGGTCCGCCCGACGGACGGACTCATGATCGGCGATGACCCCATCACGGACGTAGTCGGTGCCCAGGCGGCCGGCATGCGGACTGCGTGGATAAACCGCCACCTCGCCCCGTAGCCGTCCTCCGTGCTCGTCCATCCAGACGCCGAATTCCAGGCCCCAACCGACCTCCTGTCGCTCCTGACGGCATTTTCACCCGGGTCGGACACGCCCGAAGGGGCCCCCGAGGCACACGCGTGAACCACACGGTTTCAACCGTGCGTGCGACGAGCGTCCTATAACCTCCGCAGGGACCAGCCGGTACGCGAAGGACGGGAAAACATTGATGTGCGGTCCTTCGCACGGACTACGGAGAGCAACCCGTTGCAACCGTACGCTCCGATCGCGGCCCAAACTGCCGCGAAGTTTGGCCCTGTGGCGTCGCCCGGCTCTCAGATCTCTACCGTGAGTCTCTTGGCATTGGCGCGCGGCCGCGCCAGCCGGGCCTTGTACACAGGTTATTTTGGCGAGGGCGTGACAACTGATGCTTAAGAGTAGCCCGATCGGTGGCACACCGGCACATCGCGCCCTGAGCGTCACGCTGCAGGGCTATCGCGAGCTCATCGGGGTGTCCCAGCGCAGTGCCGCGCGACTGGCTGGACTAGCCATAAGCCACCTTGGGCGGATCGAGTCGCTGACCGGACGACCCTCGGCCGACAGTCTCTGGCGGCTGTCAAGCGCCATCGCCGGGGTCGAAGGGCATCCAGGTTCCGATCGGTGGCGCGTGCTGATGGCGAGTGCGCACCTGAGCTGGCCCGAGCCCCAGTTCCTCCTGGCGGCCGTAGGCGCGTTCCGGGGGGCGTATGATGCGGACCTCGTGTGGGCCTGGGCAGTACAATAAGCGGCCTTGTGGGCCCTGCGGCCACTGAGGAGCGGCGGTCACATCACGCCCGTGATGCGGAAGATGGCAGCCGATGACCAATATCGCGACGTGCTGAGCGAAATGTGGGAGCTCTACACGACGCGGGGATCGGAGTGGTGGCCTCGCTTTTCCAGGGCGACCGCCGCGTCCGGGGGGCCTGATGCGGTGGGAGCAGGCGCTGCCGCCACCACGGCGTGGTTCGACTTGCTGCGTCAGGCGGATCGGCCCGCGCTGGACCTGGTAAGCCTGGTCCGCCCTCTGGCCGAAGCTGTCCGGCCCGGCCCGGCAAGCGCTGCTGGCCGCCGCCGAGGTGCTGGCATTCGAACCATCCGACGGTGCTCTCACCGGTCTCCCAAAGCTCCCCGACTGACCGAACTCTCGGGAATCCTGTTGACACGGTGTTGACATCAAGCCACTTCGGGGCCAAGAAAGCCGCGAAGGAGCTGTCGAAGAAAGGGCTGAAATCGTTGCGCGAAAATGGTTTGGCGGGAGTATGTGGGAATCGAACCCACCGCCGACCACCGGCCGGCCACCGGATTTGAAGTCCGAGGAAGGCACCAGACCTCCACCTACCCCCGTTCCCGCCGCATCATATCGTGGCGTCGT
>JAKATP010000003.1 GCA_021818685.1 Bacillota bacterium | reverse complement strand
GATCTTCGGTGGCACACGCCCAGAAGATGCTGGACGCGTACCAGCAGTTCACGGCGAAGAATCTGCCCGTCATCTTCCTGCCCAACGTGTCGGGGATACAGGTCGTGAAGACCGGGCTTCACGGCGTTAGGCGGTTCACAAACGACATCTCGGGCTACGTCGAATACAACTACTGGACCGTCGGGACAAACAAGTAGACCCTGTCCTGATGCGAAAAGCCGGAGGGCGGGCCAACACCCGCCCTCCGCTTTGTTGCACCCAAATACGTGCGTCTTGGCGCCGAAGAGGGCCCACATCCCCTTTGGGCGGTATAAGATCAGCGCCACGTACTCGACCGCCGCGTCGTGTGGCCTGAAGGGTCCCTTTTCTGATTTAGCTGGGGGTACCCTTCCGAAGGTGCCCGCGCCGGCGACCCAGCCAATGCACGCCCAGGGCCGAGCACTGGTCCAGGCTGGCCGGGGTGCTGCCGACGCTGTCGGTGACATCGAGGCACTGTTTCCACGCACCGGGCGGGACCTCCCGGTACAGTACCGCCAGCAACGTCTCGCGTGGCCATGCCCCATGGTCTTCCGTCCTTCCGGCTAAATTCAGGGCGTAGACGGCTGAGCACCATCACCAGACGGGCTCACTTCCACGCGCATGCGAGGGAGGTTTTGGGGATAGCGCTCTTTTAGGAAGCGGACCAACTCTTCCTGGACCATTACGATGAGATTCCAGCGGTGGGTGGAGTCGCTGGCGCTGAAGAGGGCGCGCATCCCGATGGTCTCGGGGCTCACGGTGGTGACCTGGAGGTTCCACACCTTGCGGTCCCAGTCGGGAGAGGCGTCCAGGATCCTGTGGAGTTCTTGGCGCACGGCGTCTACGTCCACCCGGTAGTCTGCATAGATTGTGACATAACCCAGGAGGGCGGAGGTCTGGTATGTCCAGTTCTCAAACGGCTGCTGCAGGATGTAGGACAGCGGGACGATGAGGCGGCGGAGATCCCATACCCTGACCACGACGTATGCCGCCGTAATTTCCTCGATCTGGCCCCAGTACGCGCTGGATGACGTGGGAGCTGATACCACTACGACGTCATTGAGCCGGAAGGGCTGGGTGATCGCGATCTGCAGGCCCGCAAACAGATTCGTCAAGAGGGGTTGAGCGGCGAGGCCGGCCACGATACCGATGATGCCCGCCGATGCGAGGATACTGGTGCCGAGTGCCCGTACCCCGGGCAGGGTCATGAGCATGGCACCGATGGCCAGAATGATGACCAGGACGCCGAGGACTTTTCCCACCACATCCACCCGCGTGCGGAGTTTCCGCACCAGGAGGTCGTCAGCCCCCGCCGTCTGGTAGCGGGCCGCCGTCACCTCCGAACCCACGCGCAGCAGCGCGATGACGAGCCAGGCTACGGTGGCGATGAAGGCTAAGATGGCCACCTCCCTCATGAGGCCGTGGGGCGCGCGAGGAAAGTGGACCGTCTCCAGCACGACGACGGCTCCGAGAAGGGCAGCCGCGAGGCGCGCCGGACCGCGAAGGGTGTCGAGAACGGTGTTCCGCAGGGACGGCTCGGCCTTACGGTCGCGCAGCAGGGCAAACGCGAGCGCTTCAGCTAGCAGGGCCAACATGACGGCCGCCAGCAGGGAGAGATACGGGCCCCACAGTTGGAGTGTCATCCGATCGTCTGATGCCCCCTCATGTCTTGTGTCCTCGATTCCGGACATTTACGCGAAACGCTTGTCACAGACTTTCGTGCCAAGCTCCGGTTAAGCTAGACCTCATGGACAGCTCTTTTCGAATCGCGATCATGGTGCGACGTCTGAGCGGCCGCGGGGGAATGGAACGTGTGATCACGACCTTGGCCGCAGCCGCGCGTCGTGCCAAGCCGCCCACCTCTGTCGAGGTGTGGTGCTTCGGAGTGCCGCATGACGCTACCTGGCTTTCGAACCTGCCGCATCGGGTCGTGAACATCGACCAGGGCACCGGGCGTTTCTTTCAACTGAAGACGAAGTTGCCGCTCTATGCGCGAGCGGCGCGTCGATTCATGACGGAGCGGGCACCCGACGTTCTGCTGGCGACCGATCCGGTGTTTGTGCGGGCGGCCCTTTGGGCACGAGGGCGGCGGGACCATCCCCGCATCTATTCATGGATTCATTTTGCCGTTGACCGGATGGCCAACCGCGGCTGGCTCTCGTCCGCGGACGGCCATCTGGCCATCAGCAGTCAGATCGCGGCCGAGATCCGCGACCTGGGGACGCGGGAAGATCCGGTTGTCGTGGGAAACCCGCTGCCGCGTACCGAGTATCCGCTGCTGCCGGTGCCGTCCGAGGGACCGCGTATCCTCTATATCGGTCGACTGCAGAACCACCAAAAGCGCATCGACCTGCTGATTGCGGCACTGTCGCGCCTAACTCGGCACCGGTTCACCTTGGATCTCGTGGGCGATGGGCCCGATCGTCCCATGCTGGAGGCACTTGTCTCCCAAGCGGGTATCGAGGAGCGCGTGGTGTGGCATGGATGGCAGGCCGACCCGTGGGAGGCAGTCCAGGCGTCGAGCGTGCTCGCACTGCCGTCGGACTTCGAAGGCTTTCCGATGGTGCTGTTAGAGGCACTGGCACACGGACTTCCGGTTGTGGCCACTGACTGCAATGCCGGCCCCCGCGATGTGGTCGTGCCGGGCGCGAACGGGCGACTGGTCCCGACCGGCGACGCGGATGCGCTGAGTCAGGCGCTGCAGGGCTTTCTCGGTCCCCCCGGATCCGTGGACCTCGAGTGGTCAGCCGAGCGGCGGCGTCAGGATGTCTTGGATCGATTTTCAGACGCCGTAGTCTGGCAGCGCATCCGCGCTGCCCTCAAGACCGGCGCCTGATGCTTTCGCGGTAGGCCGCACCAAGCGGCGGCTCGTTGCGTGATTTCCAGCCAATGGTGGGAATCGCGATCATTCCCTTGCAAGCTGGGCGAGTCCTTGGGATGTGCATTGGGCTAAGGACGCACGATCACCATGAGGTGATAACGATGCGAACTCGCGCTTGGCTTCCCATGCTGGTCGCGACACTCGCCTTGAGCGGGTGTGGCCTCATGGGAAATTCTGCACCGGCCCGTCCTCTCGGGAATAATGTGGCGCGGGCGACAGGTCCCAGCAAATTGACCGTGCTGGGCTACTGGGCCCACCACAAAGCGATGTCGGCTTCGTCCCTGGCTGCGTACAGCCGCTCGCTCAGATACTTGTCCCCGCTTTGGTATTCGGTCATGGCGAATGGGAGCCTGAAGACCCACATTGATGCAGCTGTACTGGCAGAGGCACGCAAGTTGCATCTGTCTATCCTGGCCCTCGTCAACGACGGAACCGGCACGCAGGGGTTTCTCCAGTCGGCGGCCACCCGCAAGAAAACCGTGGCCAACATCGACCACATTGTGGCCGCCAACCACTATGCCGGCGTGAACATCGACTTCGAGCCTGCGCACACTCGGGTACGGCCCGAGCTGACTCTCTTCATGACGGAACTTCGGGATTCGCTGCCCCACTCCGACGTCATCGTGCTGGACGTGGTCCCACACTCCGGGGGGGCCTACAACTACAAGGCCCTGGCTCCCGAGGTCACTCAATTCGCGCTCATGAGCTACGACCAGCATTCGGATGGGACTGTGCCGGGCCCCATCGCCGCCCTCAACTGGGTCACGAGCCTTACCTCGCGCTTGAAGAACGTGGTGCCGAGCTCCAAGATCGACCTCGGCATCGCGCTTTATGGGTACGAGTGGACGAGCGGCAGCACCCACGCCACCACAATTCCCTACGACGCGATCACCCCAGCCATCAAGGCGAAGGGAACCTGGAACGCCCGATACGACGAGATGACGGCCACGATCGGGAGCCACATCTACTGGTGGGAAAACCGGAAGGGCATCGCGCAGAAGATTGCCCTGGCGAAGAAGGATCATCTGGCCGGCGTGGCACTGTGGCAGGTCGGCTATGCGACGCCCGCCATATACCAGGAGCTCGTGAAGAACATCGGAACCCAGACGTGACGTCTACAGAGCGGGTGTCACGGGGAATAACCTCGGGGGAGGTAGGGATGGTCGGCCGCCTTAGCCATCCCTTCCCCGTCCGGGGATCTTGCGGTGCGACCTGCATCCGGGCCGGGTGCGGAAAAACGCGCGTGGGCCCAACAGCCCTGTACGGAGGGTCCTAACGGCTCCACATTCAGGATCGGTCAGGGCGGCTGCGGTGGTTCCGATGACCGGTGCTCCTCGATGGGCACCCTCCTAAAGTCGAGATATAGACAGCGACTCCGGGAGGCGCAGACCCATGGACCCCGTGCTGAAGCGAATTACGACCGCCATGACCGTCATCATGCTGGTCACCTTGGCCCTTATGTTTACGCTGAGCGGCACCCGCGTGGCCGCCGGCAAGAGCACGGCGCCGCCACCGCTTGGTGCGGCCAGTACCACGGGCCGGATCGTGAACGTGCGGCTCGTCATCAACGCCAACGGTCCGCACGGGTGGCCGACGTATACGTTGAGCCAGCTAAAGCTTCCGGATCACGCGATTATCCATCTTACCATCGTGAACAACGACAACGGCGGGAGCGCGCTTGCGGGCCCGTTTGGTCGTCCGGAGGGCCTCATCGGACCTGAGCGCGTAAATGGCAAGGCCATCGAGATGTCGAGCAGTATTGTGGCCCACACATTTACCGTCCCCGCCCTGGGATTGAACATCGTGGTGCCGGCGGCGCCGAATCATGGGACCGTTACCGTCGAGGCTACCTTCCGGGTGACCAGGGCCGGGACGTTCCGCTGGCAGTGCATGGCCCCGTGCGGAACGGGCGGCACCGGTTGGAGTGGACCCATGGCGACGGTCGGCTACATGACGGGCAACGTCGAGGTCCAGGCATAAGCGGGATCCGGCAAGACCAGCCAGGCGAGCGTCCTTCCGGACGGTTGCCGTTTCGAAAACCCTAGAGCAGGAGTGGCCGACCGATGGAGTGTGCGACCCCCCTCTCCACGGACGCCGGTGCCCGGATTTCCCCAACATTCAGGATGTCGCGGATAAAGGATCTTATGCGCCGCGCGCTTGGCGGCTTTTGGATCCTGGACGGGCTCTTGCAGTTGCAGCCACGCATGTTCGAAACCGCGATGCTGCACACGGTCATGGAGCCGCTGGTGGTGAGCCAGCCGCTGTGGATTGCGAACACCGTGAGCTGGGCGATTCGGTTCATGACTCCGCATGTCGTGGCCTGGAACCTCGTCATCGTCGCCGTGGAGCTTCTTGTCGGGAGTCTCATGGTGTTCGGACGTCAACGGGCGATCATCCGCACCGGCCTGTGGCTGTCCATCGGCTGGACGGCCGTCGTGTGGCTGTTTGGCGAAGGCCTCGGGGGCATCCTGACCGGCAGTGCGACCGTGGTGAGCGGGGAGCCCGGCGCTGTGCTCCTTTACGGGTGGATGGCTGCTATGCTCCTCCTGTCAGATCGGCACTGGCAGTTCGGCACTCGCCTGAACGCGGTCCGGGACGCTCCGGCCGTGTTTTTCGGCTTGGCCGCCTTACAGCAGACGGCGCCGCTCTTCTGGACGCCGATGGGTCTCGCCTCTCAGTTTCAGTCGACCTGGAGCCTCGAGCCCGCATTTTTTCAACATACGATGTTCTGGGCGGTCGTCTTGTCGTACGATCACCCGGTGACGGTGAATCTCGTGCTTATCTTGGGACTCGCATTCGTCGCTTGGCGTCTGGCCACGCGGCGAGCGGGCCGCCTGGCGTATATTGTGGCGGGCGTATTAATGTTCATGCTGTGGTGGTGCGGTCAGGGGATGGGCGCCATATTCACCGGATTTTCCACTGATCCCAACACCATGCCGCTCTTGGGCCTCATGATGGTGCCGGGATATCTCACGCGCCAGGCCGAAATCGAGACGTCCAGCAGCAGCGTCCGACCGGCAGGCACGCGGTCGGCACTGTTCTAAACACTCGAAGCACCACTGAGAGAGGAGCCAGGTCGTGGCGTACGTTATCACATCGGCCTGTATCGATGAAGCCACGTTTGAGCCGGAGTGCGAGCGCGTGTGCGAGGCTAAGGCTATTCACCGAGGACGCTTCACGCGCCTTATCGACCCTGATGCATGCACCGATTGCGGCCTATGCGACCCCGTGTGCCCGGTCGGCGCCATCTTTCCGCTGGATCGGGTTCCGGAGTCCGAGCGTGACTGGATTCTGTTCAACCGACAGTGGCGTCAGGGAGTATCATCTTGATCCGGCAGCCGCGCAAAACGATCCGCTAAATGGCACGGTGGTCCACCTCATTCGGGTTGCGGAGAAATCGCGCTGCGTGATATTCTGAGCGACACGGGCGGCGCATGCGTAGGGTACGGCGTTGCCGTGACACAGTACTTCGGAGGGGTGCCCGAGAGGCTAAAGGGGGCGGTCTGTAAAATCGCTGGCTTACGCCTACGTTGGTTCGAATCCAACCCCCTCCACCATTGATATCGCGGGGTAGAGCAGCCAGGTAGCTCGTCGGGCTCATAACCCGGAGGTCGCAGGTTCAAATCCTGCCCCCGCAACCAGGCTCACGTAGCTCAGCTGGCAGAGCACGTCCTTGGTAAGGACGAGGTCACCGGTTCAAGCCCGGTCGTGAGCTCCAGGATTGGCTGTCCCGGTTATGCCGGGGCAGCTTTTTTAGGTGGGTGGAGCCAGGTGATGTCTCGGCCTCTGGGCGCGAAGGAATGGAGGGCGATGATGGCGAACGCGGTCGACTAGGTGAAGCCGGTGACGATGACCGGGTCCGCGGCCTTCGAGGAACTCTTGGGCCAATTGGTCGACGAGGCCACGCATACCATCCACCACGGCAAGCCCGGGCTTCCCGCGGCGGCGAAGCGCCGGTTTGCGCGCCGTTTCGAGCAAGTCATCCCCGCTGGCGACCTGGGTGCAGTCGATGTCCTTCTCACCCATGCACTGGCCGCCGTGCGCGAGGTAGGCGCCTGTCTTCTGACCCTGGGCGTGTATCCGGAGGCCGAGGTCGAGACCCGCGCCCGCACCCTCGCTCTCGACGAAGACTGGGAAGTGCGGGAATGGGCCGTAGATCCTTATCGAAAAACCCTGGGTCAGGATCCGATCCCGGGTCTTCAGGAGTGGATTAGCGCCGGTGGGCGCCTTCGGCGGGCTGCCGTGCTGGCGATCCGGAGCCTCGTGCTGGACGGCTCATTGTCCGCCTCGGACTCGCTTTCGCTCCTCGAGGTCGTCATTGACGATGCAGACGTGTATGTACAGGCGAACGTCGGTGGGTTTCTCATCGGGGATGCACTGCTCCGGCGCTATCCGACCGAGACGGCCGCCTTTCTGAAAACACGCGTGGAGACGGGGAGGGTCAGTCGAACCTTCTGGAAGAACGTAGCGGACGCGCTTCGCAGTGCCGGCGCGCGGGCCAATCAGGACGTGATTGGCGAGGTCCTCGGCGTCTGGACTCGGGAAGCGTTGCCGAAACCTGTCCTGAGCGGCCTCGGTCGATTGCTTAAGCGGGGGGAGTTCGATGCGTGACGCGCGGGCACACCTCCATGGGGGCGACGGCATGGTGGTGGAGGAAGTCCGGTATCCGACTGCCCCGCACGTTGTCGGCCCGCAGCTTATCGATGGGGATGACGGCAGCGAACTTCTACGCCTGTGCCGGTACGACCATGAGGGGTGGCTTCATCTGAGGCCCTGCATCCGGGAGTCCGAAACCGGGCTTGAGGTTGTTTGCGCCGCAGGGTGTTCAGCGCCGCGGCTCTACGCGCCTCTTACGGGTGCTGGGTCGTTCATAGATAGAAGATGCGGTGGACCTGGTGGACTCGGCGGTCGTCGGGAGGCATGGTCTAGGAACCCGCACGGGCCAATATAGCGCTCATCGTCGCGTGCCACCCCCGTGGACGTTGGCGACGCTCGTGGCGTTGAGGGCGGAGGAATAAGATGGCTGCAGCTAAGGTGCATCTGCATTGGGGCGAGGGAACCGTGGCGGAGGAGGTGCGCCTGACCACGCCGTATCACGTGGCCGTGGCGCAGCTCATTTTTATGCAGGACGGCTCTGAACTCCTGCGCTTTTGTTGGTATGACCACGGCGGCCGGTTTCACCGCTCGCCCCTCATCGTGGATCCAAAGACGTGGGGCGAGCTCCTCCAGGTCGCACGCGAGCAGGCGCCCCGACTGTATGCGCGGCTCCGGGGGACGGATGGCTCGCCCGCCATCGGGTCTTGAGGTGGTGGCGCACACCGTCGTCTGTCAGAAATATCGGCCGCCAGGCGGCCGCGGCGTGGCGTACGTTCGGAGGGACGCCACGCACCCGAGGCCGAGGTCGAAGGGCCCGCCTGCGGCACCGATGGGCATCCGCGCGGCGGCGACTTCGTCCACAAGCCTCCAATGAGGCGGTGGGAGGTGTGAGATGGCGCGATCGAAGACGCACAAGCAGCTACACTTCACGGAGTATGCCGTCGTGAGTGAACGGGGTGTGTACGTGCCGTCGCGGAACAGTGAGACTATGGGCAGGGACCTGACGGGAGCGGAGCAGTCGGTCGGCACGGCCCAGGCGGTGGGGCGGATCGCACTGGGAGACGGGCTTACGGCCATGCGCGCCCTCCCTGACGCCTCATTCGACGCCATCTACCTCGATCCGCCGTTCCGTACCGGCAAGCCTAAACGCGGCGATCGGGGGCTGTTCACCGACCAGTGGCCCAGCATGGATGCCTATTTGAACTGGCTCTCCCCGTTTGTTGCACAGGCGCACCGGCTCCTGGTCCCGGCCGGCTGGTTCTGGCTTCATCTCGACTGGCACAGCGTCCACTACGCGAAGGTGCTGACGGACGGGATCTTCGGGGCGCGCCATTTTCGGAACGAGATAGTCTGGCATTATACGGGGCGCCGGACACCGGCCGACCGCCGATTCAACCAGAAACACGATACGCTCTTGCTGTATGCACGCGGCGACAAGAGCCGTCTGAGTCCCCTGGCTGAGGCCTGGAGCCGGGAGGACTACCTTCACATGAAGCGTCAACAGCTTCATCACGATCCCGACGGCCGCGAGTGGATCTGGGGGCATGCCGGCCGCGGCCGGTCCAAGGCGTACCGGATCTACGTGGATGAGCAGGTGAGCCGCGGTCGTGCCGTCGACAGTGTCTGGGACATCCCCATCATCAACACCAGCGCAGAGGAACGCACCGGTTATCCCACCCAGAAGCCGGTCGCGCTCTTGGAGCGCGTCTGCCGGGCCAGTGTACCCCCTGGCGGGCTGATCGGCGACTTCATGGCCGGATCCGGTACCACCGGTGTGGCTGCCTGCCGGACCGGACGCCGCTTCTACCTGGTGGATCGTCTGCCAGAGGCGGTTCAGATTGCCGAAGAGAGACTGGCGGAGGCTGGATGCCCTGTGCGGGCGGATGAAGGTCCATAAAGGCGCTGTGGGCGTGTCACGTGCGGCGGGCAGACGGGACATGATCGGCGAGGAGCGGGGAGGCCATTTTCCGGAGCCAGAAGGAAGCGGTGTTGGCCGCACAAAGAAGTGTTGAACCCGATGCGGGTGCTGGTGCTCCGGATATCCGCGGCAACACGCCGGCACTGGAGGCCGTGCTGGCGGAGGGGGAGGGGTCGCGTGTTGACGCCGTGGTGGTCACCGGAGATGTGCTGACCGGGCCGGATCCCCGAGGGACCCTCGATCTCCTGCTGGCCCTGCCGTATCCCGTACATTTTATTCGGGGTAACGCCGATCAGGAGGTGGTGGATGCCGTTGACGGCCGGTACCCGGCCACAGGCGACCACGACTGGGACGCTCTGACCTTATGGACGGCGCCGCACATGGCTCGGACCACGCGGGATCTGATTGCCGGCTGGCCGACAAAGGCCACCCTTCCTATCGACGGCATCGGCGACGTCCTCTTCGTTCATGCTACGCCCCGGTCGCTCATGGACATCGTGCTGGTGGACACACCCATGGCGGGGTGGGATGCCGTATTGGCGGGCACGGACGCCGCCGCGATCGTACTGGGACACACGCATATGCCTTTTTACCGCCGCGTGGATCGGTGTCTGGTTGCGAATGCCGGGAGTGTGGGCATGCCCTATGGACATGATGGAGCTTCGTCATTGGTTTTGGGTCCGACAGTAGTATTTCGGCAGACTGTCTACGATGTCGAGGCTGCGAGCCGACGGATCCTGGCGGTTGGATGCTCGGGGGCGTCGGAGTTCGTCCGGGATTATGTGCAATCCCATCCGAGCGACCGCGAAGCACTCACGGCCTTTCGGGCGACCTGGCGGCGGCGTCGGGGGAGCAAGGATCGGGCGTGGAATATGCGTTCGTGACTCGGTCCCGCAGAGTAAGCGGAGCTTGCTGCCGCGTCTCTTCATCGGTGGACGGTCGGACAAGCACATGACGCAGGGTGAAGCTATCGTGGCGGGGGCCGACGATGTTACACTGGCCAGCAAGACTTATCCTTCAAAGAACCGGAGTGCCGGTTGACGGACGGACCGAAAGCCGCCGCCATCGGTGTCCTGCCCCGTTACCCGGGGTTTACCGGTTCACCGGCGGTTGTCACGGTTGTCATAGGAGGCTAACATCGTGGGCTACGACCCGGGAACCATCGAGGCCAAGTGGCGGAAGCGCTGGGCGGATGAAGGGGTGGGCGAGGTAGATCTCGACCATGCCCCGCGGCCCTTCTACAACTTGCTTATGTTCCCGTACCCGTCCGCTGAGGGGCTGCACATCGGCAACGTGTTTGCCTTCACGGGCGTGGACGTCCACGGGCGTTACAAGGTGCTCTGCGGCTATGACGTGTTTGAGCCCATCGGTTTTGACGCATTCGGCATGCACAGTGAGAACTTTGCGCTCAAAGTGAATAAGCATCCGATGCAGCTGGTGGCGGAGAACGTTCGCCATTTCCGCGAGCAACTCCACCGTATGGAGGGCCGGTTCGCCTGGTCGCACGAGGTGGATACCACGTCGCCAGAGTACTACCGCTTCACGCAGTGGATTTTTCTGCAGATGTTCAAACGGGGTCTGGCAGAGCGTCGCATGGCGCCTGTTAACTGGTGCCCGTCCTGCCTGACCGTGCTGGCGGATGAGCAGGTGATCCAAGGAGCCTGTGAGCGCTGCGGGACGGCTGTGGTGACCAAGAACCTTGAGCAGTGGTTCCTCAAGATCACCCGCTATGCTGACCGGTTGCTTGACCACCTGCCCGATCTTGACTGGTCCGAGGTGGTGAAGACCGCCCAGCGCAATTGGATCGGCCGGAGCGAGGGCCTGGAAATGGCATTTCCGGTCGTGGGCCGCCCCGGGCTCGAAGTGGCCTTTTTCACGACGCGCCCCGATACCATCTATGGCGCGTCCTTCATGGTCCTGGCGCCGGAGCACCCTCTGGTGGCGGACATCGTGACGCCGGACCGGCGGCCCGCGGTGGATGCCTACGTCCGCGAGGCGTCAGTGCGCCGAGATGCGGACCGCATGGACATGACGCGGGCAAAGACGGGGGTGGACACCGGAGCGCGGGCGCTCAATCTTGCGACCGGCGAGGAGATTCCCATCTGGGTCGCGGACTATGTTCTGGGCAGCTACGGTACGGGCGCCATCATGGCGGTACCGGCACACGACGAACGCGACTTCGCATTTGCGCAGGTATTTGGTCTGCCGACGCCGGTGGTGGTAACACCAGCGGGAGGGCTGTCAGAACCGCTCACCGAGGCGTTTGGTGGGGAAGGCACCGTGGTTCATTCCGGACCCTACGACGGTCTTTCCAGTACGGATGCCAAAGAGGCCGTCATCGAGTGGGCCGAGCATGAGGGACTCGGGCATCGCCGTGTGACCTATCGTCTGCGTGACTGGCTCATCTCTCGCCAGCGCTACTGGGGACCGCCCATCCCCCTCATCTATTGCGACCGGTGCGGTATCGTTCCAGTCCCGGAAGAGGACCTGCCTGTGGTGCTGCCCTACGTCGAGGACTTCCGGCCCACCGGGACGGGAGTGTCTCCGCTGGCGGCGGTGCCTGAGTTTGTGAACACGACCTGTCCCCGCTGCGGGGGGCCGGGGCGGCGGGAGACCGACGTGTCCGACAACTTTCTCGACTCGGCCTGGTATTACCTGCGCTACCCTTCCACCGACTGCGATGCCGGCATCGTGGACCCGGAACGGACAGCCCGGTGGCTTCCGGTCGACATGTACATCGGTGGCAAGGAGCACTCGGTGCTGCATCTCTTGTACACGCGCTTCGTGTGCATGGTGCTGAAGGAAATGGGCGTCATTGGGTTTGATGAGCCGTTTCAGCAATTCCGGGCGCACGGGATGATGATCATGAACGGGGCGAAGATGTCAAAGTCCCGGGGCAACGTGGTGAACCCCGATCACCTCTTTGACCGTTATGGCGCCGACACTACTCGCATGTACCTCATGTTCATGGGTCCCTACCAGGAAGGTTCAGACTTTTCGGATCAGGGTATCCGCGGTATCGAGCGGTTCCTGCACCGGGTGTGGGATCTGGTGAACGGCGCTTCTGTACAGGGGTATCGCGGTGCGCCGACCGAGGCCTCGGTGCGCATTCGTCACCGCACCATCGCCCGGGTGACCCGCGACATCGCGGTGCTGCATTACAACACCGCCGTGGCCGCGCTGATGGAATACGTAAATGCTCTCAGCCTGAACGGAACCGCCCGAGAGGACGTAGAAACGCTGCTCATCCTCTTGTGGCCGTTCACGCCCGCGATCGCGGACGAACTGTGGGAACGGACGGGACATGCGGGCGGGATCTGGACCGCGTCCTGGCCGGTCGCAGACGAGCGCTACTTGAAGGACGACGAGGTGGAGATTCCAATCCAGGTTAACGGCCGGGTGCGCGATCGCATGACGGTACCCGTGGACCTGCCCGAGGAGGCGGCAGTCGCCCTCGCGATGGAGCGGGATCGCGTTAAAGCCGCGCTGTCAGGACCGCCGGCGCGCGTCGTTTACGTGCCCGGCCGGACCCTCAACATCGTGGTCCTGTCGGCGGCAGGGGCGGAACCGTCCCCGTAGCTATACCGTCCGCGGCTTCTTAATGCCTCGGGCGAAGGCCGTGAGCTCCTCTTCAGATCGGAAGCCTATGAGCCGGCCCGTCTCTTCACCGCTCACGAACCGGATGGTCGTGGGAATTCCGACCACGCGATATCGCGATGCCAACTCCGGCTCCTCGTCGGTGTCGACGTGCACCATCACGACTCCATCCCCGACGTGGTCTGCCACCTGTTCTGCGACTGGACCCAGCCGCCGGCAGTGCGGTCACCAAGGCGCCCCGAACACGACCACCACCGGCACGGGCGAGCGGAGCACGTCCTCGTCGAAAGTGACCTCTCCAACCTCAGGAAGAACCATGACTGCCTCCTCGCGCTTCCCATGGTACCAGAGGGCTTTCCAGGCCTGGCATGCGGATCGGACCGGCCCCCAGGACCTTGCTATGATGACGTCGACGGGGGCGATCGCGTGCTGCAGCGGAATGGCGTGAGGATCCGGCCTTTGGATCTTGAGGACCTGGACAAGCTGTACGAATGGCACCAGGACGCCGAGATTGATGCCTGGGCGGGATGGGGTCCCAGAATGTCGCGGGCCCGCTTCTTGCACCGCTACGAGGAAGTGGTGCGGGAACCGCCAGAAGACTTCGTGCTCTTCGGCGTGGAGTACGGGGATCGCCTGGTCGGGTATATCGAGCTCGCCGAGATGAGCCGCATCTCGCGCCGAGCTGCCATCGGCTTCGTGATTGGGGAGAAGGATGTGCGCCGGCACGGCGTCGCCACCAACGCCGTCGTGCTTATGCTGGATTATGGTTTCTCGCTCGAGGATCTGGATCGCATCTACGCGGAGGTGTACCCGTTCAACCGGGCATCGCTCCGGCTTCTTGAGAAAGTGGGCTTCCAGCATGAGGGGACGCTCCGGCGTCACGAAGTGCACCAGGGGGTCCGCACTGACCTTGCCGTATACGGCATCTTGCGCGACGAGTTTTACGGCCGGTATTCCACCGCGCTGCCAAACCCGGATCGCCGATAGAGGAGGGAGCCATGTACATCGAGTACCGGAGCCGGAGCGGGTGGTCAATCCTGTCCGCTCTTTCAGGGGTGTTGGGCTTCGTTCTGAGCTGGATCCCGATCATCGGCATTGCCTTCGGCGATATCCTGGGTCTCGTCGCGATCGTCGCCGGCATCGTCGGCTTGCTGAGACCCGGAGCCCGGGGCCTCGCCATCGTGGGCATCGTGCTGGGGGCTATCACGGTGCTGCTGAAGAGCATCCCCATCATCCGCTGGCTTTAGCAACGGACGGGAGGGACCGCGCCCTCAGGACGGGAAACACGGGCTGTGGGGGCGTGTCCGCCTTTCGCGGTCGTCGGGAAGGTGCCGTCGCGACTCCCAGTCCAGGTTTCGGTGACCGTGAAATGGTGCCGGAGGCCAGAGCGGTAGGAGAGTCTCGCTGTCACCCACAGTAAGACATACGACGTTAGCCGGCCATGTTCCCACGCCACCCGGAGATGGTCTCATAACGGCAGACATACAGTCCCACTGCGGTCACCTAGGATACGGATACCGCCCACTTTCCCGCGCGGCCTTCGGGACGGGTTTTTCGCCGGCCTCGCCTCGAGCGCCACCAATGCGCCATGGAGCGTGTAACCGGCGGCGAGCGGAGGCGAGCGCTGTCCGGTTGGAAAAGCCCGGGAAGCGGTCCACGTCTACGCTCAGCTGCCAGCCCTGAATGGTGCGATGCGAGACGGCGTATCTGCGTGGCCGCCGGATAAGGTCATAGCAGTGGTCAGGCGGTGGAGAAGATGCCGAACCTGCACGGCCGTCTTCCCCCGACGATTAGGAGCGTGGCAGGCGCGTTCCTGTCGGCGCCACCGGTCTCGGGCCAGATTGCCCGCGGTGCCGAAGGGGAGGCCGGGATGGGCCGGCGCCGTTCAGGTGTCTCGCCACCCGGTTGGACACTTTGGCAAAGGTGTCCTGGGCCACGTCTTATGCCGACGGCATCAGCGGTGTACGCGGCCTGAACGGCATTAACCGGCCGCCCCGGTCGCCACCCCCTCTCCGGCCAGTCAGGTCCCTTGCGCGTGTCGACGGTAACCACCATCCGTCATGTTCGTCATTTGTCTTGCGTCGGGGGGAAAGCGCGGTCGCGTCACTTAGTTACCGGAGACTCTCTATCGCGTACGCGTGGACCTCCCACAGCCGAGGGCTCGGGAGCGGTCGACCGCGAGCGCGGCTCACGACCATGGGGGGGCAGATTGGCGCTCCGGGTGGTTGTATCCTCCCAGGTCTCCGGTGAGATAGTGCTGGAGGTTTGGAGCGATTACTCGGGCAAGGAGGCCCGGGTCCGCGCTGGCCAACGGCTCCAGGCGGAGGACGAACCGCGCCATCATGACACCGAGGACCTGACTCGCCACCAGCGCCGCCCTAAAGGCGGGGTCCGGCGCCGTAAGGCTGGCCGTGATCCGCCGGAGAATCGTCCGGGTCAGAAACTCCCGCAGTATTCGCGAGACATCTTCGTTGCTGGCGGCCGACCGAATCAGGGCCGTCACTGCTGGCGCCAGGGTGCTGACTTCTAAGAGTCCGACCAGTGCTTGCGCAATGTGGGCGCCAAGCTCCTCTTCGGACCCCGGTCCGGCCGCTTCGAGCGTGCGATGAAGAGCCTCGGATATGCGGGGCAGGTGCAGCGCTTCGGCGAACAGGGTTTCCTTATTGGAAAAGTAGTGAATGATGAGGGAGGGATCGACGCCGGCATCGGTCGCGATGTCACGCAGGCTGGCGCGGTCATATCCCTCATTGGTGAAGCGGCCCAACGCCGCCGCTAAAATGGTCTGGCGGGTGGGCGGCGATCCGCGTCGTCTGCCGCGCGGCACTAGAATCCCTCTCCACTGCGGGGGGCCCCGGCGCGAACCAGGCTCACAAAGCGTTCCTCGAGGGAAGCCGGCACCTGCGTCAACCGGTGGGGCACGCCGTCCAGCGCACGGGCAAGCACGGCCTCGGGCACCTCGCCTAGGCGAAGCGTCCGTCCCACAAGAGACGGGTCCAGGCCGTGTGCCTCCAATCGTCGCAGCGCCCTGGCCCAATCGGGGGTCTCAATGATAACCACCTCATGGCTGCCGATCACATCCGCGAGGGTGCCGTCAGCAATCACGCGGCCTTCGGCCATGATGATCAGGCGGTCGCACTGTTCTGCCTCGTCCATGTGGTGTGTCGTCACTATCACGCCGGCGCCGCGGCTGGCGGCCGCGCGGATGGTGTCCCAGAGACGGGCGCGCTCAAGCGGATCGACGCCGGAGGTCGGCTCGTCTAGCAGCAAGAGATCTGGCTCATGCTGGAGCGCGGCGGCAAACGCGACACGGCGCTGGGTTCCGAGGGGTAGTGCCCGAACGGGGGCTGGGTCGTTCATCAAGTCGGCCCGGGCCGCCGGGCGACGCCCATACACGGCGGCCGAAAAGCGCAGGTTTTCCGCGGCGCTCAGATCCTCATACAGACCCAGTCCCTGAGGGACATAGCCAACCCGCCGACGACTTTGCCGGGTCGGCGGGGCACCAAAGAGGAGGGTGTCTCCCGTGTCTTGGGGTACGAGGCCGAGGAGCGTCTTCAACAGCGTGGTCTTGCCGGCACCGTTGGCGCCCAGAAGACCCAGCACCTCGCCCTGATGAACCTCGAGGCTCACGTCGTCCACCGCCCGCTGTGCCGCGTAGCGGACGGTGAGGTGCTTGGTCTGGGCGACGACCGGGTTCATAGGCTCACCTCCTCCGCCTCGTGTTGTAGGGCGGCAATGGTGACGGCGTCCTGCAGATCGGGGACAACCAGCTCCCCCGCGCCATCCGCCGCCGCCACCCCATGGGGCCACCAGATCCGCCAGCGGGTTCCCCGGCGCCAGAAACGTACCCCGGTCTCCCCTACGGGCGGTGCGTTGGCGGCGGTAAGTATGCCAGGAGTGCGGCGCAAGATATCCTCACGGGTTCCTTCCGCCAAGGGCCGGCCCCGGTCCAGGACCAGAATGTGCGCAGCGCGCTCCGCCTCGTCGAGGTAGGATGTCGACACCACGACCGCCGCTCCATCTGCGGCGGCGCGCGCCACGATGGCCCAGAGTGCCCTCCGGCTGACGGGGTCGATGCCGGTGGTGGGTTCATCCAGTACCAGCAGGTCGGGTTCTGGGAGGAGGACCCGGATCAGTCCGAGCTTCTGCCGCATGCCCCCGGAGAGTTCGCCCGCCAGGCGGTTTTCAAATCCGGCCAGACCTGCGCGCTCAAGGAGCGCGTGCGTTCGCTCGAGGGTCCGGGTCCGCGCCAGACGGTGCGCCCGCGCGACGAAGGCCAGGTTTTCGGCCACCGATAGGTCGAGATACACCCCGGAGCTCGTCGGGAGATATCCGAGGCGAGCCAGAGGCGGACGTTCCAGGTGTCCGGAGGAGGTCCCGACGGTCCCGGCCAAGAGACCCAATAGGGTGCTCTTGCCAGCCCCGTCGCCGCCCACCACGGCTACGATCGACCCGGACTTGACCTCTAAGTTGACGCCTTGCAGTGCGGCGCGCGGGCCGAAGTACACCGAGACGTCCCTGAGTGCCCACATCATGACGTTCCCGCCCTGGCCGGCCGGCGCCGGGAACGGACCGGATGCAACAGAGCGTGAAAGCGCAGGATGGCCAGGGTGACGGTGATGGTGCCGAGCCCCGCCAGTGACAGAAACGGGCGCAGGAGGTGGTCCACCGGTGTTCCCTGCAGCATGATTCCCCGGCTGATCTCGGCGAAGTAGGTGAGGGGCAGAATGTTGGAGATCCATCGCACGCCCGGGGCCATCGACGCCACCGGGAAGATGAAGCCGGAGAGGAGGACCTGCGGTAGCGTGGTCATCATCGAAAGCTGCATAGCCTGCCCCTGGTTCTGGGAGACGCTGGAGATGAGGACGCCGATGCTGAGGGTGACGAAGAGGAAGAGCAGTGAGCCCACGATGAGTCCTGCCCACGATCCGCGCATGGGCACGGCAAAGAGCCACATACCGAGGCCGAGCACAATGCCCATGTCCACGGTCGCCACCAGAAAGTATGGTGCGATCTTCCCGACCAGCACATCCCACGGCGAGAGCGGCATGACCGCCAGCTGCGCGAGAGTGCCGGCCTGCCGCTCGCGGACGACGCCCAGGCTGGCGATGAGGGTGCCGATAAAGACCAGAATGATACCGGCGATGGCCGGGACCATCACCACGGCGGTCTTGAGCCCCGGGTTGTACAGCACGTCGACCGTGGGGGCGGCCGGCAGCCGAGGGCGCACGGCCGGCGGCAATGTGCCGAGGAACTTCTTGAGGGACGCCAGTGGAGTGCTCACCCGTCCGAGCGACGCCGCTGCGGTCTGGGCAACAAAGAGATCGGCGCCGTTGATGTAAAAGCGGGTGCCGGCTCTGGTGGCGTACACCGCCACGTCATAGGTTCCATTCCTAATAGCGGCCTTGATCTGGGATGGCCCGTCTGACGGTACCACTGCCTTTACCGTGAACGGAGATTTGAGGGTGGCGGCAACAGTCGTGGCCCGGGGACCTGCGGCAAGCGTCGGGATGCTGTTCACGTCAAATCGTGCCGCGTAGCCGAACACGATAAGCAGCATGATGGGGAGCAGGACCAGCATGGCGAGCGTGCGGCGGTCGCGTCTCAGCTCCAGGAATTCCTTTACGATCATGGCTCCCACGGCCTCACCTCCAGCTTTCCTAATTTATACACATGTTGAATTATGAAGAGCAGGGGTCGGATGGTCCCGGCAGCGGATCCAATCAGCCCCTCTTCGTGCTACAGAAGTCCCGCGTCGAGATGTCGCCCTCCGCCTGCCGCCAAATTGACACTTACCTGGCGCGGGTGCTACTATCGTTCAGCATCGATGGGAGGATGGCGTCGTGCGCACGGTTATTACGCTCGCCTGCACGGAGTGTCGGCGACGCAATTACACCACCAGCAAGAACAAGAAGAACGACCCGAACCGCCTCGAGCGCCGGAAGTACTGCCGGTGGTGCCGCACGCACACGGTCCATCGTGAAACGCGCTGACGCCTGAACGGCTCATCTCCCGGAAAGCGGGCGACCTGTTAATGGGGATGAAGATGGGACCGAAAGGGAGATCAACGCGGCCCACGGAGCCGTCCGGCCCTCAGCAGCTGGCGCGCGACGTGACGCTGGAGCTGAAGCGGGTGGTGTGGCCTACGCCGCGCCAAGCGTTAGGGTATACCGGTTTTGTTATCCTGGCGGTCATCGTGGTCTCGTTGTTGACGGTGGTTTTGGACCTGATTTTCGGATTCGCCATCGGCAAGATCGTGCCCTAGGGTTTCACACGTCGGATTGGGTGGCTCCGGCGTATTTTTGTTGGGGAGGCGGCACCTAACCTTGGAGACGGAAAAGGAATGGTACGTCATCCATACGTACTCCGGGTACGAGAACAAGGTGAAGGCCAACCTGGAAAAGCGTGTGGAGTCTATGAACATGGAGGACAAGATCTTTAAGGTCGAAGTTCCCATGGAAGAGGAGCTCGAGGTCAAGGACGGCAAGAAGCGTCTCGTGAAAAAGAAGACCTTCCCCGGTTACGTCCTCGTGCAGATGATCATGACCGACGACTCCTGGTACGTGGTGCGCAACACTCCGGGTGTGACCGGCTTCGTCGGTTCCGGTTCCCGCCCCATCCCGCTCCTGGAGGAGGAAATGAAGATCATCCTCGGCCAGGTCAAACGCGAGGTGCAGGTGCCGAAGATCCGGGTAGAGGTGGGCCAGTCCGTAGAAGTTCGGGACGGGCCTTTCGAGGGATTCACCGGCGTCGTGGAGGAAGTCCATCCGGACCGCGGCAAGGTGCGGGTGGTCGTTTCCATGTTCGGACGCGACACACCATTGGAATTGGATTTCGGTCAGATTCAAGAGCTGCATTAGGTCGGCGCGAGCAGGCGGCAGCGGAGTGGGAGGAACGTAGAACGCATGGCCAAGAAAGTCGTGGCCGTCATTAAACTGCAGATCCAGGCGGGTAAGGCCACCCCGGCCCCGCCCGTTGGCCCCGCGCTCGGCCAGCACGGCGTGAACATCATGGCGTTTGTCAAGGAGTACAACGAGCGCACCGCGAGCCAGACGGGTCTCGTGATCCCAGTCGAGATCTCCGTCTTCGAGGACCGGTCGTTCACGTTTGTGACCAAGACCCCGCCGGCTGCGGTCCTGATCAAGAAGGCGCTCAATATCGAAAGCGGCTCCAACACGCCCAACACGAAGAAGGTTGGGCAGTTGACCCGGGCGCGGCTGCGCGAGATTGCGGAGACGAAGCTGCCGGATCTCAACACCGATAACCTGGAGGCCGCCATGCAAATGATCGCCGGGACTGCCAGGAGCATGGGCGTCGAGATCGTCGACTGACAGACGTTGGTGGGAGGCTCTCGCGCCGTTTGACCACAGGAGGGAAGAAAATGCCGAAGCAGACCAAGCACCAGCGGGAAGTCGCGGAACTTTACGATCGGGACCGGCTGTATAGCCTCGAAGAGGCCGTGTCCCTGACCCGAAAGCTCGCGCGGGCCAAGTTTGACGAGACCGTCGAGGTGGCCATTCGCCTCGGAGTCGACCCCCGTCATGCCGATCAGGTCGTGCGTGGGGCGGTGGTCCTGCCGCACGGCACGGGCCGGATGGCGCGGGTCGTCGTCTTCGCCAAGGGCGATAAGGCGAAAGAGGCGGAGCAGGCGGGGGCCGACGTGGTGGGCGCTGAAGACCTGGTGGCCCGCGTCCGTGAAGGCTGGCTCGACTTTGATTCAGCGGTCGCCACCCCGGATATGATGGGTGCCGTGGGTCAGCTCGGGCGCATCCTCGGTCCGCGCGGACTGATGCCGAACCCCAAAACCGGCACCGTAACCTTTGATGTGGCCCATGCCGTCCAGGAGATCAAGGCGGGTAAGGTGGAGTTCCGCTGCGACCAGGCTGGGATCGTGCATGGACCGATGGGCAAGGTGAGCTTCGAGGATGAGGCGCTCTTGGAAAACGTGCGCGCGTTCATCGACGCCATCGTGCGAGCCAAGCCCGCTGGGGCGAAGGGACAGTATGTTCGCACCATTGCGCTCTCGACAACGATGGGCCCCGGCATCAAGGTGAACCCCGCGGGCATGGAGCGCCTGTCCGCGTCCGCGTGACGCCGCCGGCCCTGTCACCGGACTGGCCCCCACCTTACGAGGGATGGGGGCCAGTCTTTGTTTGTGGTCCGATAGGACACAACCGGGAAGCCTAACGCGTGCGAGCGCTTACAGACCGGCCGCATACCCTGTGTTCCGAGTCTGAATCCCTCGGGCGCGCGGGCGGGTGAATGTAGTGAAAGAGACAAGGAGCTTATGCATCCGCGTGGGTTTCGCGTGTCTCGGCCTAGTCGCTATCATGTCCGGAGGAACGCTCGAAATCCGCCATCATCTGTTGCTGGGGGCCCTGGCGTTCGTCCTCGGCATTGCCCTTTTGGTTGTGGTCGCGGGTTCATACGAAGGGACGCCGGGCAAGTGAGAAGGAGTGATAGATTCATGCCGCGGGTCATCGTGATGATGGGCGGACCGTCGTCGGAGCATGAAGTCTCGCTCGCATCAGGGCGCATGGTGGCGGCTGCGCTGCCCCGAGATCGATACGACGTCGCCGTGATCGTCATCGGGCGTGACGGACGGTGGGTGTTGAAGGCCCCCGAAGAGCTGGCCGCGCTGGAACCGCACCCGGTGGAGGGCGCGATGGTACCTGCGCACCCTTCCGAAACGCTCGCCGGGATGCAGGAGCTCGGTCGGGCGGACTGCGTGTTCCTGGCGTTTCACGGAAAGTTCGGGGAAGACGGTACCTTGCAGGGCATGCTGGAAACGCTCGGGATCCCCTATACCGGAAGCGGCCCCCTGGCCTCGGCGCTGGCCATGCACAAAGATAAGGCCAAGGACATACTCCGTTTAAACGGGCTTCTGGTCCCGGAGGGGCGGGGGGTGACAGTCGAAGAGGTGCGAGCCGACCTGCCGGGCACCGTTTCCGGGCTCCTCGCGGCCGTGGGGATCCCGGCGGTGGTGAAACCCAATCAGGGGGGCTCAAGTCTCGGTGTGAGTCTCGTGGAGACGCGCGACCAATTGCAGGCCGCCCTCAGGGAGGCGGCGCGGCAAGACGCTTATCTGCTGGTGGAGGAGAAAGTGGAGGGGACCGAACTCACTTGCCCGGTCCTCGAAAATGAAGAGGGGGTACCGGAGGCCCTCCCCGTCATTGAGATCGTTCCGCACCGCGGCGCGTTCTTCGACTTCGCCTCCAAATACGAAAGCGGCGGGGCCGACGAGATTGTTCCGGCGCGTATTGCCGACGAGGTGAAGGACGCCTGCCAGAAGGCGGCCCTCACGGCGCATCGGGCGTTCGGCTGCGCGGGGTTCTCCCGCACCGACATGATCTGGACCGAGCGTGGACCGGTGGTGCTCGAAATCAATACCATTCCCGGCATGACCCCAAACTCGCTTCTGCCCCGATCGGCCCGGGCCGCGGGCATCGAGTTCTCCGCCCTGGTCGACCGCCTCGTCCGGCTGGCTCTGCGGCGAGCGGAGCGCGAACGAAAGCTCTGAACCGGCAAGGCTCCGCCGACGCGGGGGGCGTCTGTACACGGCCCGGCCGCGCGTCAGGCAGCCGATCCGAACGGGCGCTGCGCCGTGACGGCTGGATTCCCGCATCCGTGCCCCTCCTTGCCAAAGACTGTTAAGCTTCAAGACGGGAGGGCACCAATGCCCGGCGTGCAGCCGCCACGTAGTTTTCGCGAAAAGGTCGCGTTTGCGCGCGACGTCGTGCTGGTGTTGCTTGGCGCGGGCGTCATCGTGGTCGCTATCTGGTCCGTCCTCTCCCGCGTTGGCGACGTCGTTCTGGTCCTCATCCTATCAACGATGTTCAGCATGTTTCTGTCACCTTCTGTGAAGGTGCTGAACCGGTACATGGGCCGCCCGTGGGCTGTGCTCATCGTCGTGACCGCGGCGACGGCCCTGTTTCTGGGCGGCGGCGTCCTCGTCATCACCGTGCTCATCGGACAGCTGGCGGGGTTGGCCGCCAACCTGCCGCACGAGCTTACCCAGGTGGCCAACTCGGCCAGCCACCTGCTTGTCCTGGCGAAACAGCTGGGCGTAAGCGCCCAGGTCAGTTCGCTGGAGGGGCGGCTCGTATCCAACGTGGGAACCGTGTCGCGGGTGGTCCTGACGCAGTCTCTGCATTTTCTGCTCGGGCTCGTTTCGGCCCTGGGCGACGCTGTCATCACAATTTTTATCACGGTCTATCTACTGCTCGACACCCACCGCATCCAGGCAGCCATCCTGCGCCTCGTGCCGACCGGTAACCGCTCCAGCATGCTGGACGTCCAGACCACGGTCACCCGCGTCATTCGCGGCTACCTCCGGGGTCAGCTGATGCTGTCACTGGTGGTGGGCCTCGGCTTTGGTCTCGGCTCCTGGTTCATCGGCCTACCCTATCCGTTCGCACTCGGAGTGTTCGCCGGCCTCATGGAGCTCATCCCACTGCTTGGACCGGTGCTGGCGGCCATCATTCCCTTCCTCCTGGCCCTGTTCGGTCACCATCCGTATGTGCAGGTGCTGGAAGTGGTGGTGCTCTATACGGCAGTTCATGTGCTGGAGTCACAGATCCTGGTACCGCGCATCATGCGGAGCCAGGTGGGCCTTCATCCCGTGCTGTCCGTGGTGGCCCTCATGACGGGGGCGCTCTTGCTTGGCATCTGGGGCGCGGTCTTCGCCGTACCGGTGGCCGGCATCATCGTGGCCGCCTGGATCGCGGGGGTGGGTGCCTGGCGCCGGCGGTTGGTGCTGCAAAGCCCGCTTTTGATGCCGGAGCCGGTGCGGGGGGAAGACGCCGGGCCGCGACGATAATGTGGGCCCTCGGGGCCTCCGGACCGTGGTATGCCACGGCGAAGACCATCCGCCCAAGACGCTCTCGCGAAAAGCCACTCTGCCCTCTCTGTATTGAGGCCGAGGCGCCCTTGAGTCCGGGCTCGGTCGTCCCCGGCGACATGAGCGATGGGTTCGGGTGGACGGATCTCAGGCAACGATGCTCGGTCGGGATCGGGGTTCCGTCCGGGCTGGCCGGGATATGGAAGGCGCCAGGGCCAGGCGCTCTCTTTCCCGCCGTGCACATGTTGGGGGTCGTGGGCCGAGGGGCTGGCCCCGGGCGAGCCGCTCGTCGGCCAGGTGCCGCACCGCCGCATGGGATCGTCGTCCTCCAACAGGGGACTCTCCGACATCGGCGCGACCGCCTTCGGCCCCCCGGGCCCTGGTGACCTATCCCGTGTAGCGGAGTGCCTCGATAGGGTTAAGCCGCGAGGCACGCAGGGCCGGGTACAGCCCGAAGCCGAGTCCGACGACCGTACTGAACACGAATGCCAGCACGACAGACGTCGGCGAGAAGACGGCGGGACTGTGCAGGATGAGAGGTGCCAGCCGCAGAAGGATGACCCCGAGGCCGATTCCGATGACCCCGCCGACCAGGCTCACCCCCATGGACTCCAGGAGAAACTGGAGCACCACGTCTTCCGGAACAGCTCCGACCGCCCGTCGGATGCCGATCTCGCGGGTTCGCTCGGTGACCGACACCAGCATGATGTTCATGATGCCGATGCCGCCGACCAACAGCGAGATCGCGGCCGTGCCGGCCAGAAGGTCGGTGAACGTCTGGCGCGTCGCCGACAGCGTGGCGAGGACCTGGTCTTCCGATTGCACGCTCACCGCGCTCGGGCTGCCGTAGAGGTTCGTGTAGAGGTTGGTGAGCCAGTCGTCCACTAATGACGCTTGCGATGGGGAGGCGGCCTGGACCATCACCAGGCTCAGGCCGTTGGTGCCGAGCAGAGCCTGGGCCGTGGACAACGGGATGAACACCTCATTATCCTGACTGGTGCCCGGTCCCTGACCCACGGGATTCAACACCCCCACGACGCGAAACTGCTGCCCCAAAAGCGCAACGGTTTGTCCGACCGGATCGCTGTGTCCGAAGAGATTGGCGCTGACATTGGCCCCTAAGACGGCTACATGACGGTCGAACTGCGCGTCCACCGGCGTGAGAAAGCGGCCGCCGGCGACATGCAGAGATCCCAGATCGGCGTAGGCCGGGGTCGTTCCCACAATCGGTGCCCCCATCGTGGTCGTACCCACCGTGATCTTGCCGGCAGAGTCCAGTATCGGTACGATACGATGCGCCATCGACACATTGTGACGGATGTAGGGTACCTGGGCGGTCGTGAACGGGGTGCCTGCGGCTGGGCTGACAAAGAGCACGTTGGTACCCAGGGTTTCGATACGGGACGCGACAACGCTCGATGCGCCGTTGCCGATCGCGACCAGGACAATGACGGCGGCGACGCCGATCACCACGCCCAGCATAGTCAACAAGGCGCGAAGCTTGTGACCCCAGACGCCATGCCAGGCCACGCGCACGGCGTCACTCCAGTTCATGGGCATCCTCCTCGAAGCGCTGAGCCTCCATGCGTCCATCCTGCATGCGCAGCACGCGCTCGCACACGGCTGCCACCTCAGGCGCGTGGGTGACCACCACCACGGTGCGTCCTGCCTGGTGCAGCTCTTGCAGCACGCTCAAGATCTCCCGGCCGGTGTTGACGTCCAGGTTGCCCGTAGGTTCGTCGGCCAGCAGCAAGGGCGGGTCACCCACCAGAGCGCGGGCGATCGCGACCCGCTGCTGCTGCCCTCCTGACAGTTGAGTCGGATAGTGGTGGAGTCGTTCTCCTAGCCCCATGGCTCCCAGCACCTCCACAGCTCGCGTCCGTCGGATGCGGGGAGGGACGCGTCGGTAGATGAGGGGCAGTTCCACGTTGCCGATGGCTGTCAGGGTGGGGACGAGATTAAAGTTCTGAAAAACGAAGCCGATCGTTCGATTGCGAATATGCGACCATGTCACGGGGTCAAAACGCCCCACTTCCCGCCCGTTCAGCCAATACTGGCCGTCGGTGGGCGTATCTAGTCCGCCGAGCACGTTCATGAGCGTCGTCTTTCCAGATCCGGACTGCCCCATGATGGCCACCATGGCACCGGTCTCGACGTCAAATGTTACGTCGTGCAGTGCCCGAAACGTGTTGGAACCCAGGCGATAGTCTTTGGTCAGATGGCGGACCCGGATCATGCCTTACCTCCCGTCCGCGCCCCTCGTCGCTTCGCGCCGGCATGATGCAGGCCGCGCCCGCGGGCTTTCAGCCTGAGCTTGCCAGGCGTGGAAACGGGGACGGCCACCACGACCCGCTCTCCCACATGGAGAGCCGCCGAGCTTACCGCCACCTTAGACGGCGTCTCCAGGATCACCCGTACCGGAACGGCCCTGGTGGTGGAGCCGCTTGGCACCAGCACCATCGTGTGACCGTTGCGGGTGCGCAGGGCCGCCAAGGGCACCGTGAGGGCGTTTTTCACTTTTTTTAATACGATGCTCACGTTGGTGCTGACACCGTAGTAGGGAAAATGGGGCCAGTCGTTTAACTGGGCCGTGACCGTAAAGGAGGCCACACCGTTTGTATAGGCGGCCATCGGGGCGATGGCCGTCACGACGCCCGTCAACCGGTGGCCCGGGTATGCGGGCAGGCTCGCGACGAGGCTCTGACCCGTGTGCACCGCCCCGATATTGGTTTCCGGCACCGTCACCGTGACGGACCGGCTGTTGGACGCCACCGTAACCACGGGCCCGTTGACTCCCGCCGGATTGCTGTTCGCCGTGGTCACCGTCCCCGCGAACGGCGCTCGCATCGTCAAGGCGTCGACCTCTTGGGTGATGGCAGAGACGGTGGCCTGGTCGGCCTCCACTAGCGATCGGTCCTGCGCCACCGTGCCGCTCAAGGCGGCGGAACTGTCATTGACCAGCGCGGCGTTTAAGGCAACCTGACTCGCGGCAAGCGCACTCTCATCCTGCACAACTCTGGCCGCCAGAGCCGGGTCGCTTATCTGCAGGAGGACCGTGGCGGGTTGGGCCGTGGCGCCCTGCGCGATGTTGATGCTGGACACCGACCCGGCTGCGGGACTGGTATAGGTCGTCCCACCTTGGGTGGCCAGGGGCTCTCCCGCCGTGACGTCCTGGCCCTTCGTCACGAAAAGGTGAACGGGCCCACTGACCGAGGCACGGACCGTCAAGGAGGACAGGAGCGTCTGGTCGCTTTGGAGGGTAACTTCGGCGGCCGCCACATTGTCGCGTGCCTCTTGGATGCTGGCTGCGGCCTCCGCACTGGCGGCCGGGTTCTCGGCGGCCGCCAGTGCCGCCTGCGCTTTCTGCAGGGTTGCGTCCGCACTGGACAGCGCGGTTTGCAAGGTGGGGTCACTCAGCTGGCCCAAAATCTGACCCGCTGTCACCGCCTGACCTGGCTGAACGCTGAGCGTGCTCACGCTGGCCGATGCGTCGGGCAGTGTGAACGTAGCCGTGGCAGCGGGCAGTACCTCGCCTGTGTCCTGATACGTGAGAGTGACGGCGCCGCGGCGCACCGGGGCCGTGACGTACCGAATAGGGGGGGGCGGCTTGCTTGCACGGACGACTCCGTAGGTGGCACCGGCCAGCACGAGGCCGGTTCCGGTAGCCAACAGGACGACACGGGGCATGGAAAGCCAAGGCCTACCACGATGCGGACCCGGCTCGAGCGGTGTCTGCAGGGTTCTCATCCTTCCCTTTATGAAGGGCCCGTGCAAAGCTCGCGCGATTGACGGCAGCCGGGCCTCTATTCACGATTGTTGGATGGAGAAAGATCGGATCAGGGCGACATTAGCAAGCCATTGTCAAGAAGCCATCAAGGCCGACAAGAACCGGACAGGAGTGCCCCCGGCCCTTCCGCCGGAGTCCTGCAGCACCGGCAGGGGACGGTAATGGGATCGTCCGGTGCCCCAGCCTTCGGATGGGCCCGTTCGTGGAGTCCTCGGGATCGCGTGGCCCCGTCTGCGCAGTCATGTCCGAAGGCCGCCCTCGGTGCCGAGCCGTTTTTCGTGATCGTCTCGTTCCTGGTGGAGACGGGGCGAGCCAGGGAGAGCGGTCGCGGTCCCCTGGGTGTTGGACCATCAAAGCTTAAGGGCGGCATGAGGATTTCTTGACAGGACCTTGACACCGGGGGTCTACACTGCGATGCGTCTCATGCCATGCCACAACGAGGATTGTCGACGACGGCGCGCATGTCACAGCCGGGATGGCTCGCTGTGGGCTGCGCCTGAAAAGACGGCGGAGGTCATGCTATGAAGTTGAAGCAAGTGCTGCGGCGAGGACTGCTGATGGCGGAGGTGGTTTTGCTGGCAGGCGGCATCGCGGCGTGCGGGTCCGCCACCCCCACCGCGGCTGCATCCGCTACGAGCCCGGTTTCACATCACCACTCGTCTCCTCATAAGAAGCGCAGGCGCCTACACGGGAAGATCACGAAGCTGACGTCATCTACGCTGACCATCACAACGAAGCACGGGAGCGTCTACACGCTTCAATTCGGAAGCACCACGAGGGTGAGAAGCGGACGCACGAAAGCTTCGGCCTCCGCCCTCAAGGCGGGAGAAGTCGTGACCGTGTTGGAAAAGCGCGGCGGCACCCCTCTGCAAGCAGCCGTGATACGCATTCGGCCCGGCACATAACAGACGGGGTTGTAGAATATCCGCTGGCCTCTCTTGTTGGTTGGCTCCGCCCGGAGCCTCAGACGTGTAAGCCGAGAGCCTTGGAAGCGATAATCGTCCGGGGAGCGTCGGGGGTCCGGACCGACATACCCGGCACATGGAAAGCCGGTGAGAGCGCGGGCGGCTCGCTTTACGCCCGGCGGCATATGTGGTAAATCTATACGGACGCCCAAGACGACAGGGGCTTTGTGCTTAATCATCCTGTCCAGGCGACGAGTTTCAGAAAAGCGGCATGCCGCGGCGACTGATCCTCTGTCTTGGGCGGACAGAGGTTTTTTGTTGTGAGGAGGTGAGCCATGCCGACTCCGCAGAAGGTGGAGACGGTGCATGAGACCGCGGATATGCTCCGTGAGGCCCAGGCGGTCGTGCTGGCCGATTATCGGCAGCTCTCGGTCGCGCAGATGAACAAGATGCGGCGCGATCTGGCTGAGACCGGGGTGCAGGTCCGTGTCATCAAAAACACTCTCATCAAGCGGGCCGCGGACGAGGTGGGGATTGTCGGACTCGATCCATTTCTCGCGGGCCCGACCATTGTCATGGCGTCGACGTCGGACCCCGTAGCCCCCGCCCGGGGGGTCCAGCGAAAGGCACGCGAGCTTCGCACGCTTGAGATCAAGGCAGGGCTCTTGGAGGGGCGGGTGCTGGACGCGGATGACGTCAGACGGCTCGCCAATCTTCCCGGTCAGCAGGAACTTCGCGCCCAGGTGGTGGGCACGCTGGTGCAGCCGATCCGCATGCTGGTGACAGTGCTCGACGCCCCCATTGCCGGGTTGGCGCGGGTGCTTGACCAAGTTCGGCAGCAAAGGGCGGCGGCCGAAACGGCTTAAGCCCCCTGGTAACGACCCACTAGAGGCTATAGTCTTTTAAGGAAGAGGGATCTGGATGGCGAAGGTCGAAGAAATCATCGAGAGCGTCAAGGGCATGAACGTGCTGGAACTGTCGCAGCTGGTGAAGGCCCTGGAAGAAGAGTTTGGTGTCAGCGCGGCCGCGCCGATGGCAATGGCGGCGGCGCCGGCGGCGGCAGTTGCGGCGGAAGTCCCCGAGGTTGTGGAGCAGACCGAGTTTGACGTGATCATTACGGCCTCGGGCGACAAGAAGGTTCAGGTGATTAAGGCGGTTCGCGAGCTGACGGGGCTGTCCCTCACGGAAGCCAAAGCAGTCGTGGACGCGGCCCCGAAGGCGGTCAAGGAGAAGATCTCCCGGGCCGACGCCGAGGCGGCGAAGGCGAAGCTCGAAGAGGCAGGCGCCAGCGTCGAGATCAAGTAGACAACTGCATCGGAAGCCCGCACCCAGTCGAGCGCGTGTTCTTGACTGGGTTGCGGGCGTGCCGTATTATATAGACTTGCTATTTTACGTCCACCTTGAGTGCCTTGTCCTGGGCGCCGAAGCCGTTTTTTAGACCTAATCGGGAACAAGGAGCTGACACCTGAATGGCCCAACCCCTCGAGAATCGCTCCGAGCGCGTGAGTTTCGCCTCTATCAATGAAGTGCTGGACATGCCGAACCTGATCGAGCTGCAGCAGAATTCCTATCACTGGTTTTTGGAAAAAGGCCTGACCGAGCTTCTGCGGGATATTTCTCCCATTCAAGACTTTACGGGGAATCTCCAGCTGGAGTTTGTCGACCACAAGCTTAAGGATCCCAAGTATTCCGTTGAGGACTGCAAGGAGCGAGACGTCACCTATTCGGCACCGCTTCACGTCCGCGTGCGCCTCCTTAACAAGGAGACCGGAGAGATAAAGGAGCAGGATGTGTTCATGGGCGACTTCCCGCTCATGACGGACAAAGGCACCTTCATCATCAACGGGGCGGAGCGCGTCATCGTGAGTCAGCTGGTCCGCTCGCCCGGCGTGTACTTCGATGAAGAGCTGGACCTCGCCGGAAAGCGCCTGTTTTCGTCGACGGTTATCCCGAACCGCGGCGCGTGGCTTGAGTTTGAGTCGGACGCCAATGATGTGCTGTCGGTCCGCATCGACCGGACCCGCAAGATTCCGGCCACGATCCTGCTCCGGGCTCTGGGCATAACCACGGACCAGCAGATCGTGGAAGCCGTCGGCGATGACGCCCGCATCCAGCAGACCCTGGCCAAGGACCCGAGCCGGACAATGGAGGAGGCGCTGATTGAGATCTATAAGCGCCTGCGTCCGGGCGAGCCTCCGACCGTGGAGAGCGCCAACACCCTCTTGCAGTCGCTGTTCTTTGAGCCCAAACGCTACGATTTGGCCGGAGTCGGCCGTTACAAGATTAACAAGAAGCTCGCGATCCGTCGGCGTATCATCGGGCAGGTGGCGGCCGAGACGGTTGTGGACCCGGAGACCGGCGAGGTATTAGTGCACGAGGACGAGCGCATCAGCCGCGAGATGGCCGAGGCCATCGACCGGGCGGGCGTGCGCTCCATGAGCATCCGGGTGGAAGATGGCCGCGAGCTCCTGGTCGTCTCCAACGCCCAGCCGGACCGCGACCAGAAGACCATTACGTCGGAGGATGTGGTGGCGGTCGTCAACTACATGATGTGCCTGCACTATGGTGTGGGTTCGGTTGATGACATCGACCACCTCGGCAACCGGCGGCTGCGATCGGTGGGCGAGCTCTTGCAAAACCAGTTCCGGGTAGGGCTCGCGCGTATGGAACGGGTCGTGCGCGAGCGCATGACCATCCAAGACGTCGAATCCATTACCCCGCAGGCGCTCATCAACATCCGGCCGGTCGTGGCGGCCGTCAAGGAGTTCTTCGGATCGTCGCAGCTCTCGCAGTTCATGGACCAGACCAATCCGCTGGCAGAGCTGACGCACAAGCGGCGTCTGTCGGCCCTCGGACCGGGCGGCCTCTCTCGAGAGCGGGCCGGCTTCGAGGTGCGCGACGTCCATCACTCGCACTATGGTCGGATGTGCCCGATTGAGACCCCTGAGGGTCCGAACATCGGTCTCATCGGGTCGTTGTCGACATACGCGCGCGTCAACGAGTTCGGGTTCATGGAAACCCCTTACCGGCCGGTGGACAAGGAGCGCGGCGTGGTGACGGATCAGGTGGTATACCTGACCGCGGACGAGGAAGACGACGCCGTCATTGCCCAGGCTAACGAGCCGCTGGACGATGCGGGGCGCTTCCAGCCCACCGATCCACTCGGCCGGGTTACCGTACGCTACAAGCACGACATTCTGGCTGTCGACCCGAATCAGGTGGACTTCATGGACGTGTCGCCCAAGCAGGTCGTGTCCATCGCGACGGCGCTTATCCCGTTCCTGGAGCACGACGACGCCAACCGGGCGCTCATGGGCGCCAACATGCAGCGGCAGGCTGTGCCGCTCTTGCGCACCGACGCTCCCGTCGTGGGCACCGGGATGGAAGGCAAGGCGGCACGCGACTCGGGCGTGCTGGTCGTGGCGGAAGAGGACGGCGTGGTGGAGAGCGTGGCGGCGGACCATGTGACCATGCGCTACGCCTCGGGGCGGGTGAAATCCTATAAGCTCCAGAAATTCGCGCGCTCCAACCAGGGTACCTGCATTAACCAGCGGCCCATTGTACACGGGGGGGACCGGGTTCAGGCGGGCGCCGTGCTCGCGGACGGGCCCTCCACGGATGCGGGAGAGCTCGCACTCGGCCGTAACGTGTTGGTCGCCTTCATGCCCTGGGAGGGCTACAACTACGAGGACGCGATTCTCATCTCGGAGCGGCTGGTCAAGGACGACGTGTTCACCAGTATTCACATCGAGGAGTATGAGTGTGACGCCCGCGACACCAAGCTCGGGCCTGAAGAGATTACCCGTGACATTCCAAACGTCGGCGAGGAAGTCCTAAAGGACCTGGACGACCGGGGGATCATCCGCATCGGCGCCGAGGTGCGTCCGGGAGACATCCTGGTCGGCAAGGTCACCCCCAAGGGCGAGACGGAACTTACGGCGGAAGAGCGTCTATTGCGCGCGATCTTCGGCGAAAAGGCACGCGAGGTGCGGGACACGTCCCTCAGGGTGCCGCACGGTGAATCGGGCATCGTGGTCAAAGTGGAAGAGTTCAGCCGTGAGAACAAGGATGAGGAGCTCTCGCCGGGTGTAAACCAGCTGGTCCAGGTATACATCGCCCAGAAGCGGAAGATCTCGGAAGGGGACAAGATGGCCGGCCGTCACGGCAACAAGGGGGTCATCTCCAAGATCCTGCCTGAAGAAGACATGCCCTTCATGCCGGACGGGACGCCGGTTGACATCGTGCTGAACCCACTCGGGGTGCCCTCGCGGATGAACATCGGCCAGGTGCTGGAGACACACCTCGGATGGGCCGCGCAAGCGCTCGGCATGCAAGTGGCGAGTCCGGTCTTCGACGGCGCCTCGGAGGATCAGGTGGCCGACTTCCTGCATCGGGCGGGACTGCCCCGCGACGGCAAGACCGTCCTCTACGACGGCCGCACCGGGGAGTCGTTCGACAACCCCATCA
Source organism: Bacillota bacterium (assembly GCA_021818685.1). Classification (GTDB taxonomy): domain Bacteria; phylum Bacillota; class Sulfobacillia; order Sulfobacillales; family JAIMBI01; genus JAKATP01. The sequence goes on along the minus strand of JAKATP010000003.1, from coordinate 35,122 downwards.
CGGTGGGCGTGGTGTACATGCTGAAGCTGGCTCACCTGGTTGACGACAAGATCCACGCGCGGTCGACGGGTCCGTACTCGCTCGTGACGCAGCAGCCGCTCGGAGGCAAGGCCCAGTTTGGCGGGCAGCGTTTCGGGGAGATGGAGGTGTGGGCTCTCGAAGCTTACGGCGCCGCCTACACGCTTCAGGAACTCTTGACGGTCAAATCCGACGACATTGTCGGCCGGGTGAAGACCTACGAGGCCATCGTGAAGGGCGAGAATGTGCCGGAGCCGGGCGTCCCGGAGTCGTTCAAGGTGCTGATCAAGGAATTGCAGAGCCTGGGCCTGGATGTGAAGGTCCTGAACGAGCTCGATGAGGAGATTGAACTGAGAGAGATCGACGACGAGCCAATGGAGCCCCGCCGCGAACTGCTTCCAGGGTCTTTGGATGATGACGGCGCCCGCGAACGTGAGCTGAAGCGGCTCATGGGCGACCAGTCCAGTGAACCCGCGCGCAAGGTGCCGGAAGGCTTCTCCGAGCAGAACAGTGGAGATGAAGACCTCGAGGACGCGGAGAGCGACACGGTGTTCTCTATCCTACGCCGCGGCCAGGCCGAGGCGGACGCGACCGACGAGGACAGCGACGAAGGCGAGGAGGAGTAACGTGTTGGACGTCAATAACTTCGACTCGATGCGGATCGCCTTGGCGTCGCCCGAGCAGATCCGGGAATGGTCCAAAGGCGAGGTCAAGAAGCCGGAGACGATCAACTACCGGACCTTGCGTCCCGAACGCGAAGGCCTCTTCTGCGAGAAGATCTTCGGACCTGTCCGGGACTGGGAATGCCATTGCGGCAAGTATAAGCGCGTCCGGTACAAGGGTGTGGTGTGCGACCGTTGCGGCGTCGAGGTTACGCGGGCCAAGGTGCGTCGTGAGCGCATGGGCCACATTGAGCTCGCCGCGCCGGTTTCGCACATCTGGTACTTCAAGGGCATCCCGTCCCGCATGGGGCTCATCCTCGACATGTCTCCGCGGTCGCTCGAGAAGGTGCTGTACTTCGCGTCCTACGTGGTAATCGATCCGGGCACCACGCCGCTCATGAAAAAACAGCTGCTGGTGGAGGCGGAGTACCGTGAGCACCGCGAGAAGTACGGGCAGTACTTCCGGGCCGGCATGGGTGCGGAGGCCATCAAGGAACTCCTCATGGAGATTGACCTGGAGGAAATGTCGGCGGAGCTGCGCGAGGAGCTGAACTCCTCGTCCGGTCAACGCCGCGTTCGTGCCATTCGCCGTCTGGAAGTGGTGGAAGCCTTCCGCCAGTCCGGCAACCGGCCGGAGTGGATGATCCTGGACGTGGTTCCTGTGATCCCGCCCGACCTGCGCCCGATGGTGCAGCTCGACGGCGGCCGCTTTGCCACCTCTGACCTGAACGACCTCTACCGGCGTGTCATCAACCGCAACAACCGGTTAAAGCGGCTTTTGGACCTGGGGGCGCCCGATATTATCGTGCGCAACGAGAAGCGGATGCTGCAGGAAGCGGTTGACGCCCTTATCGACAACGGCCGCCGCGGCCGGCCCGTGACCGGACCCGGAAACCGTCCCTTGAAGTCGCTCTCAGACCTGTTGAAGGGTAAGCAGGGGCGCTTTCGTCAGAACCTGCTCGGAAAGCGGGTCGACTACTCGGGGCGGTCCGTGATCGTGGTGGGGCCGAATCTGAAGCTTCACCAGTGCGGATTGCCGAAGGAGATGGCCCTCGAGCTGTTCAAGCCGTTCGTGATGAAGAAGCTTGTCAACGATGGGTATGCGCACAATATCAAGTCGGCCAAGCGGATGGTGGAGCGGGTACGCCCGGAGGTCTGGGACGTTCTCGAGGACGTCATCCGGGAGCACCCGGTGCTCTTGAACCGTGCCCCGACGTTGCACCGCCTCGGCATTCAGGCGTTTGAGCCGGTGCTGGTGGAGGGTCGCGCGATCCAGATCCACCCGCTTGTCTGCACCGCCTACAACGCTGACTTCGACGGTGACCAGATGGCCGTGCATGTGCCGCTGTCGGCCGAGGCGCAGTCGGAGGCGCGCGTGCTCATGCTGTCGTCGCATAACATCCTGAACCCGAAAGACGGCCGCCCCGTGGTGACCCCGACCCAGGACATGGTGCTCGGCTCTTACTACCTCACCATCGATCGCGAGAACGTGAAGGGTGAGGGTATGGTGCTCGCGGACGTGGCCGAGGCCATTATGGCGTACGAGCACGGGGTCTTGGACCTGCACGCCCGCATCACGCTCCGGTTCGATGGCGAGGTGCGGCAGTCGACCCTGGGGCGCTTCCTCTTTAATGAGGCGCTGCCGCCGAAACTCCGCTTCATCGACCGGGTCGTGGACCGCCGGGAGCTCACCCATCTGGTGTCGGACCTGTTTCGACACTTCGGCAACGGGCTCACCGCCGACGTCCTGGACCAGGTCAAGGAACTTGGTTTCACCTACGCTACGCGTGCCGGTACCACGATCTCTATCAGCGATATTGTGGTGCCGCCGGAGAAGAAGGCGATCCTGGAGCAGGCCGAACGTCAGGTTGAGCAGGTGGACCGCCAGTATCGCCGGGGGCTCATCACCCAGGAGGAGCGCTACGAACGGGTCATTGCTATCTGGACCGAAGCTAAGGAACTGGTGACCGAAGCGCTCCTGGCCACGCTCGACCGTTTCAATCCGGTGTACATGATGGCGACGTCCGGGGCGCGCGGAAATATTCAGCAGATCTCGCAGCTGGCCGGCATGCGGGGCTTGATGGCCGACCCCTCCGGCCGGATCATCGAGTTGCCGATCCGGGCCAACTTCCGCGAGGGCTTGACGGTGCTGGAGTATTTCACGTCCACCCACGGGGCCCGCAAGGGGCTCGCCGACACGGCGCTTCGGACGGCCGACTCCGGTTACCTTACCAGGCGGCTCGTGGACGTGGCACAGGATGTCATCATCCGGGAGCCGGACTGTGGCACGCACGAGGGCGTCGAAGTGTCCGAGATCCGCGATGGCGGGCAGCTCATTGAGGGTCTGCTGGACCGGCTCGTCGGACGGCTGGCTGCCCAGACGGTGGTGCACCCCGAGACAGGGACCGTCTTGGTGGGACCGAACCAGATGATTGACGAAGAGCTCGGGCAGTCCATCATCGACGCCGGTGTCACCTCGGTGCGGGTGCGGTCGGTACTCACCTGCCAGGCCCGCTTCGGCGTCTGCGTGGCATGCTACGGCCGCAACCTCGCCACCGGCTCGCTGGTGGAGGTTGGGGAAGCGGTTGGCATCATTGCCGCCCAGAGCATCGGAGAACCGGGCACGCAGCTCACCATGCGGACGTTCCACATGGGTGGAGTGGCCGGTGCCGACATCACGCAGGGTCTTCCGCGGGTCGAGGAGCTCTTCGAGGCTCGCAAGCCGAAGGGCCAAGCCATCATCACCGAGGTCGCGGGCACGGTGCACGTCGGCGAGAACAAGGGTCGACGCGAGGTGACGGTGACCGTGGGCCCCGGCGAGGCGGAAACGTATCCGGTCCCCTTCGGCGCACGGGTGCGGGTGCACGACGGTGACGCGGTGGAGGCGGGAGACGAACTGACCGAAGGATCGGTAAACCCGCATGACCTCCTGAAGGTCCGTGGTCCGCGCGGCGTCCAGGACTACCTGCTCCACGAGGTGCAGCGCGTCTACCGGCTGCAGGGCGTGGACATCAACGACAAGCACATCGAGGTCATGGTCCGGCAGATGATGCGGAAGATCAAGATCGAAGACGCGGGCGACACCACACTCCTGCCGGGTGGGCTCGTGGATCGCTTCGAGTTTGAGGACGAGAACGCGCTGGCGCTCGGACAGGGGCTCCTGCCGGCGGCCGGCAAGCTGTCCATGCTCGGTATCACGAAAGCCAGCCTGGCCACCGACTCGTTCCTGTCGGCCGCCTCTTTCCAGGAAACGACCCGGGTTCTGACCGAAGCCTCCATCAAGGGCAAGCGGGATCCCCTCCTGGGGCTCAAGGAGAACGTGATCATCGGGAAGCTGGTGCCCGCGGGAACCGGGATGGCGCGTTACCGCAACGTGGCGGTATACGCCGATCTCGGACCCGAAGAGCAGGCTTATTACGAGGCAGAGTTGGGAGCCGCGCATGAGGTCGGCACGGATTGACACCGCCGGGTCCCGATGCTAGACTCTCCTGGTGTGTCTCGCCGGGGGTGCGCCGGTGAGCAGTGACGCTCTCGCCATGGCTCTCCGCCGCCCCGCCGGACGGGTCGTCGGCGCCAAGCAGTCCCTGAGAGAGCTAAGGCTGGGGCGGGTGGCCGCCGTGTTTGTGGCTCGGGATGCCGAGCCGGAGGTTGTGGACGACGTGGTGCGGGTCGCCGGGGAACGAGGCGTCCCGATCCGTTACCTCGATACGAAGGCCAATCTGGGTCGCGCGTGCGGCATACAGGTCAGCGCCGCATGTGCGGCCGTTCTGGCCGACCCGAACGCCGGCTCACCAGAGCGGCAGGCGGACCGACAGCCTTAAAGGGTTGAAGGGCTCTCCGGTTGGCCGTGAACGTTTACGAGATGATAGCCGACTGAAGATTGCGGACTCACGATCGAGGATTGAAGGAGGAGACGCATGCCGACGATGAACCAGCTTGTGCGGCACGGACGCAAGCGCGCCAAGAAGAAGACGGCCGCCCCTGCCCTCCGGTCGAATCCGCAGAAGCGCGGGGTGTGCATCACGGTCCGGACTGTGACCCCGAAGAAGCCGAACTCGGCCCTCCGCAAGGTTGCGCGGGTGCGGCTCTCCAATGGGGAAGAAGTGACGGCCTACATTCCCGGCATCGGTCACAACCTGCAGGAGCACTCGGTGGTGCTGGTGCGCGGGGGCCGGGTGCGGGACCTGCCGGGTTGTCGTTATCACATCGTCCGCGGGGCGCTTGATACGGCCGGGGTGGCGCAGCGCTCCCAGGGCCGTTCCAAGTACGGCGCCAAGAAGGCGTCGACCGGCGGCCGGTCCCGGTCCTAGGATTTCAGGAAAGAGGCGACAAGATGCCCCGGCGTGGAAGCGCGACGGTTCGCGAAGTGGCCCCGGACCCCATCTACCAGAGTCCGTTGGTGGCCAAGTTGATCAACAAGGTGATGTGGGACGGGAAGAAGAGTATCGCCCAGCGCCTGGTCTATGAGGCCTTCGACAAGATGGCGTCCCGGACCGGCAAGGACCCGCTCGAAGTGTTCGAGGAGGCGGTGAAGAACGCCACCCCGATGCTGGAAGTGAGACCGCGCCGAGTCGGTGGCAGCACCTACCAGGTACCGATGGAGGTGCGTCCGAGCCGGCGCAACGCACTGGCGCTCCGGTGGCTCGTGCAGTATGCCCGCAACCGCGGGGAGCGCGGCATGGCAGAGCAACTGGCGGGTGAGCTCGTGGATGCGAGTCAGGGCGGCGGTGGCGCCGTCAAGCGCAAGGAAGACACGCACCGAATGGCGGAAGCCAATAAGGCGTTCGCGCACTACCGCTGGTAGGTCGCGAGGAGCCGGACGGAGTTTAGAGGGAAGGAGCCCGAATCATGGCTCGGCCGTTTCCCCTGGAACGGACCCGCAATATTGGGATCATGGCCCACATCGATGCGGGCAAGACCACGACCACCGAGCGCATCCTGTTCTACACGGGCCGGGTGCACAAGATGGGCGAGGTGCATGAAGGTACGGCGGTGATGGACTGGATGGCCCAGGAGCAGGAGCGGGGCATCACCATCACGTCGGCCGCTACCACATGCCAGTGGCGTGATCACCGGATTAATATTATCGACACGCCCGGCCATGTGGACTTCACCATGGAGGTGGAGCGCTCGCTGCGTGTGCTGGACGGCGCGGTCGCCGTATTTGATGCCAAAGGCGGCGTCGAGCCTCAGTCGGAAACAGTGTGGCGCCAGGCCGACAAGTATCGGGTGCCGCGTATCGCTTACATCAACAAGATGGACATCATCGGGGCTGACTTTCTCGGCAGCCTGAACCAGCTCCGGACGCGCCTCGGAGCGAATCCGGTCGCGATCCAGCTGCCCATCGGGGTGGAGGATACGTTCTGCGGGCTCGTGGATCTTGTGCGCATGCAGGCCTATGTCTATCTGGACAGCCTCGGGACACGGGGAGAGTACGAGGAGATTCCCGATGAGCTGCGTGAGCTCGCGGAAGAACGTCGCCAGCTATTGATCGAGGCGGTGGCGGAGACGGACGACGATCTCATGCTGAAGTTCCTGGAGGGTGAAGCCTTCACCGAGGAGGAGATTCGCCGCGGACTGCGCGCGGGCACCCTCCAGTCGAAGCTGGTGCCGGTGCTGTGCGGTTCGTCGTACCACAATAAGGGCGTGCAGCCGCTCCTCGACGCCGTCGTCGACTACCTGCCGTCTCCGGTGGACGTGGGGGCCGTGCGCGGCACCAACCCATCGAACGGGGAACCCATGATGCGGGAGCCGAACGATGCGGAGCCGTTTTCCGCCCTGGCCTTCAAGATCATGACGGATCCCTTCGTCGGGAAGCTGGCGTTCATCCGGGTCTACTCGGGCACCCTGTCGTCCGGTTCATACATCTACAACGTCACCAAGGGACGGCGCGAGCGGATCGGACGGCTCCTGCAGATGCATGCCAACCACCGGGAGGAAGTCGAGACCCTGTATACGGGCGACATTGCTGCGGCGGTGGGCTTGAAGGACACCAGCACGGGCGACACGCTGGCGGACGAGAACCAGCAGGTGCTGCTCGAGACGATGCAGTTTCCCGAGCCCGTCATTTCACAGGCCATCGAGCCGAAGACCAAGGCGGACCAGGACAAGCTGGGCGCGGCGCTCGGCAAGCTGGCGGAGGAAGACCCGACCTTTCGCATGCACACCGATCAGGAGACGGGTCAGACCATTATCTCGGGCATGGGCGAACTGCACCTCGAGATCATCGTGGACCGCCTCTTGCGCGAGTTCAAGGTCCAGGCCAACGTGGGACGGCCCCAGGTGGCGTACAAGGAGACCATCCGGCAGACGGCGGAGGCGGAAGGGAAGTTCATCCGTCAGACGGGCGGCCGCGGCCAGTACGGTCACGTCTACATGAGGGTGGAACCCTTGGAGCCGGGCCAGGGATTTGAGTTCGTCAACAAGATCGTGGGCGGGGTTGTGCCTCGCGAGTACATCCCGGCCGTCGAGGCCGGTGTGCGGGAGGCTATGGACACCGGGGTCTTGGCGGGTTACCCCATGGTCGATGTCCGCGCCACCCTGTTCGACGGCTCCTACCATGAAGTCGACTCCAGCGAGATGGCTTTTAAAATCGCCGGCTCGATGGGCTTCAAGAGTGCCGTGAACAAGGCACGACCGGTCCTGCTGGAGCCGATCATGTCGGTCGAAGTCGTCGTGCCTGAGGAGTACATGGGTGACGTGATCGGCGATCTGAACGCGCGGCGCGGCCGCATCGAAGGCATGGAGCCGCGCGCGGGTGGTGTGCAGGCCATTCACGGGATGGTGCCGCTGGCTGAGATGTTCGGCTATGCCACGGACCTTCGTTCGCGAACACAGGGCCGCGGCACCTACACGATGCAATTCGCGCACTACGAAGAGACGCCGAAGCACGTGGCCGAACAGGTGATGAAAACCCAGGCCGGCAAGGCCACCCGTTGAGGGAGCCGGATGCTTTCGTGAGAGTGGAATCCTAAGGAGGACCGAGATGGCCAAGAAGAAGTACGAGCGCACCAAGCCCCACGTGAACGTCGGAACCATCGGACACGTGGACCATGGGAAAACCACGCTGACCGCCGCCATCACGAGGGTTCTGGCCAACGCGGGCCAGGCTGAGTTCGTCGCGTACGACCAGATCGACAGGGCGCCTGAGGAGCGGGAGCGCGGCATCACCATCGCGACCGCCCACGTGGAGTACGAGACCGACAAGCGGCACTACGCCCATGTGGACTGTCCCGGTCACGCCGACTATGTGAAGAACATGATCACCGGGGCGGCACAGATGGACGGCGCGATTCTGGTGGTGTCGGCGGCCGACGGCCCGATGCCTCAGACCCGCGAACACATCCTCCTGGCCCGCCAGGTGGGCGTGCCCAACATTGTCGTGTTCTTGAACAAGGCCGACATGGTCGACGATCCCGAGCTCATGGAGCTGGTCGAGCTTGAGGTGCGGGAACTTCTCACCCAGTATCAGTTCCCCGGCGATGAGATTCCCATCGTCGCGGGTTCGGCGCTAAAGGCGCTCGAATGCGGCTGCGGCAAGCGGGACTGCGAGTGGTGCGGCAAGATCTGGGAGCTCATGGACGCCGTGGACGAGTACATCCCGACGCCTGTGCGCGACACTGACAAGCCCTTCTTGATGCCCGTGGAGGACACCCACTCCATCACCGGGCGCGGCACGGTTGTGACCGGGCGCGTGGAGCGGGGGCAGGTCAAAGTGGGCGACGAGATCGAGATCGTCGGTCTTCACCAGCAGGCGGACAAGAGCATCGTGACCGGTGTGGAGATGTTCCGTAAGACGCTTGATCTGGCGGTGGCCGGGGACAACATCGGCTGCCTCCTGCGCGGCATCAACAAAGAGGACGTCGAGCGGGGTCAGGTGCTGGCCAAGCCAGGCAGCATCAAGCCGCACACGAAGTTCGATGCGGAAGTGTACGTCCTGACAAAGGAAGAGGGCGGCCGCCACACGCCGTTCTTCAACGGTTACCGGCCCCAGTTCTACTTCCGGACCACCGACGTCACCGGCGTGGTGCAGCTGCCGGAAGGGACCGAGATGGTCATTCCGGGCGACAACATCAAGATGAGTATCGACCTTATCGCACCGATTGCCATGGAGGAAGGCCTGCGTTTCGCCATCCGCGAGGGTGGACGGACAGTAGGCGCCGGCGTGGTCACGGCCATCAAGGCCTGAGGGGAACGGGTTAATGGCGGACCAGAAGATCCGGATCCGGCTGAAGGCGTATGATCATGAGCTGCTCGATCAATCGGCTCAGCGGATCGTGGAGACGGCACGCCGCAACGGCGCGGCCGTCTCCGGACCGGTCCCGCTGCCGACCGAAAAGCGCGTGTACACGGTGCTGACGGCGCCGAACGGGGAGAAAGACATCCGCGAGCAATTCGAACGGCGGATTCATAAGCGCCTCATCGACATCATGGACCCGAGTCAGAAGACGGTGAATGCGCTCATGCGTCTGGATTTGCCGGCCGGGGTGGACATCGAGATCAAGCTGTAGGCGGAGGACACATGAAGGGGATCATTGGCTTAAAGGTGGGCATGACCCAGATCTTCGACGACGAAGGTCGCGCGGTCCCGGTCACGGTGGTCCTGGCCGAGCCCAACCGGGTGGTGCGCAAGCGGACGCCCGAGAAGCACGGCTACGCGGCAGCGCAGCTCGGTGTCGGCTTTATTCGCCCGCACAAGGTGCGCCGGCCCCAGTCACGGGACTTTGAAAAACTCGGGATAGAACCCGTCCGCTGGCTGAGAGAGTTCCGGCTCCCGGGGGCGCTCGACCTCGAGGAGGGGAGCCTCCACCGGGTTGAAGATGCGTTTGCGGTGGGCGACATGGTGGACGTGACCGGTACCTCCAAGGGCAAGGGTTTCCAGGGCGCCATCCGCCGGTGGGGATTTCACCGGGGACCGATGACCCATGGTTCCAAGTATCACCGGGGTCCGGGTTCTCTAAACGCCCGCATGTCGGGCGGCGGCGGCCGGGTGTTCAAGGGCCGCAAGCTGCCGGGCCACATGGGCCACCGGCGGGTCACGGTTTTAAAGCTTCGGGTGGAGCGGGTGGATGCCGACCGGAACCTCCTCATGATACGGGGCGCTATTCCGGGGCCCAAGGGGAGCCTGGTCATGGTGCGTGAATCCGTCCGGGCGCGCCCACGCGCCGGAAACGCTAGGAACGCTAGGAAGGAGGCCTGAGCGATGCCGACGGTGACCGTCTACGGACACGACGGCAAGCCGCTGGAGGAGATGGACTTATCGGCGCGCGTATTTGAGGCGCCGGTGAACATCAACCTGCTTCATCAGGCCGTCGTGATTTACCAACAGAATCAGCGGGCCGGGACGGCCTCCACCAAGACCCGGGCCATGGTCCGCGGCGGTGGGCGCAAGCCCTGGAAGCAGAAGGGTACGGGCCGCGCGCGTCAGGGCAGCATCCGTGCGCCGCAGTGGCGGCACGGGGGCGTCGCCTTCGGGCCGCATCCTCGGAGTTACGCCGGCAAGCTCCCGCACAAGATGCGGCAGGCGGCTATCCGCCAAGCCCTGTCGGCCAAGCTCCGAGACGGAGAGCTCACCGTGGTGGCGGACTTCGCCTACCCGCAGGTCAAGACCCGTCAGGTGGCTGATACGCTCCGGAACCTGAATCTTGAGCCCAATGCGCTCCTGATTTCCCGGGGTGCCAATGAGAATCTGAAGCTTTCGGCGCGCAACCTTCCCCGGGTGGAGACGGCCTCCACCGAGGCGCTTAACGCCTACACGCTCTTAAAGCATCAGTACGTCGTGCTGGATAAAGACGCGGTGGCGGCAATCGAGGAGGTGTTTGGCCGGTGAAATCCCCTTACGACATCATTCTTCGGCCCATTATCACCGAGGCCAGCACCGACGCGATGGCGCTGAACAAGTACACCTTCGAGGTGGCCCGGGACGCGAACAAATACGAGATCCGGTATGCGGTGCAGGAGATCTTCAAAGTGCGCGTGCTGAAGGTCAACACCCTGTGGCGGCGGGGCAAGGTCAAACGGCGCACATCGCGTCGGGGCCCCACCACCGAGGGCCGGACGCCCGACCGCAAGAAAGCCATCGTGACATTGGCGCCGGGCGACACCATCGAAGTGTTTCAGCAGTGAGGCTTCGCCGAAAGGACGTGTGTCATGCCGGTTCGTAACCTGAAACCGACTTCGCCCGGCGTGCGGGGCATGTCGGTGGCGGACTTTTCGGAGCTCACGAAGAAGGAGCCCGAGAAGTCGCTCACCGAGCCACTCAAAAAGTCGGGTGGCCGAAACGTTTACGGCCGCATCACCACACGCCATCGCGGTGGTGGGCACAAGCGGCTTTATCGCCGGATCGACTTCAAGCGGCGCAAGGAAGGCGTACCGGCCACGGTGCTGGCGCTTGAGTATGACCCCAACCGGAGTGCGCGGATCGCGCTCCTCGAATATCAGGATGGCGAGAAAGCCTACATTTTGGCGCCGGTGGGACTGCGCGTGGGCGACCGGGTGCAGGCGGGAGCCGGGGCCGAGATTCGTCCCGGCAACGCCATGATGCTGTCGGATATGCCGGTCGGGACCACGGTGCACAACATCGAGCTCAATCCCGGACAGGGTGCGGCCATGGTTCGCTCGGCCGGCACCGCGGCACAGCTGATGGCCAAAGAGGGCAAATACGCGCTCTTGCGCCTGCCGAGCGGTGAGCTTCGGCGAGTGCTCAGCAGCTGCAAGGCCACGATCGGTCAGGTGGGCAATGTCGAGCACGAGAACATCAACCTGGGCAAGGCCGGCCGGTCTCGCAACCTGGGACGCCGGCCCCATGTGCGAGGGGTGGCGATGAACCCGGTTGACCATCCCCACGGGGGAGGCGAGGGCAAGTCGCCTATTGGCCGCAAGCATCCGGTGACGCCGTGGGGCAAACCGGCGCTCGGTGTGCGAACCCGCAAGAAGCACAAGCGGTCAGATCGTCTCATCGTGCGGCGCCGGAAGTAAGCCATGGAGGAGGGGAGAGCATGAGCCGGTCTGTCAAGAAGGGTCCCTATGTGGCGCCCAAGTTGATGAAGAAGATTGAGGCCATGAACCAAAAGAACGAGAAGCGCGTCGTGCGCACGTGGGCGCGTGCCAGCACCATCGTTCCGGACATGGTCGGGCACACGGTGGCAGTTCACAACGGCCGTCAGCACGTCCCCATCTACATTTCCGAGGAGATGGTGGGGCACAAGCTGGGCGAGTTCGCGCCCACGCGGACGTTCAAAGGGCATGGCGATCGCACCGAGCGGTCGACGGCCCTCAGGTAGGAGGAGCTCATGGCACAGACGATGCCCGAGGTGCCGGAAGCCCGCGCCATCGTGCGGGGGATCCGCATCAGCCCACGTAAGGTTCGCATCGTGGTGGACCTGATCCGGGGTAAGCCCGTCGGGGACGCACTCGCCATTTTGCAGAACACGCCGAAGCGTGCCTCGAAAGTGGTGGAGAAGCTCCTCCGGAGCGCCATGGCTAACGCCGAGGCCAACCATGACATGCTGGCACGGGACTGTTACGTACACGCCATCTGGGCGGATGGCGGCCCGACCTTAAAGCGCGTGCACTTCCGCTCGCGTGGACAGGTCTTTCAGATCTTGAAGCGCACCAGCCACATCACGGTGGTGCTTCGCGAGCGGCACCGATAGGGATCGAGAGGAGGACACATGGGTCAAAAAATTCACCCGAAGGGCTTCCGCCTCGGCATCGTGAAGGATTGGGATTCACGGTGGTTCGGGACACGCAAGACGGTGCCCACCCTCCTTCTGGAGGACCGTGCCATCCGCGCCTTCATCAAGCGCAAGCATTTTAACGCGGGTATCAGCCGCATCGAGGTGGAACGGGGCGCGTCGAACCGTCTTCGTATCACGGTCCATACCGGTAAGCCCGGCATGGTCATCGGTAAAGGCGGAGTCGGGGTGGAAGCCCTGCGTAAGGATCTCGAAGCCCTGAGCAAAAAGCAGGTCAACCTGAACGTGGTCGAGGTGAAGAGTCCCGAGGTGGATGCGCAGCTGGTGGCCGAGAACATCGCGTCCCAGCTGGTCAAGCGCATCGCATTCCGGCGTGCCATGCGCCAGGCGGTTCAGCGCGCCATGCGCAGCAATGCCCGAGGCATCAAGGTGGCCGTGGCGGGACGCTTGGGGGGGGCAGAGATTGCGCGCCGGGAGTGGACGGCGGAGGGTTCCATCCCCCTGCACACACTCCGTGCGGACATTGACTACGGGTTTGCGGAGGCGCGGACCACGTACGGCGTCATCGGCGTGAAGGTCTGGATTTTTAAGGGTCAGGTCCTGCCGGGGACGGTTCGGCGTCGACCGGCGGCGGAAGGAGGCCGCTAGCATGCTGGCGCCCAAACGCACCAATTACCGCAAGCAGCACCGGGGTCGGCGCCGGGGCAAGGCCACGCGTGGCAACAAGGTCGCGTTTGGCGAGTACGGGCTGCAGGCGCTGCAGAATGCCTGGATCTCAGACCGCCAGATTGAAGCGGCCCGGGTGGCGCTCACCCGGTCCATCCGTCGCGGTGGCCAGGTGTGGATTACGATCTTTCCCGATAAGCCGGTGACCAAGAAGCCGGCCGAGACCCGGATGGGGTCCGGCAAGGGCAGCCCGGAATACTGGGTCGCGGTGGTGAAGCCCGGCCGCATCATGTTTGAGCTGGCCGGCGTACCCGAGGACGTGGCACGTGAGGCCATGCGGCTGGCGGCGCACAAGCTTCCCATCCACACCCGATTCGTTACGCGGGCGATGACGGAGGAGGAGGCAGCCGATGAAGCCTAGGGAGATTCGGGAGCTCAGTGAGCCGGAGCTCAACGACAAGCTCCGCGAGCTGAAGGCGGAGCTGTTCAACCTCCGGTTCCAGGGCGCCACCATGCAGCTTGAAAACCCGATGCGGATCCGTCAGGTGCGCAAGGACATCGCCCGGGTGTTGACCATCATGTCCGAGATGCGTCGGGCCGCGAAGTAGGAGTGAGCAAGATGGACAACAAGTACGGGCGGCGCAAGATCCGTGAGGGACGCGTCGTCAGCGACAAGATGGAGAAGACCGTGGTGGTGGCCGTCGAACGGCTGGTTGCCCACCCGCTGTACAAGAAGCGTATTCGTCGCACGACACGGCTCAAGGCCCACGACGAACAAAATCAGTGTCGGACCGGAGATACCGTGCGGGTAGTCGAGACCCGTCCGTTGTCGAAGGAAAAGCGCTGGCGCGTGGTGGAGATCCTGCGCCGGGCTGAGGACTAGCAGGCGGCGGGCGACCAGCAACAACCAAGCCTAAGGGGGAGAGTTCCGTGGTACAGCCGCAAACGCGGCTCCAGGTGGCCGACAACACGGGAGCCAAAGAAATCATGTGCATTCGCGTGATGGGCGGTTCCTTTCGCCGATACGCCAATATCGGCGACGTGATTGTCGCCTCCGTGAAGTCGGCGGCGCCGAACGGGATGGTGAAGAAGGGGGACGTGGTGCGCGCGGTCGTCGTCCGGACCAAGACCGGCATGCAGCGCACCGACGGCTCGCACATCCGCTTCGACGAGAATGCGGCCGTTATCCTGCGCGATGAGCATGAGCCGCGCGGCACACGGATTTTCGGACCCGTGGCGCGGGAGTTGCGCGAGCGCGAATTCATGAAGATCATCTCGCTGGCGCCGGAAGTGCTCTAGCCGGCCCGACAGGAAGGGGGACCAATCGTGCGTGTGAAGACCGGTGACACCGTGGAGGTGATCACGGGCAAGGACCGGGGCAAGCGGGGCGTCATCATGCGCTCATTCCCGAAAGCGGAGCGCGTGCTGGTGGAGAAGGTGAACCTGGTCAAACGTCACACCAAGCCCAACCCTTCGCTGCCGGCGGGCGGGATCGTGACCAAAGAAGCGCCGGTCCACGTGTCCAACGTGATGATGGTATGCCGTCATTGCAAGAAGCGGACCCGGGTGGCCATGCGGTTCAACGATCAGGGTGTGAAGCAGCGGGTGTGCAAAAAGTGCGGGGAAGTGCTCGACTGACGTCGGGCGCCCGGGAGGGGAAAAGGGACCATGGCCATCGAATCGACGTTGAAGGACCGGTATGACAGCGAAGTGCGAACCACCCTGCAGGAGCGGTTTCACTACAAGAACCCGCTCATGGTGCCGCGCGTCGTGAAGGTGGTCGTGAACGTCGGCGTAGGGGACGCGGTGGGAAACCCGAAGCTCCTGGACGCGGCTGTCGGCGACCTCGAGCTCATCAGCGGCCAGAAGGCGGCCGTGACTCGCGCAAAGAAGTCTATTGCGTCGTTCAAGCTGCGCGAGGGTATGCCGATCGGGGCCATGGTCACGCTCCGTGGCCAGCGCATGTGGGATTTCCTGGAGAAACTGATCTTTGTGGCGCTGCCGCGCGTGCGAGATTTTCGCGGGGTATCGACGCGCGGATTCGACGGACGCGGCAACTATACGCTCGGTGTCCGCGAACAGCTCATTTTTCCCGAGGTTCAATACGACAAGGTGGAACGGGTGCGGGGCATGGACGTGACCATCGTCACCTCGGCCATGACCGACGAGGAAGCCAACGTTCTCCTGGCGGGCCTTGGCCTTCCGCTCACTGCCGGCGCGGTCGACCCCCAGTACTAAGCACGGAGGGACAAGATGGCAAAGAAGTCACTGATTGCGAAGTCCAAGCGGCCGCCAAAGTTCAAGGTTCGTCAGTACCATCGTTGCAAGGTATGCGGGCGCCCTCATGCTTATATCCGTGACTTTGGTCTCTGCCGCCTGTGTTTTCGGGAAATGGCGCACCGTGGCGAGATCCCGGGCGTGAGAAAGGCTAGCTGGTGAGAGGCATGCAAGAAGCCTCGGAGGGGGGAGCTCATTGACGGACCCGATTGCCGACATGCTGACCCGCATCCGCAATGCGAACATCGTGTACCGCGAGCAGGTGGATGTGCCGGCCTCCAACATGAAGACGTCTCTGGCCCGGATCCTGAAGGACGAAGGATTCGTGCGGGAGGTGGAATTTCTGGAAGACGGGGTGCGGGGCACTATTCGTCTCCATCTGAAATACGGGCCCCGGCGCGAGAAGGTGATTACGGGGCTGAAACGGATCTCGAAACCGGGTCTTCGCGTGTATGCGACCCATGACAAACTGCCGCGGGTGCTGGGCGGACTGGGTATCGCCATCATCTCCACCTCCCATGGCGTGATGACCGATCGGGAGGCGCGGCAGCAGCATGTAGGCGGTGAGGTCCTGGCGTTCGTCTGGTAGGTCAGCTCGGGACCCGGTTCGTCCGGACAGGCCCGCGGTGGGCTACGGTTTCAACGTTCGGAGTTCAAGCCTTGGTGTTGGAACGTCTGGGTTCAAGCTTTGGGTCGAAGGAGGGTTCCGATGTCGCGGATTGGCAAGCGGCCGATTTCCGTGCCGCAGGGGGTGACGGTGGACATCGACGGGCGCCACGTCCGGGTCACCGGCCCGAAGGGTGCGCTGGAGCGCACGCTCAATGCGGAGGTGACGGTGGAGCAGGAGGGTGAGGTCGTCGTCGTCAAGCCCTACGGTGACCCCGAGACGCCGCGGGTGGCCGCGATGTGGGGGTTGAACCGGACGCTCGTCGCCAATATGGTGGAAGGCGTATCGACCGGATTCCAGCGCACGCTTGAATTGTCGGGAGTCGGGTACCGGGCTTCGAAGCAGGGCCAGGACTTGGTGCTGACGGTAGGGTTTTCCCATCCGGTAAGGCTTTCCCCGGCAGAAGGGCTTGAGGTGCAGGTGCCGAACCCCACCACGATTCATGTGCTGGGGCGCGACAAGGAAGCCGTGGGGGCGCTCGCAGCCCACATCCGCTCCATCCGCCCGCCCGAGCCATACAAGGGCAAGGGAATCCGCTACCAGGGTGAGCGCGTCCGCCGCAAGGTCGGCAAGACCGGCAAGAAGTGAGGATGACTGATGTACACGCGATTTGACAGGAACGCGGCGAGAAAGCGCCGGCACCGCCGGATTCGGGGTCGCCTGGCGGGCAGTGCTGAGCGTCCGCGCCTTAATGTCTTTCGCTCCCACCGCCACATTTATGCCCAGATCATCGACGATGAGAAGGGCCACACGCTCGTCGCGGCGAGCACGTTCGACGAGCCTGTGAAGGCGATGGCGGGCGGGCTTACCGTGGAGAAGGCGGCGGCTGTCGGACGGCTTATCGGCGAGCGGGCCCGCGCCCTGGGCATTGACAAGGTGGCATTTGATCGGGGCGGCTATCGATATCACGGACGTGTAAAGGCTCTGGCTGACGGGGCCCGCGAAGCTGGCCTCGACTTTTAGGCAGGAGGGACACAGTGGCAAGAGGCGACGACCGCCGGTTTGACCGCGACGGCGACAAGAACGAGTTTAAGGAAAAAGTGGTATCCATCAACCGCGTGGCCAAGGTGGTCATGGGGGGACGCCGCTTCAGCTTCAGCGTCGTCGTCGTCGTCGGTGACGGGGCCGGCCGGGTCGGCGCCGGGCTCGGCAAGGCGGCGGAGATTCCTGAGGCGATCCGAAAGGGCATCGAGGACGCCAAGAAGCACCTGCTGCAGGTGCCGATGCGTGAGTCTACCATTACTCACATGGTCGTAGGCCGCTTTGGCGCGGGCCGTGTGTTGCTGAAGCCGGCCGCTGCCGGCACCGGGGTCATTGCCGGAGGACCGGTGCGAGCCATCGCTGAGATGGCGGGCATCCACGACATCGTGTCCAAGTCGCTCGGAACGTCCAACCCTAACAACGTGGTGCAGGCGACGATGGAAGCGTTGAAGATGTTGAAGAGCCCCGAGAACGTCGCGCGCCTGCGCGGCAAGACGGTGGCGGAGCTCGGAGGGCATTATGGCCGGACGTCTTAAGGTTACGCAGGTCAAAAGCGCCATCGGCTACGAGCGTGACCAGGGTGTCACCCTAAAGGCGCTCGGCCTGGGAAAAATGTGGCGCACGGTCGAAAAGGACGACACCCCGGCGATTCGCGGGATGTTGAACAAGGTGCGCCACCTGATCCGGATTGAACCGGCGGGGGCTGCCCCCGTGCCGGCAGCGCGCCCCCCGGAGTTCCGTGTGATATCGGCACCGCCCGCGGAGACGGCGGGCGCGCAGATACCCGCAACCGGGCCTTCGGGTGCAGAACCGGACACAAAAGTGCAGACAAAAGAGACCGGGAGTGCGACCGGTAGCCGCAAGGCCCAGACGGCGGCCGCCGAATCGGTCACGGTCGACACGCCTGAGTATGCGGATCCGGGGTCGACGCCCAAGCCGGACGCCCCGCCGGGAGACGCTGAGGCGACGCCGGCCAGCGAAGAAGGAGAGAGTTCGTCGTGAGACTGCATGAGTTGAAAGCCAATCCCGGCGCGCGTAAAAGGAAGACCCGCGTCGGCCGGGGCAGGGGCTCGGGTCTCGGCAAGACCTCCGGCCGCGGCCAGAAGGGTCAGAAGGCGCGGTCGGGCGGCGGTGTGCGGCCCGGGTTTGAGGGCGGCCAGATGCCGCTCACCCGCCGACTTCCGAAGCGCGGGTTTAAAAACCCCTTTCGCGTGGAGTATGAAGTCGTGAACGTGGGCCAGTTGAACGTGTTTCCCCCTGGCACGGAGGTGACGGTGGACCTTCTGCGCGAAAAGCGGCTCGTGCGTCGGAAGCTGCCCGTAAAGGTGCTGGGCGAAGGGGAAGTGGACCGGGCACTCACCGTTCGGGTGCAGGCGTTCTCCAAGTCGGCGATTGAGAAGATCGAGGCCGTGTCCGGAAAGACCGAGGTCGTCTGATGGCTACCCGGGCTGCCCAGACGGCGAACATGATGGCGGCGTTTCGTCAGAGCCAGCTGGGCCGCCGCCTCCTCTACACCCTGGCCGCCCTGGTCGTGTTCCGTCTGGGGGCCAACATCCCCCTGCCGGGTGTCAACACGGCCGTCATTCAGACCCTGTTCAATTCCGGCACCACGATCTTCGCGCTCTTGAACCTCTTTTCCGGCGGGGCAACGGCCACGTTGTCCCTATTTGCCATGAGCATCATCCCGTACATCAACGCGTCCATTATCATGCAGCTGATGACGGTCGTGATTCCGAAGGTCGAGGAGTGGTCCAAGGAGGGTGAGGAAGGCTACCGCCACATCCAGACCTACACCCGCTGGGGTACTCTCATTTTGGGCTTCCTGCAGTCCGGCGGCGTCTCCTACTATCTGTCGCGCTACGCCTACCACGGGACGCCCGCCTTCATTCACAGCGGGATCGCTTCGGTCCTGCTCACGACGCTGCTGCTGACTGCCGGTACCCTGCTCCTGATGTGGATTGGGGAGCAGATTACGGAGAAAGGCGTCGGCAACGGTATCTCGCTGCTTGTGTTCTTTGGCATCATTTCCCGGGTCCCGTTTATGGTCAACCAAGTGGGGCAGTACATTTCCGCCGGGGCCGCGAGCGTGGCCACCATCGTTATCTTCCTCATCGTGGCGCTCATCATTTTAGCCGCGGTGGTGTATATGAACGAGGGCTACCGCCGGGTCGCGATCCAGTACCCGAAGCGGGTGGTGGGCCGGCGGATGTATCAGGGAGGCACAACGCACCTGCCGATGCGGGTGAACCAGGCGGGCGTGATTCCGGTCATCTTCGCCATCTCGCTCTTACTGCTGCCGTATACGGTGGCCCAGTTTGTGCACCATTCCTGGCAGACCTGGCTCACGCAGCATTTTGGCTTTGTATCCTGGCCCTACATCGTGGTCGAGTTCCTCCTGGTGGTCGTCTTCACGTTCTTCTACACCCAGGTGGTCTTCAAGCCGGACGATGTCGCCGACAATCTGAAGAAGGCGGGCGGATTTATCCCCGGAATTCGTCCCGGCAAGGCGACGTCCGAGTTCCTCGGTCGCATCAGCTACCGCCTCACGTGGGTAGGAGCCCTCTTTTTGGGGCTCGTGTCCGTGATGCCGAGCTTCGTGGTGATGGCGACCCATATCCAGTCGCTTTACTTCGGCGGTACCTCGCTCCTTATCATCGTGGGTGTCGCGCTCGACTCGTTAAAGCAGATGCAGTCGCACCTTCTCATGCGTAATTACCAGGGGTTCATGAGGTGAAGGCATGCGACTGATTTTGTTGGGCCCGCCTGGAGCGGGCAAGGGTACGCAGGCGGACGTTCTGGCGGCACACTATGGCGTGCCGCACGTGTCCACCGGTGATCTGTTCCGCTACAACCTGCGGCAAGGGACCCCGCTCGGACTTGAAGCCAAGGGTTACATGGATCGAGGCATCCTGGTGCCGGATGACGTGACGGGCCGGATGGTAGCCGACCGCATCGACCGCGATGATGCGGCGCCCGGTTTTATCCTGGACGGCTATCCGCGCAATCTGGTGCAGGGCGAGGCTCTCGAGGAAATGCTGCGCGCGCGGCAGCTCCATCTCGATCGCGCCGTGGCGGTGGACGTGCCCGAGGACGTGCTGCTGGCGCGCATCACGGGCCGCCGGCTGTGCCCGTCGTGCGGCGCCACGTATCATACCCTGTACCATGCGCCCCGCCGGGAAGGCGTGTGTGACCGCTGCGGGGCCGAGCTCTTGCAGCGTCCGGATGATCGGGCCGAGACGGTCGCCGTCCGGCTCGGAGTGTACCGCGACGAGACGGCCCCGCTGTTGGCGTTCTACCGCGAGCGGGATCTCCTGACGACCGTATCCGGGCTCGGAAGCGTCGAAGAAGTGGCTGCCCGCATCCGCGAGGTGCTGCATGATTGAGCTGAAATCGGAGCAGGAGCGCGCGCAGATGCGGGCCGCCGGCCAGGTGGTCGCAGAGGTGTTGCAGATCTTGAAAGCGGCTGTCGCACCGGGGCTCCCCACCATGGAGCTTGACCGTCTGGCCGACGCTGAGATCAAAAAGCGGGGGGCCCTGTCCGTCTTTCGCGGGTATCAGGCATATGAGGGACAGCCCCCATATCCCGCCACCGTGTGCGTCTCGGTCAACGAGCAGGTGGTGCATGGCATTCCCGGGTCGCGCCGCCTCAAAGAGGGCGATCTCGTGAGTCTCGATCTAGGAGCCCGGGTATCCGGGTTCGTCGGCGATGCCGCGCTCTCGGTATTCGTCGGCCAGCCGCCCGACGAAAGGGCGGTGGAGCTGCTCGCGGTGACGGCGGCATCGCTTGATGCCGGGATCGCGGCGGTCCGCATCGGTGGACACGTCGGCGATATCGGCGCCGCCGTACAGGAGGTCGTGGAGCAGGCCGGATTTGCTGTTATCCGCGACTTTGTGGGCCATGGAGTGGGACGGTCCATGCACGAGGATCCCCAGGTGCCGAACTACGGTACCCGCGGCCTCGGCCCCCGCATCCGTCCTGGCATGGCGCTCGCCATCGAACCCATGGTGGCCGAAGGTGGGTATGCGGTGCGGGTGTTGCCGGACGGATGGACTGCGGTCACTCGGGACGGGAGCCGGGCCTGTCATTTTGAGCACACGCTGTTTGTGGGCGAAGAAGGGGTGGAAGTGTTGACGCGACTTTCCGAGGAGCGGGTCCATGAGGTACAATAGGCGAATGGGTAGAGCGCTCGGGGACGCGTCCTCGGGGGCTCTCATGCTCGTCGTTAGAGAGCATCGCCGGCCTTTCGGAATTTTACTCGGGTGACGGCGCTCGAGGTCGGGAGGGGGGAACTGGATGGCCAAGGATGACGCGATCGAGGTGGAGGGTACCGTGATTGAAACTTTGCCGAACGCCATGTTTCGAGTCGAGTTGACCAATGGCCACCACGTGCTGGCGCATGTGTCCGGAAAGATTCGGATGAACTTCATTCGAGTCCTGCCGGGCGACCGGGTGACGGTTCAGCTGTCTCCCTACGACCTCACGCGGGGCCGCATCACCTACCGATTCCGGTAAGGGGAAGGAGCAGGGCCGTGAAGGTGCGTGCATCGGTCAAGCCTATGTGCGAGAAGTGCAAGGTCATCAAGCGGCATGGGCGCGTGATGGTGATCTGTGAGAACCCGAAGCACAAGCAGGCGCAGGGCTGAGGAATTTTTCATACTGAGGGCGAGGAAGTAACGGGATGGCACGTATCGCAGGGATCGACCTACCGCGTGACAAGCGGATTGACGCGGCGTTGCCTTACATTTACGGGATTGGCTGGTCCCTCTCCCGCCGGATTCTGGAGACAGCCGCCGTCGATCCGGCCACCCGGGTGCGCGAGTTGACCGAGGAACAGATCAACCGCATCCGGGAGGTCATCGACCAGAATTATCGGGTCGAGGGTGACCTCCGGCGGGAAGTGCAGCTCAGCATCAAGCGCCTGGTTGACATCGGCACCTATCGCGGTTATCGCCACCGTCACGGGCTTCCGGTCCGCGGTCAGCGCACGAAGACCAATGCGCGGACGCGCAAGGGGCCGAAGCGCACGGTCGGCGTCAGGCGCAAGCGCTGAAAATGACACCGCATCGCGTGAGATTCATCAAGAAGGCCAGCAAGAAGGGGAGGATTGAATGCCAGCGCGCCGGACAACCAGGGCCAAGCGGCGTGACCGCCGCCATATTGAACGCGGCATTGCCCATATCCGTTCGACGTTCAATAACACTATTGTGACGATTTCCGATCCTCAGGGAAATGCCCTCTCGTGGGCGTCCTCCGGGCAGGCGGGATTCAAGGGATCGAGGAAGAGCACGCCCTACGCGGCTCAGATGGCGGCCGAGTCGGCGGCGCGCGGAGCCATGGAATATGGACTCCGCGAAGTCGAGGTCTTCGTTAAGGGACCCGGAGCGGGCCGCGAAGCGGCCATCCGGTCGCTGCAGGCCGCCGGCCTGGAAGTGAGCCTGATCAAGGACGTGACGCCGATCCCGCACAACGGATGTCGGCCGCCCAAGCGCCGCCGCGTGTAGCGACCGGCCGCGAGGCGTGTGTACCCGAACGAGGCCCACACCCGGACGTCGCGCTGGCGGCCATCGCTCGTGAGGACAGAAGAAACGTAGAAGAAGGAGGGACCCATGGCACGCTATACGGGACCGGTATGCCGCCTGTGTCGCCGGGAGGGCACCAAGCTTTACTTGAAGGGTGACAAGTGTTTTACGGACAAGTGTCCGGTCAGCCGCCGGCCGTTTCCGCCCGGCCAGCATGGCCAGGGCCGCCGCAAGCTTTCCGAATACGGCGTGCAGCTGCGTGAAAAGCAGAAGATGCGGCGGACGTATGGTGTCATGGAAGCCCAGTTCCGTCGCTACTTCGAAAAAGCCGAGCGCCAGAAGGGCGTCACGGGCACGGCTCTGGCCCAGCTCCTAGAGCGACGGCTCGACAATGTCGTGTATCGCTTGGGGCTTGCGAGTTCCAGGCCCGAAGCCCGTCAGCTTGTCCGTCACGGACACTTTCTGGTCAATGGCAAGAAGGTGGACATCCCCTCCTACTCGACGCGCGTAGGCGATGTCGTGGAGGTGCGTGAGAGTTCCCGCCAGAAGGGGCATTTCGCGGCTACCCGGGAGGAAACCGGACGCGGGGTGCCGGCGTGGCTGGAAGCTGACCTGCCCAACTTGAAGGGAACCGTCCTGCGTCTTCCCAATCGCGAGGAGATTGACGTACCGGTCCAAGACCAGTTGGTGGTCGAGCTCTACTCCCGTTAGGGACTGAGAGAAAGGGGGGCGCGCCCCGTCCGGGGCAGGCCATGACCGAGATCGAGAAGCAACGGCCGGAGATCCACCGGATCGACGATGGCAAGGAAGCGACTTTTGGCGTGTTCGCGGTGGAACCGCTCGAGCGCGGCTATGGCATCACGCTCGGCAACTCGCTCCGGCGGGTGTTGCTGTCGTCCCTGCCGGGCAGTGCCGTGACCACCGTGAGAATTGAGGGCGTCCTGCACGAGTTCTCGGTGATTCCGGGAGTGGTGGAAGACACCACCGAAATCATCATCAACATCAAGCAGCTGGCGCTGCGCATGTACTCGGACGATCCCCACCTTGTCCACATCACCAAGGACGGGCCCGGTGTTGTGTACGCGGGAGACATTGTGAGCGATCCCGATGTGGAGGTGGTGAACCCCGAGCAGGTGCTGGCCCATCTGGACGAAGGTGCGCACCTCTCGATGGAGATGACGGTCGAGCGGGGTCGCGGCTACACGGCGGCGGACCGCAACAAAAAGCCCGAGGCCGCCATCGGGGTTATCCCCATCGACTCGATCTTCAGCCCCGTGCGTCGCGTGAACTGGCGGGTGGAGAACACGCGGGTGGGCAACATCACGGACTACGACCGGCTGACGCTGGAGGTCACCACCGACGGCACCCTGTCACCGGAGGAGGCGGTCTCGATGGGCGGTAAGATCTTGGCCGACCATCTGCGCCTGTTCGTGGATCTGTCCGACGCTTCGGAGACGGTGGAGATTGGCGTGGACCGTGAGGAAGACAAGCGGGATCGGCTGCTGGAGATGCCGATTGAGGAGCTTGACCTCTCAGTCCGGTCCTTCAACTGCCTCAAACGGGCCGGAATCAACACGGTGGGGGAGCTCACCAACAAGACCGACGAGGACATGATGAAAGTCCGGAACCTCGGTAAGAAGTCGCTTGAGGAAGTAAAGGAGAAGCTGGCCGCCCTAGGCCTCACTCTCCGTCCGTCGGAGGACTGAAGTCGACCGGGATCGCCCGGGCGATCCTCGGAGACGGGCCGCGAGTGTTTAGTTTGATGAAGGAGCTGTGGCAACCGTGCGCAAATTGAGCCGTCCCCATGACCAGCGGCGTGCGCTCTTGCGAAACCTGGTAACGTCCATCCTCTTGCACGAGCGCGTCACGACAACGGTGACCCGGGCCAAAGAGGCACGGATTTATACCGAGCGTATGATTACACTGGCAAAGCGCGGCGATCTCCACGCGCGCCGGCAGGCCGCCGCCTATTTGCTGGACGCGAGTGTACTGAAGAAGCTCTTTGACACGATCGGGCCGCGATATGCAGACCGTCCCGGGGGCTACACCCGCATCATGCGGACGGCACCCCGCCAGGGGGACGGTTCGCCGATGGCTATCATCGAGCTGGTCTAGCCGCCACCGGCGGCTTTTTCCTTGCCGGAGCAATTGAACTATCTCTTATGGCCTACAAACTGGTCCTCGCCTACGAAGGGGCTGGCTTTCACGGTTTCCAGCGTCAACCCGGCCGGCGGACGGTGCAGGGAGTGGTGGAAGAGGCCCTGTGGCAGCTTACCGGGCGGCGCGCAGCCGTGGCCGGCGCGAGCCGCACGGATGCGGGCGTCCACGCACAAGGGCAGGTGGCCCTGTGGTGCCCCGATGACTGTGCGGTGCCGCCCGGCCGCCTGCTTCCGGCCTTGAATGGCCGCCTGCCCCAAGATGTGCGCGTGCGGACCATCACGGTCGTGCCGGATGATATCGACATCCGGCACGCCGGCTCGAAAACCTATTCTTACCGCATCGTACCTGGCGGCAGTACCGATTTGTGGTTGTCCGCCCACAGCTGGGCCGTGTCGGCTCCCGTTTCCCTGCAGGCGTTGGACAATCGGGCCCGTCTGTTTGTGGGCACGCACGACTTCTACGCCTTTCGTGGCGAGGGGTCGGCAGCGCGGACAACGGTGCGCACCATCCTGAGCGCTCGCTGGCACGCGGAGCGAGGCGCGTTTGTGTTCCGGGTGACCGGCAGCGGGTTTCTCTACCACATGGTGCGGTTGATGGTGGGATCCATGGTCGCGGACGTCAGTGGGAGACGTCCCGGCTTGGTAGCCGCGGGCCTGGCGTCCGCGCCGGGGTTCAAAACGGCCGAACTGGCGCCGCCTCATGGTCTGACCCTTGAGCGGATTGATTTCTTCTGAACGGATTCCGACAATGAAGGGAATTAGCAGGCGCCGGTACGTACAGCACGAAGCTCGGATGGTCCAGGGGGATGAGGCAGCGATGTTTCGACAGGTGATCTTGAGTGTGGCGGACAGTCGTATCGTGTCGGACACGGTCAAACGTTATGGGTTTCAGCTGGGAGCGCGTCGCTTTGTGGCCGGAGAAACGCTCGACGACGCGGTGGCGGTCACCCGCGCGGTAAACGCGGACGGCATGGCGGCGACCCTCGACCATCTGGGGGAGAGCGTTCGCGACGTGGCGGAGGCCCGTGCGGCAGCGGCGGCTTATGGCGAGCTTCAGGCCCGGATCGCAGCCGAAAAGCTCGACGCCAATGTGTCGTTGAAGCTGTCGATGATGGGGCTCGACATCGATCGTGATCTGGCGGTGTCGGAAACTCGCGCGCTCGTGGAGACGGCGGTACGGCTGCAAAACTTTGTCCGCATCGACATGGAGGACTCCCGCTACACGACGGTGACGCTGGAAATTTATCGTGAACTTTGGGGCGCGTTCCCCGGTTCGGTGGGCACCGTGCTGCAAGCTTATCTACGGCGGTCGGTCGATGACTTGCGGGCGCTGTCGGACGAGCCGCGGAATTTCAGGATCGTGAAGGGCGCGTACAGCGAGCCCCACGAGCGTGCATTTCCGGCCAAGGCGGACGTGGACGACAATTTCGTACGGTTGGTGGAGATGTCGCTCGAAGCCGGCCATTACACCGCCATCGCGACTCATGACGAGCGGATGATCGGAAGCACGCTCCGATATATCCGGGCGCACGCGGTTCCCCGCGACCGGTTTGAGTTTCAGATGCTGTACGGGATCAATTTGGCGAGCTTGCGGGAACTGGCCCGCGAAGGGTATCGGACCCGCGTGTACATTCCCTATGGTACCGACTGGTACGCATATTTCACGCGGCGTCTCGCGGAGCGGCCGGCGAACCTTCTGTTCTTCGCGCGGGCGCTGTGGAGCCGGTAAGCCCGTCTGGCTTAGTAGGGCCGGACGGGCGTACGGTAAGCGGTGAGACGGTCGAGCTGCATGCGGCCCGAGCACGCCGGGCACAAAACGCCGCCACTATGAGACCGGGCCAGTACCGACCAGCCCACATTGATGGTGCGGCGGCAGCTAGAGCATTCGCGCATCGTCACGTGCGGCACCTCCTTCCTGTTTCGTATTGGAACTCATGGTTCCCTGTTCGTGGATCCTCTTCCACGGATATTGTATCCCAGACTCCGCCAAAGTGAACAACAATTTAGGTTAAGTTGTCGTTAAATTGTGGGAGGACACGATGGACAGCAGGCACATTCTGCGTGAACCCGTGACGGACAGGATCCACGGGGTCGTAATTACCGACGAGTACCGATGGCTTGAGGACGGGGAGAGCGCGCTTGTCCGCGCGTTTGAGGAGGCGGAGAACCAAGAGACCCGGGCTTACTTGGACGGCCCCGACAACGCACGCTGGCGGGAGCAATGGCTAAGATGGGCCGCGCTGCCCACCTATCGGACCCCGCGGATCGTGGGCCCCTTTGTCTATTTCGTCGCGAGCGACGGCGTGCGCCCTCAACCACGACTCATGCGCGTCCCCCGCACAGGCGGAGATCCCACCCTTATCGTCGATCCGCTGGAAGAGGGATCAGACGGGCTGTCGGCTCTCGACTGGTGGTCGCCGTCACCGTCGGGACGTTACGTGGCCTATGGCATTTCCCGTTCCGGCGATGAGAAGAGCACGCTCTGCGTGCGCGATATGGACCGGGGTGGGAAACTGGACGAGGCGATTCCGGGCACCCGTTATGCGTCCCTCGCGTGGGACGCAGACGAAGGCGGTTTCTTTTATGGCCGCTATCCATTGCCCGGCGAGCTTCACGCCGAGGACCCCAACTATCACCAGCACCTCTTTCATCATCGCCTGGGGCTGCCGCACACGGACGATCCCGATCTTCTGGGCGAAGGGTTCGAGCGTCGACATCATTTCATCCCCCAGCTGAGTCCCGATGGTCGCTTCCTCGTGGTCACGGTGACCTTTCTCTGGACCTCGAGTTCCGTCTATCTGGCACCGGCCGATGCGCCCGAGCGACTCGTCCGCTGGGCTGGCGGGGTCGAAGCGCAGTTCTATCCGGAGCTCGGACCGGATGGCGTCTACCTCCACTCGGACTGGCAGGCGCCCATGCGGCGAGTGCTTTACCATGACTGGCCCTCCAGCACCGATATCCCGGAACTGTCGTTGGCTGCCTGGGAGGAGCGGGTGGCTGCGGACCCGCGGCGGCCGCTCGTCGACATGGCCGTGGCTGCGAATGGCCTCCTGCTCCACTATATGGAGGACGCTGCATCGGCACTGGAATGGGATGCCGGGGGCACCCGAACACCCGTGGCGGTTCCCGGGCTCGGATCCTTGCAATCTCTGTCCGCCGACGCCCGTGCACCGGGTGCGGTCGTGGAATTCGATTCGTTCGTGTCGCCGCCGGGTGTATACGCCGTCGCCCCGGAGGGGAGCATGCTGCGCCTCTTCGGTGCCGACGCGGACCTCTCAAGCCAGGTGGTGGTGGAGCGAGACTGGTATGAGTCCACCGACCAGACCCGCATTCCGCTGTTCGTGGTGTCACCGCGAGAGGCCGCGCCGGGTCCCCGGCCCACAATTCTGACCGGCTATGGCGGCTTTGCGATCTCATCCACCCCGCACTTCCGAAGCGACCTGGCGGCGTTCGTGGAGCGGGGCGGTGTGTTTGCCCTGGCTGTCCTCCGCGGCGGCGGAGAATACGGGGAGGCCTGGCACCGGGCCGGGATGCGGGAGCACAAACAGCAAGTGTTTGACGATTGCGCCGCCGCGGCCCGCCATCTCATCGCCACTGGCCGAACCGACTCCCGGCACCTGGCCGTCTCGGGCGGCAGCAACGGCGGACTGCTGACGGGCGCCATGTTGACCCAGCATCCGGATCTGTTTGGAGCCGTCGTGATAGGCGTGCCGCTCCTGGATATGATCCGCTTTCACCGCTTTCTCATCGCCGATCTGTGGACCGGGGAATACGGGTCACCAGAGGATCCGGAGGCGTTCAGATGGCTTTACGCTTACTCGCCCTATCACCGGGTGGTGGAGCACACCGCCTACCCGGCCGTCTTCTTGTATGCCGCCCGGAGCGACAGTCGGGTCGATCCCATGCATGCGCGAAAGATGCTGGCGCGGCTGAAAGCCTCCACGTCGTCTTCCCGGCCCATCCTGCTGCGGATGGAGGCGGATGCGGGCCACGGTGTCGGAAAGCCGCTCTGGGCCCAGGCGGACGCGGCGGCCGATATCCTGACCTTCGTGAACCGTGAGACCGGAGGGGAGCTTTAGGGGACAGGGTTCCGGGACCGTGTCGGGGGTCCCGTGGCGTCGGCAGAGGGGAGGGAGCGGACAGGGGATCCTCGGGAACCCGATGCCCTGAGTGCTCCGGTCGGCACGGACCGTCTCGAAGGCTTCCTCCGTCATCAGCCATCATCGGCGCCTTTTAGGCGGTCTTCCGATGACGCCAGGGCCGTGCCATCGTCTGATGGACGGCGGGAGCAGGTGCAGTCGCCGATTCCTGGCGGAAGTGGCGGCGCGACGCGTTCCACGCGCGGTCCCCAGAGCTTCCCACGCCACACGGTACTGCAGGAAGAGGGAATGCTTTATTGCGCGGGCATGGGCGCGGGTTCCAATTCCGCCGCCAATCGCGCCGGGGACCGGCACCGGTCTTCTCCATAAACCCGAGGCGCCACGGCACGCCCGACCGTGGCCGCCCCTGACGCGCAGAAAACGTGGGGGTAAGGGCCGTGCCGCCATGTCCTGCCAGGGGTGAGGAACGGTCAACGGCCATCGTGCAGGCGGGACCCGGGCACTCTTATCCGATCTCAAGACCGCGAGCCCTTTTTATGACACCGCATCGCCTAAGCCCTTTGCAAGGGCATCGCCTGTCGCTGTTCATCACGCGGCTACAACCGACGTGCGTTCTCGCGATTCCCGCGGATGAAGGGCCGTCCGCGGTCGTCGGGCGGCGGCAGCACCACCTTGGGTTCCACCACGTTTTGCATTTTAGGCGGCGACTCCGATCACCCGCGCCTACTGGAGCCGTCCGTGAACGGGAACGCTGGGGCATTACGACCCGTCGTCCATCGACTCGCGCTGCTTGCCCTGGGAGCCCTGTGCGTCTTGGCCGGATCTCCCTCGTCTCGCCCGGCCTCTTTACCTCCGGCCCTTGCAGGCGAGCGGCGCGTAGCCGGTGAACCTCTTCATGGCAGAGTGTGGCAAACGACTCATATAATGGGATACGAGTTCCAGACCTCGACGAAGAATCTCAGGAGGCTCAGGGCTCTTGCGACGTGCATTTTGGGACCGGGGGGCCGGAACGGCGCCCGTAGGCCTCTTTGGCTGGCGATCGTGGTGCATCCCGTACGGCCGGGGAGGGGTCGAGTTACCAAGACAAAGAACTTGTCGGAGGGCACGCGACTGGTATCGTGCTGCGCAATCGGGGAGCGTGGGGCGCACTTCGGCACGATGGTCAGCCGGCCGCGGGTTAGCAGGCGGAGAGGGTCATGCAAGGACCCTACGATGTCACGCTTGTGGGGTGGACGACCGACCCGCCGCAGGCACCGTCGATTCGGGACCCCAGGGGGCGTGACCACGGCCATCGGTGGCGTGAGGACCAGGCGACGGGGGCATGCCAACGCCCCTGACCCGGCAAGAGCGACCGGTTCGGGCGGCTCGGCCGCCGCGAGTGAGCCGGAGCAGGGGAGGAGAGTCCTTGCGACGAAGGGTGGGCATTATAATCCTCGGGGCCTCCCTGCTGGCAGTTAGCGCCCTCTGGTTTTTCACACGGGCTTCCGCTTACCTCCCCGCGTCTCCACCGCCCCGCTACGTCGTGCTGGCAGCCGAGGAGATGGCCCTGTCATCCGGTGATCCTCATCCGGTACTTGCGTACGCCATCCGTACCACGGAGGCCATGGCCCTGACGGGGTCACCTCACGGACATGTCGCAGCTCCTGCCACACGCGTCTATTTCGTGGTCTTGTACGGACGGTTCACGGCCAACTGGGCAAGCCCGCCAACCGGTGCCGCGACGCCGACCGGCACGGTGGTGGAATTTACCGTCAACCGGAAGACCCACGGTGTCACCGACATGATGATCGGCAATCAGACACCAAACTTCGCCGCGCTAGAATCCTTCGGCCGGCTGGAGAGTTTTCGCGTACCGTCGGCGGGTCCTGCTCCCGTCTGGCGGAACATACCGGGGGCGATCCGGCCGGGTGACCGGGGCCTCACGGCGGCCGTGGTGGCGCAGGCGGTGTTCATGTACGTGAAGGCCCATACGGATATACGGGTCGGACTGCCCGTGCAGATCGCGCTTCCGGCGACAGACCGATGGCTTTGGGCGAGGGTCTCCGCCACGCGCCGAACGTATCTGGGGACGCCGCCCGGATACACGGTGATGTACTATGCGACCCGCCACCCGTATTCCCGTCGACACGCCCCGCCCCCGTCGCTCGGCCTCCTGCAGATAAGCGGGAACAAGATGGTTCGACGACTACCGACGAAGGCGCACTCCCGTCTCGAATACTTCTGGAATGCACTGCCGATCGGTCCGGGACCCGGCGGACCCGGGATGGATACCGGACCCGCGGTCCCGGTCTCGCTTTCCCACAGTGTGTATGCTGTGCGATATCCGGACTGGGGCGACTCCATCCAGTGGACGCAGGGGTCATGGAGCATCATCTTTCAAGACAATGGCACGCGGTCTTCAGGCATGCGGATGGCCGAAGCACTGAGCCGCCTCTTCAGAAAATACGCGCTTCCACCGGACCCCGGTCTGGTCGTGGTCAACTATTCCCAACCCAGCCCGGGCGCGCCGTCCACGACATCCCTTTTTATGGCGTGGGTTCGCGATCGCGGCCTGTACACGGTGAATGACTCAGCGCTGCCGATTGGGCAGATGCTCGCCATGGTGAAGGACTTGCAATGGTCTCGGCCGTAAAAGGGGGGACGAGGTGGCGCTTTCGCGATTTCAGAGGCTGAAGCGTGCGTCTGTGGGCACCCCCGGCCTGGTTTCGCCACGATGCTGTCGAAGCCGGGGCAGCTGTCGCGAACGGGGTGGCCGTCACGGGGGCCCATCCGTTGACGACTCGCGTCCGCCCGGTTACATTCAACCAAATGACTAACCTCGCCTCGCTTGCAGCGCAGATTATCGACGGGTCCATCGAGGTCATCGATCTCACATCTCCTTTGCACTCTGGGACCCCCATCCTGCAGTTGCCGCCCGTCTGGGGCCAGACGCAGACGTTCGAGCTCGAAGAGATCAGCCGGTACGACGACCGCGGCCCCGCCTGGTACTGGAACAACTTCCGGACCGGTGAGCATACCGGCACACACCTGGACGCTCCCAACCACTGGGTGACCGGCAAGGACCGGGAAGACGTGTCGCAGATCCCTCCGCACCGACTGATTGGCCCCGCGGTCATCATCGATCGGGTAGCCGAGGCCACCAGGAATCCCGACTACCTCCTCGATGTCCCAGACCTCGAGGACTGGCAGCAGCAGCACGGCCCGCTGCCGAAGGCTGGCTGGCTGCTCTTCCGCACCGGCTGGTCGACCCGCGGCGACGACCCGGAGCGATATGCCAACGCCGACGAGCGCGGTTCGCATACCCCGGGTATGACGTACGCCGCCGCGACATACCTGGCCGCCACCGACCTATTGGGTTTGGGCGTCGAGACCGTCGGTACCGATGCCGGTCAGGCATTCGGCTTCGAGCCCCCGTTCCCGTGCCACCAGGCGATACTTGGCGCGGGCAAGTACGGCCTTACCCAGCTCCGCAATCTTGATAAGCTCCCGGTCACGGGCGCGATGGTCATCGCGGCGCCGCTGCCGATTGTCGCCGGCTCCGGCTCTCCGGCGCGGGTGCTGGCCCTGGTCGCGAAGTGACAACGGTCGCAGAAGCGGTCGGTGCCGCGCTGGCGAAAGCGGGCGTCAGCACCGTGTTCGGCGTGGTAGGAAGCGGGAATTTCCATGTTACCAACGCGTTGACTGCGGCAGGGGCGCGGTTCGTCCCCGCCCGGCACGAGGGTGGCGCGGCCGTGATGGCGGACGCATACGCCCGCGTCAGCGGCAAGCTCGGTGTGCTGTCCGTGCACCAGGGGCCGGGCCTCACGAATGCTCTGACAGGCATCACCGAGGCGGCCAAAAGCCGCACCCCGCTCATCGTTCTCGCTCCCGCGGCGACGAATCCCCGGTCGAATTTCTATCTTGATGATGCGGCGCTAGCCGCGGCGGTGGGCGCGACTGCGGTGCGTATTGGCTCCGCAGCCACGGCTGCCGCCGACGTGGCGCGTGCCTACCATGAGGCTGTGGGGGAGCGGCGGACGGTGCTTTTGAGTCTGCCCCTTGATGTGCAGGCGGAGCCCGCTTCGTCGTTTGCGTTGCCGGCCGTCCCGCCGCCTACAACCCGCGACCCCGCGCCTGAGGCTGTGTCGGCGCTGGTCGACGCCCTCCTGGCCGCTCGTCGGCCGGTATTCCTCGCGGGCCGTGGCGCCCGGGCCGCCCGAACCGAGA
Organism: Bacillota bacterium; assembly: GCA_021818685.1. Lineage (GTDB taxonomy): Bacteria > Bacillota > Sulfobacillia > Sulfobacillales > JAIMBI01 > JAKATP01. The sequence continues at coordinate 2,170 of JAKATP010000003.1, read as the reverse complement.
TAGAGCAGTTGGCCGGGCGGACGGGAGCGCTTCTCGCTACCTCCGCCGTCACGCGCGGCTTGTTCCGTGGTACGCCGTACAATCTCGACGTGAGCGGGGGCTTCGCCACCCCGGTGGCGGCCGACCTCATCAGGAACGCTGATCTCCTGGTTGCATGGGGATGTGCGCTCAGCATGTGGACGCTGCGGGGCGGCACGCTTGTAAGTCAAGGCACTCCCGTCGTCCAGGTCGACATCGATCCGGACGCCCTGGCCGCGCACTACCCGGTCGATTTGGGCGTCGTCGGCGATGTGGCGGCGACAGCGCGTGCGGTCCTGGGGGAACTGGACCGGCGCGCTATCGGATCGAGGCCGGGCTATCGGTCCGACGCGGTCGCCGAGCGCCTGGCCCGAGAGGGCCGCTGGCGCGATGTGCCCTATCAGGAGATGCTGGAAGATGATCGGATTGATCCCCGTACCCTGTCCATCGCGCTAGACGATATGCTACCGCCAGGCCGGACGGTTGCCGTTGACTCGGGAAATTTTATGGGCTATCCATCCATGTTCCTGGACGTTCCCGATGCCGAAGGCTTCGTCTTCACCCAGGCCTTCCAGTCGATCGGTCTGGGGCTCGCGACCGCGATTGGCGCGGCGGTAGCGCGTCCGGATCGACTCACGGTGGCGGCCCTCGGCGACGGTGGGACGCTCATGGGCCTGGCCGATCTCGAGACGGCCGTCCGCCTCGGCCTGGACTTGCTGATTGTGGTGTACGACGACGAGGCGTATGGGGCAGAGGTGCACCATTTCGGTCCGGACGGTCACCCGCTCGACCACGTCCGGTTCCCGCCCACCGATATCGCGGCCATCGCTCGCGGATTCGGCTGTGTCGGTGTCAGCGTCCGCGCCCCGGCCGACCTGGAGGCAGTGGCCGACTGGATCGGAGGCCCTCGCGACCGCCCGATGGTCGTCGACGCGAAAGTAACCCGCGGCGAGCCGTCCTGGTGGCTGGCCGGGGCCTTTCGCGGCCACTGACGAATAAGGTCCGGAAGCTGGGGAACGCCGCCTGTGTGGAGGACCAGAGTTCTGTGGACGTCAAGGGGTGGTGTCTCGGTCCCAAGACGCATTACGCCGCGACACACGGACGGCCCGCCATGTCTTTCCGTCCGTTGTTGTCCGCCACAGCGCGTAATGGCCCGGATGGTGTGCCCCGGGCGGCAGGATGGCTAAAACGGAGCCGTAGGAGCCAGAAAAGCTGATGGCCAAAAAGGTCCACGGGTAGGGAATGCTCCCCGCCACCTGCCAGGTCCGACCGCCGCTGGCGCTGCGATACAGGCGTCTCGATGCGGCGACCCACAGGGTGTGCGACCCGCTGGCCGCGAGCGACCAGACCGACTGGGGCGCCAAGGGCAGCAGTCCTCGGAGCTGGGCGATGCGCCAGGTCGGTCCGGTCACGGCGAAGATGGCTAGGCGATCCTGAGGACCGAAAACGGTGGCGGGTATATATCCCTCAGTCCGGGAAGTGAACAGGGGTGGAGACGTCTCGACGAGCGCGTCGCTGCCTGTAACCCAAGAATTCGGACCTGGCTTCGGACTTTGGGCTGTCACGGCAGTCCAGGTCTGCAGCCCTGCGGCGGAGCGGTACATCCAAAAGCCCCCCCTCCCGACCCGCTCAGCCAGAGATGATGACCCGGTCCCGCTTCGATACCCGACTTGTCGCCGAAATAAGGGATAGATCCTCGTGGCCGGGAAGACAGGGCATTGTGGCTCTGCGCTCCTAAATCCCACGACGCGCCGAGCGTGGTGGTCGTCCACACCTTGACCGCTTCCGAACCCATCCCCGAAGCCGTGCCGACAATGCCTACGGTCCACCATTGACTCCCTCTGCCGGTGACGCTCTCGCCGGTCGATAAACGAGTCGGTAGTGCCACATGGAGCCAGTGACTGGCATGATCAATCCAGACACTCCCGCAACCGGTCACGCCTATCACGGGCGGGAGTCGAACGAGGTAACCCGCCGAGGTACAGAACTCGTGAACGGGCAGGACTACCTGCTGTTTCCGGTCTCGCCTAAGGATAGTAAGGTCGATCGCGTTGCCGCGCCACGTGGTCAGGAGCGTCTCATCACCGACCTGCATGACACTGATAGCCGTACCCACAACAGACGTTGGCGGTAGAGTGGGAGGGTGCCTCGT
>JAKATP010000083.1:3589-12207 GCA_021818685.1 Bacillota bacterium | reverse complement strand
ATAGGCTAGATAGAACCCGCCCGCAATCGCCAAAATCGCGACGGCTGCGGCGGGAACTGTCCAGCGCGGCGCCGTGTTCAGCGCACGCAGGGCCCGTCTGACCGTTCCGACGCCCTTTCTCAGCAGCGTCCCCAGAGACCACCCAAACCCGCGTCCCGGGCCGATGGGTGTATTGGGGTCCATGGACATCACCTCAGGAGGCAGTGTGTCCATGGTTTCCCACTTTTATCCATTATGTGGACCGGGTTCCGGATATGCCGCAAAAAGGGGTCAGGAGCCCTATCCGTTCGCGCAGCGGAACCACGGAACCACGCTCGAGGTTTCCGGTAACGAAACAGACAGCCCCCGCGTACTCCGCGGTGTTCGGAGTCGTCGAGCATCCAGCCGGCCATGATCCGACCCCGGGGAGTCTACCGTCCTTGAGAGGCGACCTCGCGTGGCCTCCCCTGGCGGCGGTACGCCCGGGTGTCCGCGCCGGAAGCGAGCCGGTGCGTGACCACAAAGACCGGCGGCCTCGGTCCAGCAAGGCAGTCAGATATACCCCAGGCACGCCTCGGCATGGGAAAGCCACCGCGCCGGCAGAACCGTCCGCCCCCGTCAGCGAAACCGTCGGTTGCTCTGAATGGCGGCGGTCGTGCGTAAAGGTCAGAGGATGAGTCGTGTCGGAAGGGGTCCCGACGGACGAAACGGCCTCACTTGGCCTCGATCTAAGGCCCCTTGATCGCGCCGGTCGGTCCGGGGTCGCCGTGCCGTCTGGGGCATCTGCGGCGCGCTCCAGGCGGAGAGGCGACAGACTGGCAGATCAAAAGGAGTCCTTCTCGGGCGCGAAGGCCGGGAGTTCCGCGCCGTATGTAGGGGAGAAGAAATACCAGACGGCGACCGCTGCCATCCCGACCACGGCGACCCCTAAGACGACCCGGACTCCGAAAGCCAGCGCCATCGCTCCACCGAGCGGTGATCCGATAACCACCATCGTGCGATTGGTGGCCCGCATGGTGGTATTGATTCGCCCCTGCAGTCGCAGGGGCGTGATGACCTGGCGATAGGCCATCTCCAACGGACCTTCGATTCCCATGGCCAGGCCGTAGAGGAGTTCTCCACCCGCGACCAGGGAGAAGCCACCCGCATTCCAGGCATGCGCGGCGCCAGACGGGCTCAGAACGACCAGAATGAGACTTGGGGCGTAGATCCACCGGGCCACGGATATCGCGCGGCCGATACCGCACCACCGTTCGAAGTAGCCAGACAGCAAGGTTCCGAGGAAGGACCCGAGCCCCGCCCCCGCCAGCACGAGGCCGAGCAACCATGGACTCAATCCGAGTTGGTGCAAGGCGAACGGTACCAAGACCGTGATGACCATGCTGTGGAACAGAAACCACAGGTTGGTGTTCCACGCCAGTACCCGCAGGGTCGGGTGGCGATACAGCCATTGCAATCCTTCCCGCATCTCGTGTCCCATTCGACTATCCGCAGGCCGCTCGGTCGGACGAGTGGGACGGAGCCCGTTGGTCAGGCTGTTGAAGACCCCGCTGCCAGCATGGGCGACTGCATCACACATGACCGCGAGCGGGGCGCCGATAGCGGCGATGACCGCTCCCGCAGCCGCCGGCCCGATGGTCTGGGCCAGAGATCCCGTCTGTTCCAGGCGGGCGTTGGCCCGAAGCAGCAAGGAGCTGGGTATGAGCTCCGGAAGGTAGGACTGAGAGGCCGCCTCGTGAAAGAGGGCGGCGCTTCCGGCCAGGAAGACCATCCCCATGAGCCATCCCACATCCAGATAGCCCACATACGCCAAGATCCCGATCGCGGCGTAGAGTAGCACGAGCAGGAAGTCGGTCAGCACCAGAACGGACCGTCGGTTGACTCGATCCAGCACGGCGCCGGCCAGGAGCCCCATGAGGAGATAGGGGAGCCAGCGGGCGGCGTTTACCAAGCCAAGGTCGAAGGCGTTTCCATGCAGATTCTGGATGATGAGAATCTGCAGTGCGAGGAGACGGATGTAAGAGCCGACGTCCGACACCGCTTCGGCGGCCCAGAACCGTCCGAAGTTCCCGTGATGGCGAAGCGTCATGTGAGAATTCCTCCGAACGTTCGCCGTCACACCGCCCTGGGCTGGCACGATGGGTCGTCCGTAGATTCGGGAGTGCCTGGTGCGGGTCCTTCAAATCCGCCGGGTCGGGTCCCCGGTCATGGAGGGCAGCAGTACCTTCCGATCTCGGCTACGCTGGAAAGAGCAGCCGGCGATGACAGCGGGGGCTAAGTCCACCGTCTGGGCGTGGCCCATGCTGAACCGCGCTGCGAGGGTGACCCTGTGCTCTCGGTATAGGCACGGCCACTCCGGCTGTCGGTAAGGACGTTGACCGCCTGCTCCCCGGGATCCACCGTGAGTTGGGTCATCGCCGCGCCCGGAACCCTGACAGGATCGACGGCTGTCCCCGGACCCGCACTCGGCGAACGCCTGTTGATGGATGGGTCGCCCGTCTCATCCAGAGTGTCTGCGGGCGGGTAGAATCGGTAGCCCCGCCTGTTCGAAGCGGACGCACCCGCGATCCGCCCGTCGCTGCCGTTTTCAGGCCGCCCAAACTCCGAAGTCCAGGGCGTCCAACCGGACCCGAGTGCGTAACCGGCGCCAGCCGAAGATGGGGCCCCTTCGACGACACCGACGCAGCGATAACCAATCGCGCGACTTCCTGCCCAAGACGAGTTGGGACGACGTGAACACGAAGTCGGTCCCCATGGTCGAAGACCTGTCCGTGCACAGTGATCCGCAACTCCCCTGGGCGCGTTTCATGGCTAACGCCGGGGAGTCGGCGTTCCGGCGGCTGGCGGAGTACAAGGACCGGTGGTATGCGTCTCAACTGGTGATCACCCGGCGCTTCTACCCATCCGGCAGGACCTGGTCGGCGTGAGGCACGGTGCAGAACAACCTGCATTTGTCCGAACAGGTCTTCCGGTGCGAACCATGTGGGCGCACGTTCGACGTGGACCCGAACGCGGCGCGCAACCTAGCTTCGCTCGTCACCGCGCTCTTTACCCGTAGACGCTTTAGCGTCGCTGTAGAGTCCTCGGATGGCTTTGAAGGTGGTACCCTCGTCACGAGCCCGATGCCGCGCGGTCCATCTGTGTGATCTGCATGAAAGGTGACCACCATGACGAGGAACCTGACTGTGGGGCTCTACATTGCCCTCTTGATCGCCGTTGTGGTGAGTGTCGATATCCTGTTCTTCAGGCATGCCATCTGGGCGCGGCTCCTCGTGAACCTCGGGATTGTCCTGGTGTTTGCCGCCTTCGGTTTGAGATTTCGGCAAAAACCATAATCGAAGCCAGGATCCCCGCCCTGGGCTCACAAACACGAGGCGACGAAGCACACGGAGACCGTCCGCCCCGGGGTCTCGTGCGCGTTACCCCGGTAGAGTCTTACTCATCACGATGTTCGTGGGGAAATATCCCATCCGCTCATAAAGAGCGCGCGCTGCCTTATTGTGACCGAACACATGGAGGCTGATCCGCTCCAGTCCTCGTGCGCGGACATGCTGCTCCAGCGCGGCCAGAGCCTGCCGGCCATATCCCTGACGCCGGTACGATGGCGCCACGTTAAAGTCCCAAACCCAAGCTTCCCGCACTCCCATTTCTTCACGAAGGCCGTACCAGAGCATGCCGACCTCCGTGCCGGCGGTCTCGTCCACCAAGGTCAGAAGGTACTGACCCGCCGTGTGGGTCCCGTCCGGCAACAGCTCGGCGAACTCTTTTTCAGCTTGGACGTACGCATCCTCAGGCGACCAGCGTCCCGACCGCACGTGCTCGTCGGCGTAATGCTTGATGGCTCCCGCCAGGTAATCCTCACAAGCCGTCTCCGTCATCGGCTTCAACCTCACCCGCGATCCCTCCTGTCCGCGGCACCGTGGGAGCGGATCGGACGCATGCCCGCCGCCTTGGGCTCCCATGGCTATTCTAGGACCTGCATGATGGCGGTGCCATGGTACCGGAGACCAGCCTGTGTCTTTTTGCCCGCTGCTGCTTTCATGTGCGCATCAGCGGCACATGGTGGCGCGTCCGACACCCGAGCGGGCTGACGCGCACCGTGCCGCCGACGCCCGACACGCGGACCGTGCCAAGCCGGGTCCGACCTGGACCCCATGCACCCTTTGAGGAGTGGGTGGCTCTCATCATCCGGCGGATGGACCGTCGCAGAGCTTGACACAGGAGGCGCGAACACGATTGCACGCGCCGCCGTCCATGCCCGGCACCATCGGGGAGCCGGCTGGCTGAGGTGCGCTCGCGGTCGGTAGACTCCCTCATCCGACCGGTTTTCCGGCTCGGCGGGCCGGAGCGCGGACGTCCTCGCATAGCGATGCACCATGGGCGTAGCCAAAAGCAGGGCGGCTGGCGGTCGCGATGAGATTTCGACCCCTTCCGGGCCCGCGGGGAGGTGAGGGGTTGTGGCTCCTCCCTCTTTCCCCCGCCATCCCCAAGCTCGACAGTTGAACTGTCTCACTGCCGGCACTGGGCCGGTTCGTTCACGTCAATAGGGAATCGCGATGAGGGGGGATCCTACCAAAACCAGGGTGCGCCCCGACACATGATCCGTCACGAGCGCCAGTTGCAGGTCCACCGGCTGGCCTTGCGTCCTGAGGACGCCGCCCATGCCGGGGGTATAGGCGGCGATGGATACCCACTCGCGCGCCCTTTCCCCATTCACTTCCCGAGCGCCGACGGCCGTCAACATGCGGCTTAGCGCGGCACGCTCCTGCCGGGGACTCAAGAAGCCGCGGAGACTGCCTTCGATGGTGAGACTCTGATGCACCGGCCCGAAAGGCGCCAGGATGCGGACGGCCCGCACGGCATCCACGGTCAGGTGCCCGATGCCTCCAGTCCGGGTTTCGTCGACGACCAAGTAGCGGCCGCGTCCGGATACCCACTCCACCGTGAGACGAAGCGAGGTACCACGGGTGACGCACGACGCGACCCAGCTCACGGATGCGGAGGATACGGAAACTCTCTCGCCCGCACGGCACCCGGAGCGGGCATCGAGCGCACGTGCCATGTGGACGAGCTCCGTCCGGACAAGAATCCCCGGCGGTAGACCTACCCAATCATTGACGCTGAAACCGACGACCTGCGCTTTCGATGCCTGAAACGCCGTCAGGACCGGTCCCGGCACGTGGGCGGGCGAACGCGGCCAGACGACGGCTAGCGTCGCTGCGAGCCCTAGTCCCAGTATCCACCGCACATACTCACCCTTGGGAAAGTATTCCAGCCTCGTAGGAAGATTATGCGTCTCTCCCTCTGACACGTTGCCACGCAGGGAGGACATCTCCGATGCGCCGGGCCGCCTCCTGCAGCCGCGCGGAAGGCGCCGTGAGCGATAGGCGGACATATCCCGCGCCGAAACTCCCGAATCCGACGCCGGGCGCCACCACCACATTGGCGTGCTCCAGGAGAAAGTCGGCGAAGCCCACCGCGTCACCGCCGCCCGGTACGGGAGCCCAGCAGAAAATCCCGCCACCGGGCCGCGGGACCGCCCAGCCCGCCCGCTCCAGACCTCCGATGAGGGCATCGCGGCGCTCCTGATAGCGGAAGGACTGTCCCGCGACCACCGTGGGTGGGCTGTCCAGCGCGGCGATGCCTGCTTCTTGAATGGCACCGAACTGACTGCAATGCAGATGGTCCTGGATCGTTTCCAGTCCCGTGATGAGCTCGGCAGCACCAGCGGCCAGGCCGAGCCGCCAGCCGGCCATGTTGTAAGACTTCGAGAAGGACGTAAGCTCCAGACCCACCGCCCGCGCGCCGGGCTCCGCCAGAAACGAGCTGCCCCGACGCCCGTCAAACACGATGTCACCGTAGGCTAAATCGTGGACGATGACCGCTCCCACCCGCCGAGCGTAGGCGACGGCCCCCGAAAACGTCACGGGACCCGCCAGGACGCCCGTGGGATTATGCGGATAGTTTAAAAACACGAGCCGGGACGACGGCGCCTCCGCCCACGCCGGCTGAAACCCGTTTTCGGGCCGGAGCGGCAGCGATCGGCGGACGCCGCCTGCGAGTGCGATCCCGCTCCAATAATCGGGATAACCGGGATCAGCCACGAGCGCCAAGTCGCCGGGGTTCAAGACCATCAGGGAAATTTCCTGCAGTGCCACCTTCATGCCCAGGGATTCGTCAAAGTCGGGGATGGGGCGGGCCAGTTGACCGAACGTCGCCAGTCTGAAGGCCATCCAACCCGGTCGACGGGGCGTCAGACCGATGTCGGCGCATGCCGAAGCCAATCGGAGGCTAGAAAAGTCTGCGGCTTCCGACCATGCGGTGGATTTAGGCGCCGATGAGGCGTATGACCTCCTGCCGATGCGCATTGTAGTACCGGGTGGCCTGTGCGAGATTCGTGTGCCCGTGCAGGCGGAGCAGGCTGACCGCTAGATTGCGCAGGGTGGCCATGGTCTGCGGTCCGTGACCGGTCCGGACCTGGGAACGGTCTTCGTCGAACGTCACATCCCGCACCCAGTGGACCTTATTTTCGATGCCCCAATGGTCTTGCACAAAGTGCAAGAGGTCCTCCGGCGAGGCCTCTTCGGGTAAGCAACTGGTCACGCCGTAAGCATACTCGTGGCGCATCGCGCGACCGTGAAGGTCCGTCGTGTCCCGCGCGATCCGGAAACACTGCTCGACCCGCGGAAACCAGCGAGACCCGCGGATGGCCGTGCTGACCCAAATCCGGCGCCGTTCAATCCGCCCGTGGCCCTTTTGGCGGGTTTCCGCCTGAGGGGGGAAAATCCCAGGTCATCTGAGTGAGGTGCTGGTTCAGTCGGCGTTGGTTGTCTTTGACGGTGAGCACATAATCCGCGTGCTTCTCGTCCACGACATAGCGGGCAAAATCGGCTTGCGTATGCAGCGCGTCGGCGGTGACGACGTGGCCGACCAGGTCGAGGGGGGCCAGGAGCGGCTGGGCGACTTTAATCTCGTTGGTCTTCTGATCGACGGCGGATTGGCCGACCACCACCCCCGTTTGGTGAATGACCGCCGCCATCAGATGGCGGGGCCGCTCGGCCCCGTGGCCCGATCCCCGAAGGGTTTTCCCGTCAATCGCGATGGCGCGCCCCTGTCCATGCTGTTGGAGAAATTCATGCAGCACCTGGTCGAGCGCGTCGGCATCGATCCGTTCCAAGGTGCGGCGAATCGTGGGTTCGCTGGGCGGGATCCGTTCCATCGAATCATCATGACGCCGTCGGCACCCGAGACGTTTCCGTAGGTCCTGGGGGAGGCTTTGGGCCCAATCCGCTATGGCCAGGAAACTACGAGCGCCGGACAGCACCGCGCAGACGGCCACCGCCAACACGGTGGTTTGACGATGGCGGATGCCGCGTCGCCGCCGGGGATCGGGGACCCGCTCGAGCGCGGCGAGGAGACCCTGGGGCCCTTCTAACGGCACGGTGTTGATGTCGATCACGGGATTCCGCCCGGTGAACATCGGCGCATCAAACTCCGCCGATAGCCAGTATTGCGCCGGCCGCTGAAGCGGCCGCACCCAGACCGTCTTCGGCTGCTGGTGCGCTTCCCACTGTCGGCCATGTCGGCCGAATCCCCGGGTGCGCCCCACGTTCTCCCACCCCGCCGCCTGATAGCAGGTCCCGTTGAACCGACTGGGGTCGACAAAGGTTTCCGCTAAAATCACAGGATGGTTAAAGCGATCCTGCCAATCTGCCGCCAACCGGCGGGTATTTCGTGCCAAGACCCGGGACGCGAGATTCGGCAGGTTCCAGCCGGGCAGGATGCAATAGCGCACGTTATTGGCCACAAACCGCAACCGCCGATGTCGCTGCTCATCCGACCAGCCAATCCATTGGTCCCGGGCCTTGACCTGTAACGCTGCGCTCGCCCACCCTATCAAGGCGGTCCACTCGTCATCGACGGTCGCGACATAACACAGCACTTCCCCGACCATATCAGGGCGGCCTAAATAGTGGTGGCGCGCCATCAGTTCCATCCATCGCGGTAGCTCGTCTTTGGTGACCAAACGCACCACCACCCGACGGATCCGCTCTTTCATCCTGGCCCCGGGCGCTGGCGCGCCCGACCAATCCCCTCGCGGTGTTTGTCCCATACAGGGGGTGTAGCAAATTGCCGGGGGCTCCGCCAGGATTAGCGCGGAAATGGCGAAATCCTGGCCTTATCGTCGACTATGACGTGGCCCTGCCCCGTCTCCGAGCAGATTCCCGCCGCGGTACCTCTGCGAACTTGGCGGGGAACCTCATGCCGTCATCTCTTCGCGGCGCTCTCGGTGTATTGAGCCCACCATGCAGGGTGATCTTGGATGAACTGCACGAGGCGCCCGAGACACTGGACAGAGTCAGGGTCGAAATGATGCTCGATTCCCTCGACGATCTGATAAATGCGATCGGGGGGCCACGACAGGAGGAGACCAATGAGCGCTTCCAGGGTCTTATGCCGCTCGTAAAGCTTCTGACCCTGAAGCGCCCCGGCCTCCGTGAAGCTGAACCCCCGGTAGCGTTCCCGCGACAGGAGCCCCTCCTCCGCCAGCCGCTTGACCATCCGGCTTACCGAGGCGACCTGGATGCCCAGATGCTCGGCGATGTCACTGACGCGTGCGTAGCCTTTTGCCTGCACGA
>JAKATP010000083.1:0-3489 GCA_021818685.1 Bacillota bacterium | reverse complement strand
GGCGCACGAGGTGTTGCGGGACTCAGGATTGCTGTGGGTGCCATATGGGGCATCGACGCGTATCTAAAATGGCAGCCGGCTTTTTTGCACCACGTGGTGTCCTACTTCGAAGTCGCCATGGCGGGGCAGCCTGCGTGGCTCATGCCGTGGTTTCACGGCTGGTTGTCGCTTATCCGGATGGACCCGGGATTGGTAGCTTGGTCCACTGCGGTGATGGAAACGCTGCTGGCCGCAGCACTCGTGCTCGGGGTGTTTCGAAAGATGGCATACTGGCTTGCCGCCGTGCTGAGCGGCGGCATCTGGATCACGGCAGAAGGATTCGGCAAGCCCTTTAATGCCGGGGCCACGGATATTGGCAGCAGCATCATTTATGTTCTGCTTTTCATCGCCCTTGGCTATCTCAGTCGCTATGCCGGGACGTCGGAACCAGCGCTCGACCACTTTCTGGTCCGTCGCTATCCCGCTCTTGACCGTATCGTGCGCTTCGACACCGCGGGCCACCCAACGGTAGATCCGCAATCCAGAGAAGCTCGGGTGCGGCACTTCCCGCCCCGGTGTCGTGGGGCTGGTGATAGACAGGGATAGGTAATAACAGAAGACGAGCAGTCCCTGCCCGGCGCGTCATGCAGTGCCCGACGGAACGCCCTGCGATGCGTGGCCGCTGTGGTGCGGACGTGATGCTGTCAGGCGTTCTGCAATGCGGCGGAACTCGCTCGCCGCCGGCCCCGTCGGGTCGGCCAGCACCACCGGTCGTCCCGCGTCGCCCCCCTCGCGCACACCCATCTCCAGCGGGACCTGGCCCAGGAGCGGTATCCCGAGTTCGTCTGCCAATCCTTGCCCTCCGCCCTGACCAAAGAGATTCCACCGCTCCCCATGAGGACAGATGGTGTAACTCATGTTCTCTACCACGCCGACCAGTGTTTGACCGAGATGATGCGCCAGTTGACCCGTGCGGACTGCCACTCGCGCTGCGACCGGCTGTGGGGTGGTCACCAGCACGATCTCGGCGCTGGGCACCCGTTGGGCCATGTCGAGGGCGGTATCGCCTGTGCCTGGCGGCAAATCCAAAAGCAGGTAATCAAGCGTCCTCCAGGCGACATCGCGAAAGAATTGCTGCATGACCTTGCCCAACATCGGACCCCGCCACATGATGGGTCTCTCTTCCGCGACGAACATGCCCATGGATACCAGATCAATACCGTGGGCCCGCCAAGGCACGATGCGCCGATCGTCATCTGCTTGCGCCGGGGTTTCAACCCCGAAGAGTCGCCCCTGGCTAAACCCGTACACGTCCATGTCGATGAGGCCAATCCGGTAGCCCATCTGGGCCAACATCACCGCAAGGTTGGCGGTCACGGTCGACTTCCCCACCCCGCCTTTGCCGCTGGCGATCCCGATCACCCGCGCCTCGGGTGAGGCTGCCAGTCCCACCGTGGCAAGGGGAGCTCCGCGAGTGTGAGGCGCGGGCCCTTGCGACGGCGCAGACAGCGGGCGTCGCGCCACCGTTGCCGTATGTCGCCGTTCCCGCTCTGTCATGGGCACCGCACTGACGTTCACCCGTTCCACGCCGGAAAGTGCTTGGACTGCCTTTACGATCCCCTCCTGCACAGCGGGATGAATGATGCCATCAGCTCGGATCACGGCGATCTCGATGGACACCGCTGCTCCATCGCTGGTGATGTTGCGAACCATGCCGAGGTCAAGAAGGCTCCGCCCCAGCACCGGATCCTGTACCGTTCGGAGCGCTTCCCGTATGTCTCGGGCTCGCGACATCACGCCCTCCTCCTTCGCCGGACCACACCGTTCGCCTGCAGGAGACCGCCGTAAAGGCTAAAGACTCTCTGCGTGCGAATCTGTGATGGCGCTCACGATCGTCCCCACGCTCAGCCAGCCGGGTAAACCGAAAGACCAGCTTCGCTCTTGGCCACGTCCAGAACCCTGATGCCCGCTTCCTCCCATGCCCTGGCGACGGCGTCCCGAGCTTGGACCGTGGGCAGAAGTGCTACGCCCACGTCGCCTCCGCCGGAACCTGAGGGTTTTGCTGCACCCCCCCACCTCTTCGCGAGCGCGTTCATCCGCGCAAGGCGCGGCGTTTCCATTGAGAGGCCTAGCCGACTCCCGAGTCCCTCCAGCAGATCCCGACCCCGGGCGATTCGCGCGATGCCAAGGCCCTCACCTGAGCGCCAGTCTTCAATGAGGGCAGAGACATTGACTCGGCTGAGCTCTAGAAATTCGTGGTGAAAGCGGTGATGGGCTGCGCTCCAGTCCTGGAAGGCTAGTACACGGGGATTAGTCTGGATGGATTGGCCGCTGTCGCCCGCTAGAATGGGGAGAGGCATGGCAGGCTTTATGGGCACCACCACGGTCTCCGGGCGCCTGGCAGACTCGGCGACCCCGGCCCGATATTGGAGAAAGCCACCATAGACACTCGCGGCCACATCGATGCCGGATCCCCCTCCCTGGACCTGCCGGTGGGCGCCGAGCGCGAGTTCGAACACGACATCCCGCTTGATCGGCCGCTCAGCTGGCAGGGCGGCGGCAAGCACCCCGCCGACAACCGCAACGACGACAGCCGCACTTGATCCCAGGCCATACTTCCCCGTCGGACCGGATAGTGAGCGAGTGACGATGTCTAGACGAAACGGAGAAAGCTCAATTCCGAGATCGGCCAGGTAAGCCAGAACCACCGAAAGCGCCCCACCCACAAAACGGGGAAAGCGCCGGCCGGCGGCAAAATGAACAGCGTCCTCTAACCACCAGCGATGGGTGACGCCCTCTTCATCGGACCACACCATCCCATCCTGACTCGGCGTGACGATGACCTCCGCATAACGATCGACAGCCATGACCACCCCGGGCTCGCCTGGTGTGAGCACCGCATACTCCCCGAGAAGCACGAGCTTCCCCGGCGCCCGGGCCCGGGTACACCTCACCATTAGCGAACGCCTCCCCACCCGATGGCCTTCGGCGTGACTGTGAGCCATGACAGTGGCGGCGATCGTGCGCTCCGTCACATTCCGTCTGAGTTACATGCATTACGCTGACAACAGAAACGGTGTGGGCCACTCTCCCGTGGCGGCTACTTGTCAGCATGCGTTGGGTTTGCCGCATCGCATCGCGGGATCGGCGGCATCGGTACCGCCGCGGGGATGACATGAAGACGGGAGCTCTCTCGCCGTAGGCGTTTTTAGGGGGCTGGAGAACGACGATGCAGGGACGGTGGGAACAAGATGCTGGCGATCGCAGTAGCTCGGCTCGGATCGGCACCAGAAGGGTACTATCGCGTTCTCGTAGATCGGCTCTGGCCGCGGGGGGTCAGGCGTGCGGATGCGCCGTTCGACGAATGGATCAAGGATGCGGCACCTAGCCATGATCTCCGGAAGTGGTATGGCCATGAGCCGACGCGGTATCGGGAATTCGCGGCACGCTACCGCGACGAACTCGCCGGACGGCGGCAGGACGGCCCGATCCTCCGCCTTTTAGAGCTCG
>JAKATP010000082.1 GCA_021818685.1 Bacillota bacterium | reverse complement strand
CTTCTGCCGCATGCGGCGCACCTCTACGCTGCGGCCGGGGCTTATGAGCTGTGGGCCCACCGCCGGCTGACCCTGAGGGTCCGCCTTACGCCGATGGCGAGCGACGCCGCGCTCCGCGAGCAGCTGCTGGCCGAACGGCCCGTAACCTTGAGTCAGGTGCTGGCCGAGGAGATACTGCGCCACCCGGACGGCGGCATGGTGTCGGAACTGCTGGCCGCGGCTCGCGGCAGCGAGGCCCGCCGCCTGGGCGCCCGACTCGCACCCGAGTTCGATTGGTCGGCCCGGAAGCTTGCGCGCGTCCTGCGGCGGATGGCCCGCCGCGGGGTCCTGGTTCTGGAGGGACCGCGTTGGCGCCCGGGAGCGAGCGGCCACGATAGACGCTTTGTCCATGTGCCCAACATTGTGGAAGCCCAGGCGCGTCAACTCCGCGAAACCCTAGACGCCCTGGAACGGCTCGCCTCCAGGTCTGCCTACGGCCGCACGGTCACACCCGGCTAGGATCCGACCCATGGCAATAGTGCCCGCCCACGACGGACCGGGCGGCGCGCGATGCGTGCCTGTCTACAGTCGTACGCTCGTACGGTTAAGGTCGACGTCGGATGCCAAGAGCCATCCTGACCGGGGACGCGAACCCCCTCCAGAGCCCGCGGTTTGCCTATAATGGCAGACATGAATCACTCGTCAACGGGGTCATTTCGTCTGTCCCACTTTCCACCCGCCGTCTGGGCCACCGCCTTCGCCACGTTGGTTGCCTTTATGGGTATCGGCGTCGTCGATCCCATTCTCCCCCTCATTGGACGCGCCATGGGCGCGACGCCCGCGCAAGTGGAGTGGTTGTTCACGAGTTATATCGCCGTGATGGCACTTGCGATGCTGGTGTCGGGAGTGCTGGCCACCCGGCTGGGCGGAAAGCGCACGCTGCTCTTGGGGCTCGGGGTCGTGGTGGTTTTCGCGACCGCCTCGGGGCTGTCACCCAACATCGGGATCCTGGCGCTGGTGCGGGGAGGCTGGGGTCTCGGAAATGCTCTCTTTACCTCGACGGCGCTGTCCATCATCGTAGGACTCTCCTTGGGCGGCATGAGTTCTGCCATCACCCTCTACGAGGCGGCCCTCGGCCTGGGCATCGCCTCGGGCCCGCTCATCGGGGGATGGCTCGGAAGCCACCTCTGGCGGTACCCTTTCTTTGGCACCGCCACGCTTATGGCTATCGCGTTTCTGGCCACGCTGACCCTGGTGCGGGAGCCGCCGCAGCACGAGAGCCCGCGCACGGCGCGCGATATCTTTACGGCGCTGAAGAACCGACCGGTAGTGACCAACGCCCTAATCGGCCTGTGTTACAGCTACGCCTTCTTCACCGTGCTGGCGTATTCACCCCTCACCCTGAAGCATCTTACGCCGATTGAGCTCGGCCTCACCTACTTCTTCTGGGGGATCCTGGTGGCCTTCTCGTCGGTGGTGGTGGTGAACTATCTTCTCCGCCGCTGGTCACCGATACGGGTCCTGCTGGTCAATCTGGCCTGCCTGGTGCTGGTCTTTGTGGTGGCGGGATTGGCGCGGGGCTCCGGCCTTCTCTATACCGTGGTCGCATCAGGCTTCTTCTGCGGCATTGCCAACGCGCTCTTTACGACTCTGGCCATGGAGGTGTCGCCCTTCTCGCGCTCCATCAGCTCCGGCACTTATAATTTCCTCCGCTGGTCCGGGGCGGCCATTGCCCCCGTCTTCTCCGGCGTCATCGATCAGGCGTTTGGGGCCCACATCCCCTTTTTCGTCGGCAGCTTCATGTTGCTGGTGGGCACCGTCGCCCTCTGGCGGCGGGGCCCGCTCCTGGAGCGGGCCCTTCGCGAAAACGGCCCCCAGGCGGCGCCCGCACCGACTGCGTAGGGGCTTGCGGGCGCCGGGGTGCACGCATTCGGCGAGACTCCGGTGGTGGCCGGGGGCACGCCACCCACGACCCCGATCTCAGCGGGCCGTGGCCAGCGCCTGTCGGAGGTCTTCGATGAGATCCGCCGGCGCCTCCAGGCCGATGGAGAGCCGAAGAGTCCGCGGCGTGAGCGCCATCGAGGCCTGCTCCGCTTCAGTCAGCTTGCGGTGGGTGAGGCTGGTAGGCTGCTCGATGAGCGAGGTCGTGTCGCCGAGGCTTACGGCCCGGTGGAACAGCGCCAGGTGGTCGACGAAGGCTGCCACGTCGGTATGCGGGTCAAGGTCGATGCTCATCATTCCGCCGGCCCGCCCTCCTGTGAAGTGGCTGGCGATCCAGTCGTGCTGGGGGTGGCTTTTCAAGCCCGGATAACGGACACGGGCCACACCCGGCATCGCTTCGAGCGCTTCCGCGACCTGAAGCGCGGTGTCGCTGTGGACCGCCATGCGCGCATAGAGGGTTGCCATCCCGCGCCACATGAGGTAGGCGGCGAGCGGATTCGCGATGCCGCCGAGCTGGTTCACGGTATCTTTGATCGCGGCTATAACGGTCGCGGCCCCCGAGATGGTGCCGATGATGGTGTCACCGTGTCCGTTCATGTACTTGGTGGCGGAGTTCACGACGACGGTGGCCCCCTGGGAGAGGGGCCGGTAGAGGGCCCCGCTGGCAAAGGTGTTGTCGACCACGAGCGCGATGTCGCGGGAACGGGTGATCGTGGCGACGGCATCTATCGGCGTGACCGTCATCATGGGATTCCCGACAGTCTCGACAAACACCACCCGGGTCTCGGGCCGGATCGCCCGCTCGAGCTGGCCGACATCCGTCGCATCCACGGTGGTAAAGCTCACGCCCATACGGGCCGCGACACCGTGGAGGAAGCCATAGGTCCCGCCGTACTGGGCCGCGCCGGCGACGACATGGTCGCCCGGCTTCAAGAGCGTAATGAGGGTGGACGTAGTCGCGGCCATGCCGGACGCCACCACGAGCGAGTCCTCAGCCCCCTCAAGCGTACTGACCGTTTCTTCGACCGTGCGCAGCGTAGGATTGCCGCCCCGCGTGTAGACGAAGCCCGGCTCGTCGCCCCGGGCGACCGCCGCCCCTTTCTCGAGTGATGGGAAATAAAAGCTCGTCGTCAATACCACCGGCGGTGTGAGGGCTTCGCCCACCTGCCCTGCCCGATTCGATTTGAAGGCGGTGTGGAGGAGTCTCGTATTCGGTTCGCGTTCGCGCATAGCTTCACGACCCTTTCTGTTGGGGGCGGATCCGCCCCCGTGTCGGCCGGCCAGTGCCAGCGGCGTCTGTCTTCACGTTACCCTACTTGGTATCGGGTACGAGAGGCCATCACGCCGGCGCATACTGTCTGCATCGAAAAAGGTCCGGATGGCGGTCGAAAAAGGACTGTCTGTCCTCGGTGTGGATGGCTTATGGCCGGCGCGATCCGGCGACAGGACGCCCTGGCGCATGTCATGCCAAGTGGGGATTACGGGCACGCGGGGTCCACCGGCCCCGGCTGCTGGACGAGGGCGCGGATGGGGGAGAATCGCACCCACAAGGGGGCCCCGAGACCTCCCACGGCCGCCACCACCAGGGTGGGGCGAAGCCCGACATGGCTTCCGAGCGCCCCGCCGATGAGGGAGCCGATAGGCATCACCCCCCAGACCACAAACCGCATGGAGGCGTTCATGCGGCCAAGGATCCTGCCCGGCGTAATGGCCTGGCGGAGGCTCACCTGGGTGATGTTGTACACCGTGCCACCCACGGAAATCGTGAGCGAGGCGGCTACCAGGATGGGAAGTCCGACCGGAATCGGCGGCCGCGCAAGTGGCACCAGGAGCTCTCCCGCCGCCGAGGCCAGCGAGGCCAGGACAATGAGGCGTCCGACACCCAACCGACGCGCCAGGCGATCGGCCAGAACAGCGCCGGCCAGCGCTCCGGCGCTCCCGAGACCGTAGATGACACCGAGCAGACCCGGCGTTACGCCGATGCGATGCACCGCATACAACACGTAGACGGCCTGCCCCATGCTGTTGAAGAGATTGGCCGTGGCCGTGCAGCCAGCGATCGAGCGGAGATACGCGTTCTTGAATACGGTGTCAAGCCCCTCTTTGATCTGCCTTCCGATACCCCCCTCGCGCCGACGCGCTGGGGCAGGTTCCGGCGTCCGGATGAGGAGCAGCGACGCCACCGAACCTACGTAGGTGACGGCGTTGACCGCCACCGCCAGGGGCGCGGTGACCCACTGCACCAGTAGACCCGCCATGCCGGGTCCGCCGATCTGGGCGACGGCCCGGCTGACTTCGAGCTTCGAGTTGCCCTCAACGAGGGCGTCGGCACTGACGAGAGCAGGAAGATAGGACTGGTAGGCCACGTCAAACAAGACCGTCAGGCTTCCGAGCAGGAACTCTTCACCGTACAGTACCCCGATAGACAGGCGATGGAGGGCGTAGAGTGCGGGCACCACCAACAGCAGCAGAGCACGCCCGGCGTCCGCTCCGACCAGAAGCGGACGCCGGCGGCCCCGGTCTACGTAAACGCCCAGGAACAAGCCCACCAAGAGGAATGGTGCCATCGCCATGGCGCCGAGGATGCCCATCTGCGCGGCCGTCGCGTGCAGATACAAGACCGCCGTGAGAGGGAGCGCGAGTAGCGTGATCTGGGACCCGAACTGGGAGATGCTCTGACCGGCCCAAAGGCGCAGGAAGTCAGGGTGATGTAAGAGTGTCGGGCGGCCGACCCGCCGGGGCCTTGTGGTCATGCAGGCGGACCTCCCGCACGCCGGCCACCGCGGCCTGACGTCGTAGTGGGACGGACTGGTCGTGCCTCTTACGATACCGCACCAACGCGCGCGGGCTGAGCGGCGGGAAGCTCCCGGTTTGCAGTTTAGGTAAACTCGGTGTCGCGGCCCGACTCGGGCTGTTCGAGCGGAAAGGCGGTTTCGCGACGACCATGACGACCGTGGGCATTCTCGGCATCACACACGATCCGGTCCTGCAGGAGCGCTGCCATCTGCCGCTCACGCGGGTGCGCTCCCTCATCGAGGCGTTCAGGCCAGACGTCATCTGCGGCGAGGTGGAGCCACGAAGCTGGCGCCTCTACCAGCAGACGGGCGACGCGCGCGGCATCCTGGGAGAGACCCCGACCGAGTACCCGGCGCTCATCTATCCCTTCTGCGCTGAGCGTGGCATCGAATTCGTGCCGGTGGACTGGTTTTTGGAAGATGTGTTTCAGGAAGGGATATTCGACCGGTTCGAGCCCGCCCGCCGCACGGAGCTTGAACGGGAGCTCGAGCGGTGGCAGGAGTGGCAGTTAGGGACCTTGGACGTCGGCGGTCTGCCACTTAACAGCGATGCGTACGACGCGGTGACGCGAGGGCTCTATGCCTGGCTCGCCCAGGTGAACCCGGGAGTACAGGCGGTGGTGTGGGAGGCCCGGCACGCGATCATGCTGGGCCGCGTCCGGGCCGCTATAAGGCGCCACCCGGGCCGCCGGGTTCTATGCATTCACGGGGCCGACCACAATTACGCGTACCGGCACGCGCTGGGCGCACGGTCCGATCTGCGCGTCGTGTTCCCCCTAGCCTGAAGTGGTCGAGGGCCGTCAGCGCGTGGTAGCGCCTCTCCACATGGACATGCCTCCGGCCAGATTCTTCACGTCGTAGCCCGCCCGTATCAACTGCTGGGCCGCTATGGCGCTGCGGTGGCCGGAGCGGCATACGGTCACGATCGTGCGATCTTTCGGAATTTCGTCGAGCCGCCGCGACACTTCCCCGAGCGGGATCAGATGTGCTTGGGGAATGTGGCCCTGGCGAAACTCCCCCGGTAGGCGGACATCCAACACATAGGGCGCGTCAGAGTCCTTGAGGCGGCGCGCCAGTTCCTGACCATCGATGGTGTCAATGCGCGGTCCCAACAGCCATTCCAACATGCTTTGGCACACCCCCTGTGGCTCTTACGCGTCATCGCGGCGCCGCGCATCGGCCGCGCCCGTCGCCTGACGGGTGCCATTATACCCGAGTGGGTATCGATCACTTAATTGTCCGGGGCCCGCGTCCGAGCCCGCCTGGCAGGCGGGCCGTCGGCGGCCGGGAGTCGACGTCTGGGACGGCCATCATCCCGGACCGTGGCCCATCTGAGCGGCGGCGGCGTTGAGCGCCCGGTCGAGCGCCGGAATCGGAATGTCACCAAAGCCCGCGTTGCGAAAGGGGAAGAGGCTTCGGTGGAAGATGGCGAGCACCTCCCAGTCGCGCGAGGTGGCGTGGTGCGAAAGGACGTTGGACTCGGCCTGTTGCACGTCCATCAGGATTGTGTAGAAGGCCTGCCCCTGATGCAGGGCCGAGAAGCCTTCCTGAGCCGCGAAGAGCTCCCCCAAGGCCATATAGCCGTCTGCCTGCGCAAACGTGGCGTCGGGGAGGCTCGCATTGGCCCCACGGAGCATCGCCCAGCCTTCCATAAGGTTCTGCTCCGTGCTCGCCGTGAGGCGCTGTTCAGGGCCGGACCTCCCGGCATAGAAGGCGCATGAGACGAGCAGCGCGACACCGATCAGGCCGACGGTCACGGGCCAGATTTGTTGCGAGCACCTATGTACGAAGCTGCGGAGGGCGTCGAGCGGCTGCAGCATGACAGCCGGCTCGCGCCGGTACGCGACGGCCAGGAGCGCCACGCCGACGAAAAAGACGATGCCGGTGGGTCCGTGTGTCCAGAGCATGAGTACGGCGAGAGCGATGCACGCCGTGCCGGAATAGAAGCAGGTATCCGTCCAGAACTCGGACGCGCCGGTGTCTTCATGTCGGTGCCGCATCGGCCCATCTCCCCATACCTCGTTACATGCTTCGGCTGTGATCCGGTCACGTCCGAGGGGCGGGCCGCTACTCCGACGGCGATCATACCGTGGTAACGCGAGTCACGCGGCGGCGGCCACGCGCGGTCACTGACAGCACAGTACAATGCTGCGCAGTGCGGTGCAATGGAGAACCGATTGAATGGGAAGGCTCCTCGATGGGTCGAAAAGGCTAAGGAAATGCGCTGGCGGTGCGTCGGGGGCGGCGGATGCGGCCGGCTTGACCGCGAGAGCCTCGTTTCGTAGCGTGAACGCTATTCTACGGTGGAAGAAGGGGTTTACGTGGGGGACGATGTCCTCTATCGGCGTTCGTACGGGGCGCGGTTGGCCGAGATACAGGAATTTGCGCCGGACGCGTTTGCAGCCTACGCCGCGTGGGACCGTGCGGCGTTTCAGGAGGGGGCACTGCCTTCTAAGGTGAAGGAACTGATCGCGGTGGCCGTAGCGCACGTGACGGGCTGCCCCTATTGCATTGAGGCGCACGTCGGTCGGTTAAAGACCCTTGGCGGGACCCGGGAAGAGCTCATGGAGGCTGTGCAGATCGCGGGTCTCTTAAAGGCAGGCTCCGCCCTCGCCCACGGGGTGAACGCCCTGAACGCGTTCGACCGCGCATAGCGACCGGATCCGGATTCTCAGTCCGCTATCATCAGGGCAACCGGTGGTCAGGAGGTTCCTCGTGGCGCGGATCCTGCTATATGGGCTCGGCGATCTGGGTGAAAAGTCGGCCTATCTCCTGGCTGCACTCCTCGATGCTCAGCACGAGCTGTTTATCGCGAGCCGGCACGAGACCTTGGTGGACGAGGTGGCGTCTATGGCCCGGATGGTGGCACGCGCCCGTCCTTCGGCGCCCCGGATCGATAAAGCGGTGTTCGAAATCGAGCCCGACGCCCTTCACCGGGCGCTCACGACGATGCGCCCGGACGTCTTTGTCTTTACCGCCACGCTTTATAGCTGGTGGCGGGTGGAGGGTCTTGCCGACCCGGTGCGCGCCCCGCTTCACGAGGCGGGCTTTGCCGTGTGGCTTCCCTGCCAGGCGGCGCTGCCGCTTGAGCTCGTGCCGGTGCTGCGATCCTTGGACCATCCTCCCTGGCTGATGCTGGCCCCGTATCCGGATGCCGTGGCCCCCATCGTGGCCCGCCAGGGTTTTCCCCGTGTGCTCGGCTTCGGAAATGTGGACGAGATCGTGATGGGCCTGGAGCAGGCGAGGGGCGCGGCGATCCCCTCCGATGACATCCGCCTGGTGGCTCATCACAGCGTAGAGGCGGCGCTTTTTGCGGGGCGACCGCTGCCTCCGCACCGTCTCTCGGTCGGGTCGACGCCGATGCAGGGGATCACGCGGCCGTTTGCCTGGCCGTCCGGCACGCGCAGCCACCAGTATACGGGTGCGTCGCTGGTCCGCACGCTCTCATGCCTTATCGGCCCGCGTCCGGCACCGATTCACATTCCCGGCCCGCGGGGACTCGTAGGCGGCTATCCGTGCCGGGCCGGGGCGGGCGAAATCGAGCTCAACCTGCCCCTGGGGTTGAGCGAGGAGGAAGCAGTGGCGGTCAACGAAGCGGCCGCCCGCGCAGACGGCATCGCGCAGATGGATGCCGACGGCACGGTGCACCTTACGGAGGACGCGCGAGCAGCACTCCGGGCGGCGCTCGACCTGGACGTCGCGACCTGGGATCCCGCGCGCATCGGGGAGCAGGCGCGGCTCCTCCTCGCGCGGGTGGCCGATATTTCTTTGAGAAAGAAGCGATAGCCATGAACACACCATCGACCGCTACCTCCCGCAAGCTCTTCGAGCGGGCGCAAGACGTGATGGTGGAGGGAGTGAGCTCGCCGTCGCGCGGCCGGCTCAACTACGGGGAGCACCCGATTTTCCTGCGGCGCGGCGAGGGCGCGTATGTCGAGGACGTGGACGGCAACCGGTACGTCGACCTCATGATGGCGTACGGGGCTTTACTGCTCGGTCATCAGGATCCGGCCATTCGGGCGGCGCTCCACGAGGCGGCGGATACCGGCACGCTGTTTGCGGCCGTGTCCGAGCCGGAAGTCGATGTGGCTGAGCTCATCACGACCCGCGTGCCGGGAGTGGAGCGGGTGCGGTTTGCCAACACCGGCACGGAGGCGACGATGGCGGCGCTGCGCCTCGCGCGGGGACTCACGGGCCGTCGGCGCTTCATCAAGTTTGAGGGCCATTATCACGGATGGTATGACGATTATCTCGTGTCCGCCCACCCCCACCCGATAGCCGATCTGGGGCTCGAGAGCGATCCGATTGCCATACCGGAGAGCTCAGGCCTCGAAGCCCATGCCCTGCAGCAGGCCATCCTGGTACCCTGGAACCACCTCGACCGCCTGGAGGACGCCCTGCGCCGCCATCGGGACGAAGTGGCCTGCATCATCACTGAGCCGGTGATGGCCAATATGGGCGTCATCCCCCCCGAGCCGGGCTACCTGGAAGGCCTGCAGGCGCTCGCACGCCAGTACGACACGCTGTTCATCCTGGATGAGACGGTCACGGGCTTTCGGCTCTCCGAGGGCGGGGCGGCCCGCCGCTACAATCTGAAACCGGACATCCTGACCTTCGGCAAGGGTCTTGGGGCTGGGCTGCCCGTCGCAGCCATCGCCGGCCCCGCCGCCACCCTGGACGGCTTTCGCTGGGGAGGCGTGCTGCATTACGGGACCCAGAACGCCTCGCTCATCGGCATGATGGTGGCAAGGGCGAACCTGTGGGCGCTCACGCCGGGTGTATACGAGCACGTGGAGCGCATTGCGGCGGCGGTCGAAGCCGGTCTGCAGGAGCTCCTCTTGCGGCATCATGTGACGGGCCGCGTGCAGCGCGTCGGCGCCATGCTGCAGATTTTCTTCGGGACGGCCGAGCCGATCCGGGACTATCGGGACTTCTGTGCCCGCGTGGACGCCCAGATGTTCCAGCGCTTTGCCCGGCGCATGATCCACCATGGTGTTTACCTATCGCCGTCGGCCTCGCTGCACTCGATCATCTCGAAGGCGCATCAGTTAGAGCACGTCGAGAAGATCCTGGATGCCGCGGACGCGGCCCTGGCCGAGGTGGCCAGATCATGACCGCCCGCTATCCCGAGCTTCGCGATCGCCGGGTCCTGGTGACGGGGGGCGCGAGCGGCATCGGGCGGGCCACCGTGGAACGCTTCCGTCGGGAAGGCGCCCGGGTAGCCGTTATGGACCGCGACGGAGAAGCGCTCCGCGCACTAAAGTCAGCCGATCCCGACCTGCTGACCCTGCCGGCCGACGTCTCCACGAGCGGCGCGGTCGCCGATGCGTTTGCCGTCTTGGATCAGGTAATGGGCGGACTCGACGTCTTGATTGCCAATGCCGGTATCAGTGTCCGGCACGCCTTTGCCGACATCACCCCCGCCGAGTGGCGGGAGGTGCTGGCCGTCAATCTCGATGGAGTGTTCTATTGCGCCCAGGCGGCCTTCGCACGCATGGCCGCCCAGGGCGTGGGCCTCATCCTCATGACGGCCTCTACCAACGGATTTCGCGGCCATCCTTACTACGCCGATTACAACGCCTCTAAAGCGGGCGTCATCGAACTCATGCGCACGGTCGCCGCGGAGGGTGCCCCGGCTGTGCGCGCCAACGCCGTCTGTCCGGGCTATGTGCTGACGCCCATGCAGCGCCGCGAGTATACGGAGGCCATGCTGGATGCGGTCAATCGCTCGTTGCCGCTCGGGCGCCATGCCACGCCGGACGAGGTGGCGGCTCTGTTTGCTTTTCTGGCGTCGGACGACGCGCGCTACCTGACCGGCCAGTGTTTTGTCATCGATGGGGGGGAGACAATCTGAGCATGGAGCAGGCGATGCCGCTGTCCGGACGGGTCGCGATAGTCACGGGTGCGGCGGGCGGTATCGGGCGTGAAACGGCGCGCGTCCTCCACGCGGCCGGGGCGCGGATAGCACTTTTTGACATAGCAGCGCCAGATCGAGTCGCCTCAGAGCTTGACCCGAGCGGCCACACCGTCTGGCCGGTGTCGTTGGACGTCACCCGGGCCGAGGCCGTGGAAGCGTCTGTGGCCGCCGTGCAGGAGCGCTTCGGGCGTCTCGATGTTCTCGTCAACGGAGCGGGCGTGATCCGCCGCAAGACCGTGGTCGAGCTTAGTGAGGACGAGTGGGACTGGGTCATGGGTGTAAATGTCAAGGCGACCTTTCTCATGGCGCGCGCCGTCATTCCCCGTATGAAGCGGGCGGGCGGGGGCAGCATCGTCAACATCGGGTCGGGCTGGGGTCTCAAAGGAGGCCCGCGGGCGGCCGTCTACTGTGCTTCCAAAGCCGCCGTCGTGAACCTGACGCGGGCCATGGCCATCGACCATGGCCCGGACGGGATCCGGGTGAACGCCGTCTGCCCCGGGGACATCGACACACCGATGCTGCGGCAGGAAGCAGACGAGGTGGGAGAGGCTCTCTCCGTATTTCTAGCTGAGGCGGCGGTCCGGCCCCTTTCCCGTCTTGGCCAGCCGCTCGACGTCGCCCGCGCCGTGTTGTATCTGGCGAGCGACTGGGCCTCGTGGGTCACGGGCTCCACGATCGTTGTGGACGGGGGCGGATTGGCCGGCTGACCAGTCTGCGCAGCCGGATCGCGGCCAACGGGGAGCGGTCGCACCGCTCCCCGTTGTCGATCGACTTAGGAGGAATGTAGTGGGCAAAGTCGAGGATGTGGCCAAACCCGGCGCATAGCCGGTGTAGAGCCACACGATGGCGCCCAAGCCCAGGATGACAGGTGAGGCCTCGCCGATCGTGCCACTACAGGGTGGGCAGGACCAGGATGCCGCCCACACCCGCCCGGAGAAAGCCGATGAAGGCCACTAAGGGGTGAGAACTGAGGTGGAGTTGGTCCATGCGGATCCCGACACGATGGCGTAGATGCCGCCGAATAAGCCTAGATGGCAGGGATGAGCGGCTCCCACTCAAACGTGAGCGTCGCGGCTGCCGCCAGAAAGAGCACGCTGAAATACAGGCCCGGCTCGCCGTAGGCGACGTTATAGCCGCCAGGGAGCGGCCACGTCAGCACCATGGGTACGGACGTAAGCAGGCCGAGAAGGCCGACCGCCAGGAAGCCGGACGCCCAACTCGCCGGTTTTCCCGGGTGGGCCGCATGTAGAGGTAGTGAGCGAGGAGAGCAAGCCCGGCACCCAGATTCACGAGCATCACGCCCAGGTAGTCGATAAACAGCCGACACCCTCCTTCGCGTCCGGGTTTGACGGCCACCGACCGGTCGCACCCAGGGCCCGCGGAAGCCGTCACCTCCGTCACGACGAGACTAGCAGGCCGGCCAGCTCCCTCTCTCAGGGCCCCCGGCGCCCGCTTGGGCGCG
Source organism: Bacillota bacterium (assembly GCA_021818685.1). Lineage (GTDB taxonomy): Bacteria > Bacillota > Sulfobacillia > Sulfobacillales > JAIMBI01 > JAKATP01. The sequence goes on along the minus strand of JAKATP010000082.1, from coordinate 143 downwards.
CCGGAAGCTCCTATTCGCGTGGTCTCCCGGACGTGGGGGGGAGGACGGACGGAGGTGAGCGCACTTCATTCCGGTCCGGGCGGGGTCCGGTCGCGGGCCGCTTCCCGGCCGGATGAGGACCGGCGCGTGCCGGGGGCCCGGTC
>JAKATP010000081.1 GCA_021818685.1 Bacillota bacterium | reverse complement strand
AGGCTGGATGCTAGATTGGGAAGGAGCGGCGGGTCAGCGCAAGGAGGTCCTGCCGTGCGTAAGGAGGCTGGCCGGATGTCACAGCGTCAGGGCACATCCCCGTTCGGGCCCGAGGATAGGGTCGGGGCCGCGAATTTTGTCACGGAGCGTGAAGTGCTCCGCGCCTTTTCCCTTGTCAAGGAAGGGCGGATCGTGGATCTGTCCTTGCCAATTGGGGTCGATTCTCCCCGGATCCCCGGAATCAACTCGCCGTTCGTAATCTCCATGTGGAGCCATCCTCTGGTGAGTCAGCGCGTCCACTACGAGCGAGGCACCCGGAACGGCGTCGCGTTTGCGGACGAGCGGATCGAATTTGACGCTCACACGGGAACTCACATTGACGCTCTCGGCCACACCTCGGCCAACGGCGCGATGTATAACGGCGTGCCGGTCGCCGACACGGTTCATAATCACGGGCTCACGGACCTGGATGCGAGTCGTATTCCGCCGCTCCTCACGCGCGGGGTCCTCCTCGACACTGTGGCGGTCAAAGGGCGCTTTCTCGAAGCCGGCGAGCCGGTTGAGGCCGAGGACCTCGAGCAGGCCTCCCGGTTGGTGCCCGGGGGTGTGCAGGCCGGAGATATCGTCCTCGTGCGGACCGGGTGGGCCCGACACTACGGGTCCGACAACCTCCGGTATGCGGTGACGGCACCCGGCATCTCGGAGAGCGCGTCGACGTGGCTGGCTGACCAGAAGGTGGCGGCCGTCGCGGGTGACACCATGAGCATTGAGGTGACGCCGTTTCAGGACCCCACCAATTCCGATCCCGTGCATCTGAACCTGCTCGTGCGCCGCGGTGTGTACATGATCGAGCAGTGCAACCTGGAGCCGGCGGAGATTCGCGGGCGCGAGTTTCTGTGCTGCTGTTTGGCCCCGCTCTTTTCGGGTGCGACCGGAAGTCCTCTCCGACTGGTAGCGGTCCTCTAGCGAATGGGTCCTGACAAAGGAGATGCGGGATGGCGGGTACGGGATTTCAACGCGAAATGGAGAGCCGCCGGAGGTCATTGGGGGCCGATTCGGAATGTGGAACCCTCCGGGAAGTCCTGATGCACCGGCCCGGTTCCGAGCTCGATCTCGTGACCGAGAGGACATATGACGAGTGGCTCTTCAAAGAGCCGGTCGATGCCGGGCGGCTTCGCGAGCAGTTTGACGGACTGGTCGAGGTCTATCGTCAGCACGGCGTGTTTGTGCACCCGGTCGTCGGGCAGCGTGCCGACCGACCGAACGCGATGTTCGTGCGGGATCTCCTCTTCATGACGACGGCAGGCGCCATTATTGCCCGGCCTGGCCACGAAAAGCGGCGTGGTGAAGAGAAGGCGGTCGCGGCCACGCTTTCGTCTCTCGGGGTCCCCATCCTCCTGCAGGTGACCGGTGCTGGGACCTTTGACGGAGCCAGCGGGATGCTGGTCACACGGGACATCGGCATCGTCGGCACCAGCACCCGGACCAACCGGGAAGGCGCCGAACAGGTGATGGAGCAGCTTCGGCGGATGGGGGTCAAGCATGTCCTCCGCTGCACCGTGCCCCTAAGCCAGCTTCACCTGGACGGCATCATGACCGTCGTCGACCGGAAGGTGATGGCGGTGAACCGCTGGCAGATGCCATTCGACCTGGCCCGGGAGCTCGAGGCGCTCGGGATCACGCTCATCCCCCTCTCGACCATGGATGAGGTGTTCCAGCTGAGCCTGAACTCGGTAGCCCTCGCGCCGGGACGGGTGGTGATGTCGGCCGGGAGCCCTGACACCCGCCGGGCCCTGGAAGCACATGGTGTTGAGGTGGTCGAGGTACCGACCGATGAGATCCGGAAGGCAGGCGGGTCCATGCACTGTCTCACAGGTGTGCTTCGCCGCGACCCGCTGTAGGCCCATCTGTGAGCGGTAGAGCCATCGCCCCGCTGCCCCCGAGCGCGTTACGGATTTCGCGGTGCTCGCACGACCGATGGGGCCGAACCGGTCTTGCCGGTGCCTTTAGTGGCACCAGGGGGACCTCCCCCATCCTGCGCCGGCCTGTTTCCGCCTGGAACGGTCAGTCGGCATCCTTCTCCGCCCCACGGAGCTTATCGCCCTATGACAGGGGGGTTCCCGTGGAGTGGATCGCGCCGAGTCCGCAGGCGGGCCGAGTATGCGCACCTGAACCACGGCCGCAATACCGCTTCGATCGATGACCGTCCCCGCGATCGACCCACCGACACAGGCCCGTGCGCCTCCAGGATCACGGCGTTGGCGCTCCGCCGAAGCTCACGGCATACGCCGCTGACACGCAGGCGGCCGAAGGCGGATATTGAAGCGACTCGCAGCGCCGACTGCATGGCCCGCGACCCCTGGCGATCCCGAGGCCATGATGGTCGCTCTCAAGAAGGGCCACATCGCGGGAAGGGGCACCGCCCTGATGCACTGACACCCCGGGGATCGTGGTTCCACGCGGCGCAGCGCCCCCCGGTTTCGCAACGATCCCGGAACGGGCCTCATCACGAGGACAAGGTTGGTGGTGCCCGGAGTGATGACCCCTCCTCCGCCTTGTGTGCGCCATGTGGAACGGAGGACTCTACGTCAAGCCGTGGGGCCCTTCGCATTCGCCTGTCCGCTACGGTCGGTCGCCTGCGTCAGGTCGAGCGTGGTAGCCGGAATGATGCCCATCCGCCCGCTCTGATAATCCTCGAATGCCTGCACGATTTCCTCATGGCTGTTCATGACGAACGGCCCCCAATGAAAGATGGGCTCACGGATGGGCTGGCCCCCCAGCATCAGCACTTCCAGGGCAGGCGACCGGCTCGACTGACGGTCCGCGGCCGTCACCGAGAGCGCATCCCCCTCGCCAAACAGGGCCAGCTGTCCTTCTTCTACCGGATGGGCATCCGGACCTACGGTGCCGGATCCCGCGAGGACGTACACCATGGCGTTGAAATTTACCGGCCAGGGCACGTGCAGGCGCGCTCCCGCACTTATGCTCACGTGCGCATAGGTAATGGGGGTCCAGGTGGCACCGGGCCCATGATGCCCCGCGAGGTCTCCCGCGATGAGGCGGACCAGACTTGCCCCATCATCGGACGTCAGGAGCACGAGGTTCTGCGCACCGATATCCTGATAACGGGGGGGCGTCCACTTCTTGTCCCGCGGCAGATTCACCCACAGCTGGACGCCATGGAACACGCCGCCCTTCATCACCAGCTCCTCGGTAGGCATCTCGTCATGCAAAATGCCGGATCCGGCCGTCATCCACTGAGTCGCCCCGTCGCTGATAAGTCCCCCGCCCCCGTTGGAGTCGCGGTGCCGCATCACGCCGTCGATCAAGTAGGTGACCGTTTCAAAGCCCCGGTGAGGATGCCATGGTGCGCCCTTGGCCTCGCCGGGCCCATATTCTACCGCCCCCAGGTGGTCGAGGAGCAAAAACGGATCGGTATGACGCAGCGACAGTCCCGGTCCAGGAAACGGCCGCCGCACGGGAAACCCCGCGCCTTCCAGCAACGACTGCGCGGTTTTGATCTGAACCACGGGGCGGTCGCGGTGGGCCACGGGATCGGGCCGCGCGATGCGAGGCAGGACCAACAGGTTCTCGACCGTCACTGCGGGCATGTCAACACCCTCTTCCTCAAAAAGTCACCGGGCGGTGGCCGCCTATGCGACCACAGCCAAGGTCCAGAGCGATACACTTTATCCATGCGCCCGTTCTATTCAACTACTGTTTTATAGGTTTCTTACTTTTAGTATGGTGCAGACAGCCCCGACCGTCAAGTCCCTTCGAGAGGAGCCGGAACACCATGAGTGCGCGCCCCGTGCACATCGGCATCGTCGGCGACTACAATCCGCGAAACGAGACCCATCGCCTCACCGACGCGGCATTCGCCGGACTTGGACCTTGGCTCCGCTGCACCTGGATCCCCACGGAGGCGGTGCCGGACAGCGCCGGCCTCCTGGCTTTTGACGGGCTCCTCATCGCTCCGGCAAGCCCCTACCGGGACTTTGACGGTGCGCTCCGCGCCATCCGCACGGCACGTGAACGAGGGCTCCCGCTCCTCGGGACCTGAGGCGGCTTCCAACACGTAGTGGTCGACTACGCCCGGAATCTCCTCCATATCGACGACGCGGACCACGCGGAAATTCATCCCGACGGGGCCCACTTGGCCGTGACCCCCCTGTCCTGCTCCCTCGTCGGACAGGAACAGGAGGTCGAGCTATTACCCGACACGCGGGCCGCCGCCATCTACGGAGCTCGGCGAACCCGGGAAGCGTTTTACTGCAATTATGGCCTGAATCCTGCCTACCGCGACGCGCTCGAGGCGGCGGGGCTGGTCGTGAGTGGTGTGGACGGCGACGGGGAGGCTCGCATCATGGAAATGCGCGATCACCCTTTCTTCCTGGCCACCCTATTCGTGCCCCAGGCCCGCTCAGCTCGTGACCGCCCGCACCCGGTGCTGGCCGCCTTCGCCGCGGCCGCTCGCGGACGCGCCGGCTAGACGGCGTCGGGATCCCGCACAACGGCCATCTCGGGGGCGACGCGCCGACTCTCCGCCACCCGATACCCGCGGAAGAGGGCCAGAGCCCCCAGCAGGGCGGCCAGCGGAACCCCCGCCATCAACACCCGAAATCCTGTCTCGACCGCCGGCGAGGCGATGCCGGCGGCGTTGGCATGGTAATGGGTGACGGACAGGATGACGTAGAGCACCAGCGACTCGAGCGTAGTGCCAAAGCGCAGCACAAAGCCGTTCAACCCGTAGTACACACCTTCGCGCCGCTCCCCCACCCTGCGCGCGTCATCATCGATAATCTCCGCCATGATGATGTCGACCAGCATGAGAAACCCGGAGAGGCCCACGCCAATCACGGCCAGGGCTGCAATCCCTTCGACAAAGTTCCGGACCACAAAGAACGGCAAGGCCCCAAGCGCGAGAAAGGCGATGGCCAGCCGGAAGGCCCTCCGCGACCCGAGACGCACGATGAGGGCGGCCCACGGGCGCACGAGCAACATGGCCAGCACGAAGGTGACGGCCAGCATGATGGTGAGCCGGGTATGGGTCACATGCAAGACGTACTTGGCGAAGAAGGGCAGCCCCGCCGGGATCAGCACCAGTACGAACTGGACCAGAAAATTAGTCCCGAGGTAGCGGAGAAAACCGGGCTGGGTCAACGTCTGCCGGATTGCCGGCCTGAGGGCCAGATGCTGTGCGGGCACGACGGTCCGGCGGGCGGCGGGGTGCAGGCCAAGGACGAGTCCCACAAATCCTGCTGTCCCAATAACCGACAGGACAAGACCCATGGTCGACCAGCCGAAGCGCCCATAGAGAATCGGCGGGGCGGCTACCCCCACCATGAGCGCCGCGATGCCGAATCCCTGCCGAAAGCTTTCAACTCGGGCTCGCTCCTCCAGGGTCTCGAAGATTTCGGGAAACAGGCTCGTCCAATTGATTACGGTCACGAGATAGAAGAGGTCAAAGAGCGCCACGACTACCAGGAAATACAAGGCCAGATCCGCGCGGGGGACGAAGGGCCGCCACAATAGCCAGAACACGAAGCCCAGCGGCAGCGTAAAGAGGGCGATGTAAGGGAGCCGGCGCCCGAACCGGGTGCGGGTGCGATCCGACATCCAGCCCACGACCGGGTTTAAGACCGCGTGCCACACGCTCTGCACCGCCATGGCGGCCGTGATGGGGCCGAGGGCCGCATGCAGGTGGTCGATATAGAAAAACAGGATGAAGGCCGAAAAGGCCTGGGCAAAAATGTTGGTTCCGAGGCTACCGAGCCCGTAGGAAACAGCGATTCCCCGCTTGGTGTCAGCCATGTCGCCAGATCACCTCCAGGGGTCCCGGCCCCTCGTAGGACACCCGCAAGAACTGCCCGTCATCCCCCAGCACCACGCCGCCTCCGGATTCGAGCCGGGCCCCTCTTCCCGGCCTCCCGATAGCGGGAGCATGCTCACGATGGCGCGCCGGCTGGACACGCACCGATGCCCCCATCTCTGGCCCTTCGACACGTGCCGCCGTAAGGCCCCCCCCGCCGGCCAGGGCGATCGTCGTGGGCGCGAGGGGCGGAGCCGGTGTCCACAGCGTGACCCGGTCCGCCTCCGCACCTCCAGACCCGGCCGCCACCAGCGTGTCCACGAAGCCACGCGGCACCCATTCGCCCCCGGAGGCCTCCTCACGGGATCCTTCGGCAAGCGGCAGCACGGCGCCTTCCCGCACGAAGAGCGGCACCGTCCCTAACGGGGCGGGAACCCTCACAAACCCGGGCCCGGAAACCGTGTCGGACGACCACCAGTGACGCCACCGGCCGGGCGGAACCCAGAGCCTTCGTGTGCTGGCATGCGGCGTCACCACGGGCGCCACCAGGAGGTCCGGACCGAGCAGGTACTCTTGGGAGACGTCTGTCGGCACGGCGTCTTCATACTGAAGCGCCGGCGGCCTCACGAGAGGGACTCCCGTCTCGGACGCTTCCCGGGCCAGGGCGGCGAGATACGGGTAGAGCAGGACGTGCAGTCGCGCATAGCAGCGGAAGTGGGCGAGGGTCTCCGGGTCGCGCTCGAAGTTCCAGTTGCGGGGCCGGGCCGTGCCGTGGTGGGTGCGCATGACCGGAAGGAGTGCCCCAAGCTCGGTCCAGCGCCAGAACAGTTCACGGGAAGCGGGCCGTGTCAGTCCGAAGGTCATGTAGCCGGCAATCTCGGTCGCAAATAGGGCGTGGCCGATGAGGCCAGCCGAAATGGCCTCGGCCACCACGGTCTGTATTCCGTCGGCCGCGTCCCAGTCGGTGTCGTTGTCGCCCCCCCAGAAGACCGGCGCCAGCGCGGGCGATGCGAGCGACGACGACCGCACGAAAAACGTGCTGTCCCCATCGGGTCGCGCCCGGTCAAAGAAACTCCGGTTGACGGCATGCCAGAGCCCGGGATACCGGTTATGGCCTGCTATGCCGTCCGTGCCATCTGACAGGACGGCCGCCGGGGGGAGGTGCTCGCCGAAGTCTGCCATCCACCCGTCGAATCCGGCCGCCAGTGCCGGGGCGAACAGGCGGCGATGCACGAAAGCCCGCGTGTCTTCCCGTGTAAAGTCCCACTGTCCGTGCCGGTTCTTCAGAATCTCCACGACGACGGGTTTTCCGCCAGCGTCGACGACCAGGTGGTTCCCTTCCAGCGCCTCCCGGTAAAGGGGTGTCCCTTCCGCCACCTCGGAGCAGAAGTATCCGAGAAGCCTGAAGCCCCTCCTATGCAAGTCCCGCGATAGGGCCGGAAGATCCGGGTACAGGCGCAGGTCGACCTCGTGGGTCAGGGGGCGCATGATAAAGCGGCGCCCATCCTCCGAAGACCCCATCCAATCCTCGACCCACAGGGCCGACGCGGGAATCTCCGCTTCACGGAGAAGGCGGGCGCGTCTCAGCACCTCGTCCTCGCCCCGCACGGCGTCGATCCAGGGCCCAAAAACCCAAAGAGGCACTCGCGGCGGCCGGCCGAGGTACGCACGTTCCCGAACCAGCACACCCTTTAAGTCGTCGGCGCCGACGACGTGCAGACGCACGTGGCGGCTCCAGACCCTCGCGTGGACCCGGTCGCTGCCCACCGACCATTCGACTCGCTCCGAATTCTCAAGCCAGCCCCCGTGCCCCTGGGACGACAACCAGAGGGGGGCAGGGGCATAGGTGCTGTAGGGACCGCGGGGCAACGGCACCCGCCCGGTCCACCTGAGCCATCGGGACAGGGCTCCCAGCCCCACCGGCCCCTCCTCCGCCCAGGTTGCAAACCGGGCCCGGTGATGCGCAGGACCGATACCGTACTCGCCAAATCCGTAGAGCTCCTGCATCGGTCCCCGAAGGCCGAATCCTACCCGATTGTCCGCCGGTCCCGATGCCAAGAGATCAACGGCGAAGTGGGCATCATCCAGGCGCTGGGCCGAAAGCTCGAGGCGGGATTTCCCGTCCCGACTCACATACTCGGCCCGGATGCGATCGAGGCTGTCCTCCCGCCCCGCCAGCCGGTCGGTCCTCGAGACACGGCGTCCCCGCTCTAAAAACGTATCCCAGGCGAGAAACCGCCCGAAAGAGACGGCCGCCACGACCTCTACAGAAAGATCCGCCGGGACCAAAGAGAACAGAAGCCGGGGCTCACCGTCTCCCCGCCACGAAAACTGCAGGCCGTCCTCGTTGGATAGCGCCGCTGACAGGCGGTCGTGCTCGGTCGTCACGGTGCGCCTGCGGTCGGCGAGCCACCGCTCGTAATTGCCATTTGCATGGCAGAAGAATTCGGCCCACGGACGTCAATTCCTGTGGAGCCGCCATCGAGCCGTGACTGCCTACACGGGGAACTCTCGCCGCCCTGACCCCAGGGAGCGATGGCGGGGCCCGAGGGGGTAAGGATCGCCGTGTGTCAGGGACCGCGCGTGGGCCTTGCCACAGGAGTGGCTTTTCCTCGGCTTGCTCTCCTTGACGCTGGCAAAGAAACGCGCGATAGTGCTCGAAGCTCGTTCGGCGGAGGCGTGCCGAGCCCTGCCGTTCGCCATATAGGCCGGGAATCTCGGCGATTGGGTGGCGCCGGTTTGGTTGAGGTGGGAGCGGCGCATACGCGGTCGGGCCCGTCGCCCACCGTGGTGAGGCGGATGAACGGAGCGGTGCGGGTGAGCTTATCACTGCGTTTATTGGTTCGGGCTGCCATAGGCTTGGGATGCGAGAATCACGAGGTCTTCGTAATGGCAGACGTTTATGCTGAAGGCCAACCGCGGCATAAACCCTGCGCCCTTGGTCGCCGTCTTGTCGCCGCCGCCCCCTAAGGGGTTTTACGGTGGGCTTGATTAATCATCCTCCGTGCAGGGGAGAACCATGATCCACAGGGTGAATCACAACGTGGCTCCCAATGGCCGTGACATGGTGCGCGAGGTCCTCTGGCATGGGGGCCGGATCCCGGTCTCACTCGCCACCCCGGCCGGCGCCCTGCCCGAACGGGTGGACGTGGCGGTGGTGGGTGCGGGCCTCACGGGACTCAGCGCGGCACTGACTCTGGCCGAAGCTGGGTTGTCCGTCGCCGTCTTCGAGGCCGGTACGGCCGGCAATGGCGCGAGCGGGCGCAACGGCGGTCAGATCCTGACCGGTGTAAACCCCCTCATCCAGGATCTAATTAAGCTGGAAGGTGACGAGAGGGCGCGCGCCCGGTATCGCGCCGGCGACGCGGCCGTGGACGCCGTAGCGAGCCTTGTCCGGCGTTTTCAGATCGCCTGTGACTTTCACCGCGGCGGTCACCTCGCGGTGGCCGCCGACCCCGGGCGCCTCCGGGCGCTCGAGTGCGAGGCGCACCTGCTCGGTTCTCCCACTGAGATGCTGGACCGAGGTGAGGTGGAAGATCGGATCGGATTCGGCGGCTACCTCGGCGGCCTGTTCGATCCCCGTTCCGCCACCGCCAATCCATACGCCCTCACCCTCGGAATCGGTCGCGCCGCGGTCCGGGCGGGTGCCCATGTCGTGGAACACGTCCGGGCGAGGATTGAAGCCCGCGGTGGGTCCTGGGCCATCGCTGGAGCCGGCCGTTCGGTTCGTGCCGATCGGGTCCTGTTCGCCACCAACGCCTTTTTACCTGAGGCAATTCCGCCCTTGAAGCTTCGCATACGGCGGGTATACGGGACCGTGGTCGCCACCGCTCCCTTGGACGGCGATCTCAAAGAGCGGGTTCTTCCCGGCCGCCCGGCCGTGTTTGAGGAGTCAGAGCGCTACACCCACTTTCAGCGCACCGCCGACGGCCGCCTCGTATTTGGTGGCCGCCCCGAAGGTGCCGACGACGGGCCGGATCCTGTGGCCCGCTTTCTACAATCTCTTTTGGCGCCCTTGGCACGAACGAGGGTGGCCGTGCCGATATATTGGACCGGGCCACTTGGCATCACGACTTCGGGCCTTCCCGCATGGGGGGAGACCTCTTCCGGACTCCTGTGGGCCGGTGGGTACAGCGGCCATGGCGTGGCGCTCTCGGTTCACATGGGAATCAGCCTCGGGCAGTACCTGGCCGTAGGCGCCATTCCGCCCTGGCCCCGAGGGCTTCCTCTGACGCTCGGCCGCTCCGGTCGCGCTCCGCGCTACTTTCGCCCACCGGCCGGTCGCCCGGCGCACTATGCGTTTTTACGGTGAAGGCGGAGTGCCTGTGACGGCGCGGACACTCAAGCGTCCGCATTGGAGGTGCGTGCTGGTGCCGCCGTAGGCCTGGATGGTGCCGGCGGTGCCCGTTACGGTCAGGAAATGATAGGCGTTCGGCGGAGTCACTTCCAGCGCCGTCGACGTGGGGCAGGTGAGGCTCCCGTAGCCGGTCTGGTCGGGGTACTGGAGGGTGAACCAGGCGTGGCCCCCAGACACCAGGGTCACGGTCGACTGGGGACCAGGCGTCCGCACCACGGTCGTCGACAAGCTCTGGCCACTCGATCCCAACAGGCCAAACCCCGGATAACCGAAGAGGGTGCACGGCGCGGGACCCTCGTTCGTAAAGGCGTATGTGCGCACGACGCTTCCGGCGGCGCCCTGTGTCTGCACCAGCTGCACCGAAAGATTGGCCGAAAGACAGCGGCCCGGGGCCGGTGATCCGCTCGCGGGCGACGATGACGGAGTCGGAGAAGACACCGACGCTTGCGACGATGTGCGGTGTGAGGCGTGCGAAGAACTGACGGGGGCGGCCCCGGGTATCCCGCAGGCGGCAAGGCTCAGCAGGAGAAGCCCGCCGACGGTGGACGCGAGGATGCTAAAGCCGCTATGGTGTTCTCCTTGCACCCGAACCTCTCCCTCCGGTGAACGTGTCTCCGTCTCCGTATCCCGGAAACTCTGCTCATCTTCTCCTTTATCACACCACCATGGCTTCAGGCGAGTGCCGGTCGTGCATGGCAGAGGCTCCACAAGCCGCCGCCGGGCAGGGCCGTTGGACCAACGCGGTTGAGAAGATGTCCATCGATGTTTCGGATCCAGGCCGTACATAGATGAGCGCATGGGCATCGCGGTCACGCGGCTCACCCCCGCGATCCTCCCGTCCTGCATGGAGAGCGGCCTTTTAGGCGTGACATATCTACGGGCCGCAATTTGCGACGGGGATGTCCGCGCCTGGCACGGGCTTGGCGGCAGCCGGCTGCAGCCACGACGCTTAGTCTTTCTCCAAGCCAGGCCTGGCGTTGTTCAATGGGGCCACGGCTCTGCGCTCCCCCTGTGCAGAGGACCTGCAGCTCCCGTCTGGCCCCGTCGTCCAAGCCTCCCTACAATGACGTCGGGATGAACGATACATCTCCGCGACGGGAGGCCTGCTCGGTGAAGACAATTGGCCTGATTGGCGGGCTGAGCTTCGAATCCACGGTCGAATACTACCGCCTCATCAATGAGGAGGTTCAGCGGCGTCTCGGTGGCGTGCACTCAGCCCGTATGCTCCTCTACTCATTCGACTTCGAGGACATCGAAAAGCTCCAGCACGCGGGACGTTGGGAGGAGATGGGACACCTTATGGCGGAGGCGGGCCTCCTTTTGCAGCGCGCGGGAGCTGATTTCCTTGTTATCGGATCCAACACGATGCACAAGCTCGCCCCGGAGGTCGAGGCCACGGTCGGCATCCCCGTGCTTCACATCGCGGATGCCACCGGCCGCGCGATTCGGGCCGCCGGGATTGGAAGGGTTGGCCTCCTCGGTACATCTTTCACGATGGAGGAGCCTTTCTTAAAGGAGCGGCTCGAGAAGCGATTCGATCTCTCCATCGACATTCCCGACGCCTCTGACCGCCGCGAGGTCGACCGCGTCATTTACGAGGAGCTCGTGGTCGGCAGCATCCGGGACACCTCCCGCGACCGCTATCGGGCCATCATCTCCCGCCTCCTCCAGCAAGGGGCTCGCGGTGTCATTCTCGGCTGCACCGAGATTGGCCTGCTCATTGGCCCGGATGACGTGCGAGCCCCCGTCTTTGATACCACCCGCCTCCACGCACTGGCCGCCGTGGATGAGGCACTGGTCTAGTGAAGCAAGCCCAGAAACAAGGCGAAGGGATGGCATCCGTCGACGCGAGCGCGGGAACCCTCAACGCGTCGAAGCGGGCGAGGCCAGACGTGCCCTGGTGTCTGTTCCGCCATAAACGACAGGAGGCGTCCGGCGGCCCGGGGGCTCGGATGGCGGAGTTCTCGCGCGCCGTGCGCGTCGCACGGGCTCGGCGCCGCTGGCCGCCGTGGTGAGGAGTCTGGCGGAGTCGTCCGGGCTCCGCCCTGAGGGGGAGGCTTCGCGACCCCACTCCGCCTCTGCCCTCTAAG
>JAKATP010000080.1:5359-12332 GCA_021818685.1 Bacillota bacterium | reverse complement strand
CGGCGACACGGTCCCGGGGCCACAACACGGGGTGCAGGCCGAGAAGCGTGACCTGGCGCGCCCAGCGCTGCGCGCATACGTGGTCGCATCAGAGGCAACAGGCGGTGGCTTCCGTTCCCCGGTGGGCCGACACCGGCTCCGGCGACGTTTCGGCGCCGCCATGATCGGGCCGCCGCTCGCATACAGAACCGTGAAATCGTGTGATATTTTACCACACCATCCACGCTACGATGGCGGATGACGGCGTGATAAACGCCCGCCAACAACCCAGACGCGCACATGGACACGGCCTTTGCCACCACATCTGGATGGGCGAAGATCGTCAACGACAATATATGGTTAGAGATTTCGGGTACGTCGTGTGGAGCAGGGTTGGAGCCTTGGTCTCGAGGCGTCGTGTCCCGCGTGGCATCTTGGGGACCTATGGGGTGCGACCGGGTATGAATCGGTCGATTCTTCCGGGAATAGGTCTCGGATCTCGTCCGTCGGGCGTCCGGTAGGCTGCTAACGGCGGAAGAGGAGGCGGTACAGGCGAACGCTGCCGTAGGTGAAGAGGGGGCCCAGGATGACGGCCACGGCGATTTCGGCAAAGAGAGCCAGGCCGTTGTAGACCGTCCAGATGGCATTCAGCACGAAATAGACAACGGTCGCCACAATGAGGCTGATGACGGTGGTCTGGTAGGCCGATCCGAACATGCCGTTACCCCCGCGTCAGAATTTAGAGCCGTCCGTAGTCCCGGAGCGTCTTCAGGGTGCGGACCGTCAGGATGCCGGCCCAGGCGCGCCGCGCATCCTCCCAGGCCTGAGGATACTGGTTCCAGGCCCAGTTGGGCCACCATCCGCCTTCCGGCCCCTGCGCGTCGATCCGATAATCGAGATTGTCCTCGATGAGCGCGCGAAGCTCGGGGTAGAAGAGAGCATCAGGCGCCGGGGCCAGAGTCAGGGGCTCGGCGCCGTACGCGGCCCAGGCGGCGGGCGAGGCCTCCACGGTCGCGGGCAGTGACGATCGGAGCCGTTCTGTCACCTCCGCGCGCGCCCCGGCGGGCAGAAAGCGGGCGCACCGCTCCCAGCACAAGAAGTCATGAAGCCCGATGGGCCAGGACGCGGACCGGATCGCGCTAAGCGCCCGCTCCGTCAGGCGGTCGCGAAACACGGTCGGCACGAGCCGTGCGTGCTGCCACAAATATCCCACCACCTCGGCACTGGGATTGGCCCACGTCGCCTCCACGGCCGACCGGCCCGTGGCCGGGTCGACGTGCCACCAGGGGGCGTGCGGTGACAGGTTGACCGCCTCCGGCACGGCCGGCCACCGGAGTTCATGTGGATCGAGCGACCCCAAAAGGTAGCGCACCGCCTTCGTCACCAGAGGGTGACTCGAGGGCAGGTCCAGGAGATCCGCATACTGGAGGCCCACCGTCGTCGCGAGCGGCGACGACGCCGGGAGCCAGAAGTCGGGCTCGAGACCGTGCCCGAATCCTCCATCGAAGTTCTGGAACCGCGCGAGCTCCGCCACCACCCGGTCCCGCTCGGCACCGCCAAACCAGTAGGCCCAGAGGGCCTGCTCCAGGGGGCGGGCGTGCTCCTGCACGAAGCGGGTGGCCCGCGCCCATGCCTTGGGCGTCAGACGCTTCACCACGGCCTCCTCAATAGACGGTCAAATACTGGTCAATCTCCCACGGATGCACGGCCGTCCGGTATACGTCCCACTCGATGCGTTTGGCCTCCGTCAGACTTTGCGACAGTTCCGCCCCTAGCGCGGCCTGCACCACCCCGTCGTCGCGAAACCGGGCGATGGCCTCGTCGAGACTGGCGGGAAGCCGCCTGACGCCGAGTTCTGCCCGCTCCGTGTCCCGGAGCCGGTGAACGTTGTGCGCGACCGGCGGAGGCGGCTCCAGTCCCGCCTCAATCCCGTCCAATCCGGCCGCGGCAATGGCCGACAGCGCCAGATAGGGATTGCAGGCCGGGTCGGGCGAGCGAAGCTCGAGGCGCGGGTTCTGGCCTCGGTCGGTCGCCAGCCGCACCATGGGACTTCGCGATCGGCGCGACCAGCCGATGTAGATGGGGGCCTCGTAACCCGGCACCAGCCGCTTGTAGGAATTCACCAGGGGGTTGGTCACCAGGGCGAAGCCACCCGCATGCTGCAGGAGCCCCGCCAGAAAGGCCCGCCCAATTGACGAGAGACTGTCGGTCGCCCCAGCGTCGAAGAAGGCGTTGTCGCCCTCGCGCTCGAGCTGGCAGTGTAGGTGCAGTCCGGACCCGTTGATACCCGCCACCGGCTTGGGCATAAACGTGGCGTGGAGTCCCGCCTGCCGCGCCACCTCCCGCACCACGGTGCGCAGGGTCACCAGCTGGTCGGCCGCCATGAGGGCGTCTTGGGGGGCGAGGTCGATCTCGTGCTGACCCGGCGCCACCTCGTGGTGGCTCGCGGCCACCCGGATGCCCATCTGCTCCAGGACTCCGACCATGTCCTGCCGTACCTGCTCCCCGCGATCCACGGGCGCCAGGTCAAAATAACCGGCCTGGTCCTCCGTGTGCGTGGTCGCACGGCCCCGCTCGTCACGGTCAAACAGGAAGAACTCCACCTCCGGCGCCACCCGCAGACAAAAACCGCGCTCTCCCACCGCCGCCAGCACCCGCTTCAGGGCCGTGCGCGGGCAGCCGGGATACGGCGTGTTGTCGGGGCGCCGGATGTCACAGATGAAGCGGGCGGTGGGCGGGCCCGCCGACACCCACGGGAAGACGGCAAACGTGGCGGGATCGGGATTCAGGAACATGTCGGCTTCCTCGACCCGGGCGAAGCCCTGGATGGAGGAGCCATCAAACAGGACGTTGCCGTCAAGCGCGTCCGGCAGGAGATCCACGGGCACCGTGACCGTCTTGGCCACACCGAGGACATCCGTGAACTGCAGCCCCACCTGCCGCACGCCGGCCGCATCGGTCCGCTTGAAGATCTCGTTGCGATCTGCTTCGTTCGCCATGCGCGCCTCCGCGAAAATGATCGGTCGCGTCGAATTGTATTCCGGGAAGGGAGGATGACGGATGCCAAGTGTCCGACCGATCCTCGCGCCCGGCGTGGCCGCCGCCGCTCTCATGGCCGTGTCGGTGCTGGCCGGTCACCGGGGACCATCGCCGGTGCGCCAGACCGCGCAGGCGCACCACGCCGTCCGCCGGATCGGGTTCCATCCGGTGATCGAGACGGCGTCGTTCCCGCCGCCCGAGTATCCCCCGGCCACACCGTCAACGGCCGCCGCCCCTCACCCCTCCCCGACGCCGGTTCATGCGGCGCCTAAGCCGCGAAACGCGCGTCCGGCCCCGCCGGGAGCGGGACCCCGGCATGCGGGGGAACCGCACCCCGCCCCGACATCCTCCTCCCTCCTCCCCGTGCCGTCGGGGCCACAGACCCTGGCCGCTCTGATGCCCTAGTCCCAGTGGCGGACGATGCTGCTCTCGTCGAGGCCCGGATAGCGGGCCTGGTGGCCGGCCCAGACCTGGAAGCCCACGGCCCCGAGCGCCAGCCCGAAGTTCAGTTCCTCCGCCATCTCGACGGCAAGCCGCATGTCCTTCGTGCGATTGGCCACCGAGAAACCGGGCTCGAACATCTGCCGGCCCAGGCGGTCCAGGACCTTGGACAGCTCAAACGACTGGGCGGAGCTGAAGGGCAGAACCTCTCCCATCTGCTCGAGACTGAGACCGGCCGCCTGCCCAAGCCGGACACCCTCCGCCGCCACCATCAGGGTCAGACCGGACACGAAGTTGCCCACGAGCTTCATGGTCTGCCCGAGTCCACTGTCCCCGATGTACACGATCTTGCGGCCCAGGAGTTCGAGCACCGGTCGTGCCTGTGCGAAACCGGTCTCGGATCCCCCGACCATGATGGTGAGGGTGGCCTCGCGCGCACCGATGTCGCCGCCGGTCACGGGCGCGTCGAGCCACGTCACCCCTCGCGCATCCGCCGCCTCGCTCAGCATCCGGGTGGTTTCCGGTGAAATGGTGGACATGTCGACCACCAGGCTCCCGCGGGCCGCGCCTCCCAGCACGCCCCGCTCCCCTTCCGCCACCGCCCGCACCGCCTGGTCGTCGGTCACCATGATAATGGTGAGGTCGGCGCCCTGGGCGGCAAGCGCCGGGCTCTCGGCCCATTGCGCCCCCGCTTCCAGCAGGGGTTTAGCGCGCTCCGCCGTACGGTTGTGCACCGTGACCGCATGTCCGCCCCGGACCAGGTTCAACGCCATGGCCTGTCCCATCACTCCGAGCCCCACAAAACCAATCCGCACGGTATGCCCCCCTGATCCTGACTGGTCTCTCTAAGATAGCGGGTTCGGGCCCGGACAGACACATCGGACCGGCGGATTGGCAGGCGCGAACCGGATCGGTATGCTCGAGGTCATGCCACCCAAGACGTCGGCCCCCCGCCTGCAATCGCTCGTGTCGCTACTGGTGGGCGCCAATTCGATGAGCGCCCTCGTCCGCTTCATGTCGCTTCCGTTCTTGGCCCTGTATCTCCATGAGGCCCTCCACGCTTCCTACGCCCTCTCGGGACTCATTGTGGGCCTCGGTTCGCTGGCCACCGTGCTGGCGAGCCTGGTTCTGGGACCCCTCAGCGACCACATGAGCCGTGTGCGGGTCATGCTGGCCGGGACCGGCCTTTTGGGACTCGCCTTCACGGCCGAGGGTTTGGCCCGATCCCTCGTGGTCTTTGTGGTGCTGCAGGCGGCGATCGGCGTCGGCTTCGCTCTCGAAGGCCCGGCCTTCGAAGCCCTGGTGTCTGATCTCACCCCGCCGGAAAAGCGGGTGGCGCTCTTTGGCTGGATTTACTGGGGGGCCAACATCGGGGCCGCCTTCGGTCCCGCGCTGGGAGCGTTCGCAGGCGCGGGGCGGCGCGGACTGCCTTTTATCGTGGCTGGGGCCGTCGTGATGGCGCTCGCGCTCTTGGGCGCGCTGGCCCTGCGGCACCTACCGGATGACCACGTCCCCGAGGGAGTGCGGCCGGGTATGCGGCAGTCGCTCGGGAATCTTGGAACCGCCCTGCAAGACCGGATCCTGGTCCTCTACCTCCTGGGCCAGGTCGTGAGCGGCCTGGCCTACGTGCAGCTCGAAACGACCCTCGGGCAGTACATCGGCACCCATACCGCTCTTGGGGCCAAGCTATTCGGGTACATGATGGCGGCCAACGGATTTACCGTCATCGCGCTCCAGCCCCTCTTCGGCCGATTTCTGCAATCCCGCTCCCTCTTGTGGAGCTCGCTGGTGGGCACCGGCATCATGGCCCTCGGGTTTGCGGGCTACGGCGTGGCGGCCGCCCCGGCCGCCTTCATTGGCGACCAGGTGTTCATGACCGTGGGCGAGGTCATCTCCGCCCCGGTGCAGCAGACGGTGCTGTCGGTGCTGGCGCCCGCCCAACGGCGGGCCACCTACTTCACCCTGCAAACCCTCGCCTACGGTCTTTCTCAGTTTGTGGGACCCGCACTGGGCGGCCTCGCTCTGGAGACGTCCGGCAAGTGGGCGGTGTTCGGCGGCATGGCGCTCGTCACCATGGCCGCCCTCGGCCTCTACCGCGAAGCCCTCCGGCACGATGAGCGGTTCCTCCGCCCGGCCCGGGAACTCACCGACGCCCTGCCGCTGTAAGAGGCCTCCCGGCGACGAAGTTAGGAGCGTACCGGCGCCGGGCGCCGGACGGCCGCCCGGGACACTCGCGGCCGGCGGTCGTGCGCGAGTTCGCGCACCCGGTCAAACTCGGTGTCGGCAATGGCGCGCTCAAACCGCCGGAATCCCGCCATGCGGAATCCTTCCCGCGATGCCAGGTGATGGATTTCCCGCACTTTATCCGGATCGACACTGGGCCCGAGGGTGAAGTTCTCGAACCGCCCCGCCAGCGCGAGCGCCATCGTCTCCGCCATACAGGCCTCCACCATCCGGGGCGGGAACCCGAAGTCAAAGCCCATGTCGGCGTCAGGGCCCGGCACCTCGATGACTCCGCCGTCGATCACCATCACGTCGGGGCGCCGTTCGGTCACTAACCGGGACAGATTACGGGGTCGGGCCACGTCACAGACCAGCGATCCCGCCTTCAGGTCCTCCGGCGCCACGATGGCGTCGGGAGAGGACGAGACGGCAATCACGATGTCGGCGGTCCGCACGGCCGTCGAGATGTCAGTCTCGATGACGAAGCGGCCGTCGGGGCGACGCTCTCGAAGGGTGTCGCGCAGCTCTTCCAGCCGCTCGCGGCCCCGCGCCACCAGGGTGAGCTCCGGCACCTCTTCGGCCAGCAGCTGGCAGCATGCCGCCCCGATGGAGCCGGTGGCACCGATGACGGCGACCGTGGAGGCGGCGGGATCGAGACCCAGCCGACGGGCTCCCAAGAGCGCCCCTTCGACCGCCGTGGCGGTCGTGTAGGAATTGCCGGTCGTGACCGGAATCTGAAGCTGACGCGACAGGGAGACGCCGCGGTCTCCCGCAATCTTGGTAAACGCCCCGAGGCCCAGAATCTCGGCGCCGAAGCTCTCCGCCATGCGGCCGGCCCGGAGGAGTTTTCCCAAGACCAGCGGATAGGGACTTTCCAGAATGAGGCGCGGCGTCAGGGGAAGGCCGATAAGCCACCCTTCAAGCTCTTCGCCGGCCGGCGACCGCACGCCCGTCACATGTGCCACCTTGAGTGGCGGCACCACGCTGAAGAGGCGCTCGACCAATGGATCCGGCAGCCAGCGGGTAAACGGGAACTTGCGGGCGAAGTCGTCCAGTCGGAGCGGATGCAGTACGAAGGCAAAGCGCCGCACAGCGATCCCCTTTCTCTCTGCGTGATGTGCACAAATCTGTGCACATTGTATCAGCTTAGGGGTTCGCATACGGCATCTCGACCCATACCCGATCGTGAAAGGCCCTGTCGGGGACACGACCGGGGCACCCCGGTGCGCGCTCGGGGTCTTGCCGCAGCTCGGGGAGAGAGGCGGCTACGCGGCGACGAGGGGAGTCAGAT
>JAKATP010000080.1:0-5349 GCA_021818685.1 Bacillota bacterium | reverse complement strand
CCGATACGCTGGCGGGCACCCGGTCATGCGTCTCCCAGCGGGCGCCGTTTCGCGTCGCCCGAGTCTCGTTCGAGGGCCACGCCACGCCGGCGGTCCGCCCGCCCCCCGCCCGTCAACGTCCTCAGCGCTCGACGCGCTGTCCGACCCGGCGGCGGGAACGCTCGGCGACGTGCTCCAGCCGGGCGACATGGTCGCGGAGCGCCAGCCGATCTCGCTCCACGCTCCGGCTGACCTGGTGATCGAACACGCCCCAGACCTCCAGGAGCGGTCGGATGACCTGGCGGACATATTCGTCCAGACCATATCCGCCGCATCGCCCCACCACATGCATGCGGTTTGCAAAGTCCGGCATCCCGGCCCCCGGCATCGCGAAGGTGGGAATGACCCGGCAGACCGCCTCCAGAGCGTTCGGGTCCCGTTCTAGATAGGCGGCCACCGCGTCCCGGTAAAAGGCGAAGTGGAGCGTCTCATCGCGTGCCAGCGCATGCAGCACGCGGGCGAGATTCCGGTCCTGGGACTGGCTTACCCGGGCCAGGTTTTGATAGAAAGTACGGGTCGCGAGCTCCTGGATCGTGGTGTAGACCATGATACCGAGGAGATCTTCCGCAGGGAGATCCCACCCGAGCTCCACGACGTCCCGGCGAAGACGATTGCGATGGGCCGGATCGCCGTTGCGGGTCAGGAGCAAGAACACTTCGAGCGTCCGCGAGTGTTGATCTTCCTCCGCCGTCCAGCGCCGGATGAAGCGCTTCAGCGCGAGTGGGGCCCCGTCAAAGCCGCGTGTGAGTCCCGCCGTGAACCAGGGCAAATTGACTTCCGTCAACAGCGCGGTTTCCACGGCGAGGGTCAGTTCGGGACTGAGCGTGCCTTCGCCGGCCGTCCAGGGCTCGATGCTGAAACTGCGCCCAAGCTCCCAGGGCAAGAGATCGTGATAATCCCAGTGGATGCGCTCCGAGTGGGTCAGATGCCGCTCATAAAGGTCGTCGAGGCGGTCAGAGAGGTCCATGGGACTTCCTTTCTAGAGCGCCTGGTTTTTCCGGACCGGCGTCTCATGAGGCCAAAGCGGCCGAAGCGCGGCATGACTTCGGCATCACACCGTATGGGTTACGACGGGAACGAAACGGACCGGAAAGAAGGCCGGCGTGTGCGACTCGTACTCCGCCCCGCGGCGAGAGGCAAGGTCGAGGGTGGGAACATGGGGTCGGTGAGATGCCGACGAGTTGCGCAAGGGGGGACCGCAGGGTCGAGACCCAGCACCCAACGCACGGCGGGCGTCTCCACCCCCATACGATAGCACGAACGAGACGTCGCTCCCAGCTAAGGCCGGTGGGCGCACCGGAGCGCGGGAGGAGCGAAGCTTTGGCGGCCTCGCCGGTCAAGCCCTCACAAGTCCCGCCAGAGCCCAGGCGGAGCGTGGAGGGACGGTCGCGTGCACCCCGCTTTCCGACGGCCCGCGGACGCTTTACGTGGCGGTGCGAAAGCCGGATAATCCCCGATGGGCGAATGCTTGTGAGCCGGCGCGGTCTTGGGCTGTTTTTGGCCATGGGTTTCATCTGGGGCATTCCGTATCTCCTCATCAAGGTCGCGGTGGGCGCCCTCACCCCCGCCACCTTGGTGTTCCTCCGCACCGCCATCGGCGCGCTTATCATCCTGCCGTTCGCGGTCCCATCTTTAAGGGCCGGCGGTATCCGGGCGCTCGCCCGCCGTTGGCCGTGGCTGCTCCTTTACACGCTGGCGGAGATCGCCATTCCGTGGTGGCTCTTATCGGACGCGGAAATCCGTCTGCCGAGCTCCCTGTCCGGACTCCTGGTCGCGACCATGCCCATCGTGATGGCCGTCCTGGCCGCCCTCACCCGCATCGAGACGTTTTCCTGGCGGCGGGGGGCAGGGCTTGGGCTCGGGATGGCGGGGGTCGCCGTGCTCCTCGGGCCCGGCCTCGCCGGCGGCGACTGGGGAGCCATATTGGAAGTGGGCGTGGTGGTGATCGGCTACGCCGTCGGCCCCCTCATCATCGCCCGCAAATTGTCCGACTTAAAAAGCCTCGACGTCGTGGCCGCCACGCTGTTGGCCACGGCCGTGGCCTATCTGCCGGTCGCCCTCGTCCAGGCACCCCGGCAGTGGCCGGGCCTCGAAGTGGCCGGATCCGTCCTCATCCTGGGGGTGGTCTGCACGGGCCTGGCCTTTCTCTGCTTTTTCGCCCTCATCGGCGAGGTGGGGCCCACCCGCTCTTCGCTCTTCATCTACCTGAACCCGGCGGTCGCGGTCGTCTTGGGCGTCGCCCTGCTCCACGAACCCTTTTCGATCCTGACCGTGGCGGGCTTCGTCCTGGTGCTGGCCGGCTCGGCGCTGGCCGCCCGCCGACCGCCGGCAGACGCTCGCGCGGCCGCTCCCGCCGCCTGACCTATTCGACCGCGGTCCGAGGAACGGCCGGGTTCAGCTCCACCCCGAAGCCGGGACGGTCGGTGAGCGTCACCACGCCCTTCTCTGGTACCGGCTCCCCCAGCAGCAGCGGGGCGAACATGGGCACCACCGCACTCGCCGTAGGGTGCATCATGAGAAATTCCGATAGGGTCGTCGAGGGGCGCGAGGCCGCGAAGTGATAGCTGTACACGCTCGACCCGTGGGGAATCACGGGCAGGCCCCGGGCGTCGGCCAGGGCGGCAATGCGGATGAGCTCCGTGAGTCCGCCGCACCAGTTGACGTCGGGCTGCACCACATCGACGGCCTCGAAGTCGAGCAATAGACGAAACCCGTAGCGGGTCCACTCGTGCTCCCCCGCCGCCACGCGCACACCGGGCGGCAGGCGCCGCCGCAGATCCCGATAGGCCCAGTAGTCGTCTGGCAAAAAGGCTTCTTCGATCCAGTAGAGGCCCAGCGGATGCAGCGCCTCGACCAGACGGAGGGCGTACGGGAGGTCAAGCGCCATCCAGCAGTCGAGCATCAAGAGGGCATCCGGCCCCACAGCGGCGCGGGCGGCCGCGAAGCGCTCCACGTTGGCCCGCAGGCCGGGCGTTCCCTCGGCGGGTCCGTGCACCAGGGGCAGTTTGCCGCCCACGAACCCTTCTCCGACCGCCCACTCCGGGTTGGGCCCGGTCGCGTAGCACGGGAGCGCCGTACGCACCGGCCCCCCAAGAAGGGCGTACACGGGCATGTCCCGCTGCCGGGCAAACAGATCCCACAGCGCCAGGTCCACGGCGGAAATGGCGTTGACGGCTACGCCTTTTCGGCCATAAAACACGGAGGACCGGTACATCTGATCCCAGATGAGCTCACGCTGGGACGGGTCGCGCCCCAGCACGAACCGGTTCAGGTGGTGCGCCACGATGTAGGCCGCGGGCACGCCGCCGGTGCTGAGACCGACCCCCACCCGGCCGGCTTCGTCTTCCACTTCCACCACCACCGTGCCGAGGGCGTCAATCCCGAAGGACGTGCGGCTTGGTCGGTAGTCGGGATACACGGACATCGGGGTCGCAATCTGTCCGACGATCCAGTGCGAGGCGGCCTGGTCGTGATAGTCGGCCCCACCCCCGCGGACCACCGATGCGCGTATCTGACAAATCGTCTCTCGCATAGTTCCGCCTCTCTGCCGCCGCTTACGGTCGGAGCAGGATCTTCGGATAGGGCGCAGCGCCCCGGGCCTGCTCCAGGAAAGCCGCCTGGCCGTCCGCGAGCGGCCGGACGTCGCACCACCCCGACCGGTCGGGGAGCGCCCCCGCCAGGCTGAGCTCCGCGGCCACCCGGAAGTTTTCATCCGTATAGCAGAAGGATCCGCTTACCGTGACCTCGTCCCGCACCATCTCGTTGCCGGGGAGATCCGCCCCCGGCTCATGAAGCCCGATCCACACAGCGCACCCCCCGCGCCGCACGGCCTTCACGGCCGCGCGCCGGGTGGCGGGCGTGCCGACGGCGTCGATGGCTGCATCCACGCCCGGCGCCAGCGCGTCGTGAAGCGCCGAACTTCCGGGCGCAAGACCGGCGTCGGCATCAAAGACGCCGGCCCACCGGCTGCGGGCCGGGTTCGGGTCCACCACCCATACGCGCGCGGCGCCCGCCCGCCGAGCCAGGAGGCACGAGAACAGCCCGATGATCCCGGCACCATAGACCACGACCGCGTCACCCGGCCGCACGCGGGCCCGTTCCACGGCCCGGGCGGCACAGGCGAGCGGTTCGACCAGCGCCCCCGCTTCCGAGTCGGCCGCGGGATGGAGCGACGCTACCGGGCAGGCCACCAGCCCGGCAAAGGCGCCGGGGAAGTTGATGCCGAGAATCAGGCGGGAGGGGCATAGCTGCCGCTCGCCCCGCCGACAGGCCCGGCAGCGGCCGCAGGATAAAAGGGGGTTGGCCGTCATCATCCGACCGATGAGCCCGGCGTCCTCCGGATCCCCCACGGCCACCACCTCGCCCGCCCACTCGTGGCCCATGATGAGCGGGGGTACCCGCAGTTCGTTCTGACCGAGAAACGCGCCCAGTTCCGATCCGCAGATGCCGACCGCCCCCACCCGCATCACCACGAAACCCGGACGGGGATCCGGGTCGGGTACCGCTCCCATCCGCATCTGCTCCGGCCCTTCCCAGATGAGCGCCTGCATACCGTGCCTCCTGTATCGTCGTGTACCGTGTCGTGGGTTCGCATCATGTTCACTGGAGGTTCACGAAGAGCCCCCCATCAATGAGAAGATCAGCGCCCGTGATATAGGCCGCCTCCTCCGAGGCGAGAAACGCGACGGCGCCCGCGATGTCCTCCGGCCGCCCGAGCCGCCCGAGGGGCACCCGCGCCTCGTCGTGACGAAGCCGCTCGGGATCCTCGTACAACGCCCGGTTGATATCCGTCCGGATGGTCCCGGGCAGGATGCTGTTACAGGTGATGCCGTAGGGTCCGAGCACAATCGCGAGCGACTGCATCAGGGAGCGGATACCCGCCTTGGTGGGGGTGTAATGGGTCTGCAGACTCCCGCCTACGAGCGCCGAGATGGAGGAGAGGCTGATGATCCGACCCCCGCGCCCCTGCGCGCGCATGAGGGAGGAGGCCTGGTGGGAGCAGAGAAATGTCCCCTTGAGATTAATCTGAAACACCCGCTCGAAAAGCGCGGGGGTCATGTCCCACCAACTTTGAAAGGGACAGACTCCGGCGTTGTTCACGAGAATGTCCACGCCGGCAAAGCGCGTCTTGGCAAAAGCGAACAGGGCCCGCACGGCCTCCTCATCGGACACATCGGCGGAAAACCGGTCCGCCTCCCCGCCGTCCGCCACGATGGCGGATACCACCTCGCCCGCCAAATCCGCCTCGGAGGCTTCAGGGGGGTAATTGACCAAAACGCGGGCCCCCGCCGCGGCCAGGCGAATGGCGAT
>JAKATP010000079.1 GCA_021818685.1 Bacillota bacterium | reverse complement strand
TGCGTGCCGGATGAAGTGGTCGCCCCAGGGGGTCGCCGTCATCCTCCGGAATCGCACGTATCTCGGGGAATTTCACTGGCGGCCCCAGGATGATGTGCGGGATGCCGTAGTGCTGACGGGCCACCATCCGCTCCTGGTTGATGCCGATACCTTTGAGCC
The DNA here is from genome assembly GCA_021818685.1 of Bacillota bacterium. Classification (GTDB taxonomy): domain Bacteria; phylum Bacillota; class Sulfobacillia; order Sulfobacillales; family JAIMBI01; genus JAKATP01. Next base: position 12,180 of record JAKATP010000079.1, on the reverse strand, counting down.
AGTCCAACGCTTGAAGGGGATGCACCGCACCATCCGCAGTCGATGGGTGGATGACTATCTATTGACAGGTTTAGGTTAGGGGCACGCCTCACGAATCGAGCCTGAAGGCTTACCCGCGCGCACGGCGGGTTCGAGGCCCGCGAAGAGTTAGCCATAAAGGGTGGCGCGGCACCCGGTGTCGGCCCCGTCACACGTCCGGTCATGGCGCCCGCACTGTCCCGGCGGTGTCCCGGCTTCCACCTCGGGGGAACGCGGCGGGTATCGTCGGTGGTCCACTGGCCGCAAGGCGTCCTGATGCCGTAGTTTAGAGGTGCGAGCTCAACAGTCCGCCGCCAGCGGTGTGGAGAGGAAAAACCGTCGCGATGAAGCGAGATGGGCATACGCACAGCGTGTATTGTCGTCACGGATCCCATGAGCCGACGGAAGCCATGATCGAACGGGCTATCGACCTCGGCTTTGACGTTTACTCGGTGACTGAGCATGCGCCGCTGCCCCCGGGATTTGCCCAATCCCTGCCGTATCCTGCCGACACCGTGGCGAGTCTCCAACTAGATCCCCGCGCTCTCGATGACTACTTGCATGACATGCACCGCTTAAAGGCGCGATTCGCCCCGCATATCCGGATTCTGGTCGGCTTTGAGCTCGACTATGTTCCCGCGTACCGGGACTGGACCCGACGCTTTTTGGAGCGCGTCGGGCCGCGTATCCAGGACGGGGTGCTTTCGGTCCACTTCCTGCCGGCCGGGGATACCTGGTACGGTATCGACCTGACGCCGGAGCACATGGCGGAGAAGATCCTACCGCACTACGGATCGCTGGCCGGTGTCGAGCGTGCGTATTTCGCGCTGTTGGCGAGTGCGGTGACGGAGGTGCTGGGCCCCCACAAACCGACGCGTATCGGACACTTGACACGGTCCCGAATGTTTCAGCGCGACCTTCCCCCGGCGCCTCCCGAAGAGGCCCACGGACTGGCGACTGCATGCGAGGCCCTGCTCCAGACAATCCGGCAGCATGGGTACGCCCTCGACCACAACATGTCAGGGCTCGATCACCCCGGATGCGGGGAGCCTTACCCGCCCCATTCCGTGGCAGACCGCGCCCGTGCCATGGGCATTCCGCTCGTGTATGGGTCGGACGCGCATCGGGTGGCGGATGTCGGGCGGTACTACGATTGCTCGGAGTCCCTTCGCGCCCCGGCTCCCTGACGGCCGTGGGGCCAGCCGATCCTTAGAGCCCTGGCACCGGCGGCTCGTGGCGCCGGTCCAGTTCGTCGCTGACGTCGGCCAGACTGACGCCCGACAGGTGGAGAGCAAGCCACAGATGGTAGACGAGGTCGGCGGCCTCGGCACGAATCTCGCGAGGGTCTTGATTCTTGCTCGCCACCAGGAATTCGGCCGTCTCTTCACCAACCTTGCGCAACACGCGGTCAATCCCGCCCTCCGCCAGGCGCCGTGTATACGATTGGTCTGGCGATGCGTGGTCGAGGCGCTCTCGCTGCAGGGCGAACAAAGATCCCAGCATGGAGACGGCCGTGCCGGCATCACCGAAGCAACTGGCGCGGCCGGTATGACAGGCGCCATGCGGCGCCCGGACCAGGTAAAGCAGGGCGTCGTGGTCGCAATCCTCCCGGATGCCGCATAGGGAGAGAACCTGTCCGGAGGTGGCGCCCTTGTCCCAGAGCGCGCCCCGCGACCGGCTCCAGAAGTGGGCCCGTCCGGTTTCCTCGGACCGGCGGCGCGCTTCGGCGTTGGTCCATGCCAGCATCAGCACGACGCCGGTATCGACGTCCTGGACGATGACCGGCAGCAGATCCGGTTGTAGCTCATGCGCCACGCAGGATCACCCCCCTGTCCCTGAGGGCGCGTTTCAGCTCCATGACCGTGGTCTCGCCGCGATGGAGCACCCCCGCCAGCAGGACGGCCGTCACCCCGGGTACTCCGAGGGCCCGTTCCAATTCATCCGGCCCGGACCCGCCTCCCGAGGCTATGAGGGGTCTTGAGGTGGCGCGGGATGCCGCTTCCAGGGCGGAGATGTCATATCCCTGGCCCGTCCCGTCACGGTCGATGGACGTGAGCAGCACCTCGCCCGCTCCCAGCGTCTCGGCCTTTTTAAGCCAGCTCTCGAGCGTCCAGGGCGTGGTGGTGCGCCCTCCCGACGCATAGACCCGCCATCCCGGACCCTCGCGGCGCACGTCGACTGCTACGACCACTGCCTGCATCCCGTACCGGCCCGCCACGTCCGTCAGCAAGGCGGGGCGCTGAAGCGCCGCAGTATTGATGGAAATCTTGTCCGCGCCTGCGGCGAGAATCTGCCCGGCCTGCTCCGCCGTGACTATCCCCCCGCCGACGGTCAACGGGATCGACAGGGCACGGGCGACCCGGGTGACCGTCGCCACATCCGGGCTCCGCCGCTCCCGGGTCGCCGTGATATCGAGCAGGACCACTTCGTCCGCCCCTTGGTCCTGATAGCGACGGGCGAGTTCCTCCGGCACCCCCACGGGCTCCATCGCCTCAAATCGCGTCCCTTTCACCACGCGCTCCGCCGCCACGTCGAGACAGGCAATGAGCCGGGGTTTCAACATGAAAGCGCCTCCTTCATGGTGAGCCGCCCCTCGTAAAGAGCTCGCCCCACAACCGCGCCCGCGGCTCCGAGCGCCTTCAACGCACAGAGATCGGCCAAATCGCGGATGCCGCCGGCCCCGATCACGCGAAAGCCGGCCGCAATGAAGGCCTGAACCAAATCCAGGTCCGGTCCCCGTTCGGTTCCGTCCCGCTCCACGGCCGTCACGACCAGATCCGTGAGCCCGATGTCCCGAAGGACCGCCATCACATCGGCCATGTGCAGGCCGGACGTGACCCGCCATCCTTCCACAGCCAGCCGATCGGCGCGGATGTCGAGCGATGCCGCCAGGCGGCCGGGACCGGCTTCCCGCGCCATGGCCGCCAGTAGGGGTCGGTCTTGGATCGCCGAACCCACCAACACCCGAGCCACACCCCTCTCCATCCAGCCCGCTACAGCCGCCACCGTGCGAATCCCACCCCCCAGTTCGACCGGGCAGCCCAGGGACACAATGTCTTGGACCATCTCGGCGGACAGACCCGGGCGGCCAAAGGCTCCGTCCAGATCCACCAAATGAAGGGTCCGGGCTCCCGCCCTGACAAAGTCCGCCGCCTGGGTCAGCGGATCCCGGTGGTACACCGTCACGGTGTTCGGCGATCCCTGATAAAGCCGGACCACCCGTCCGTCTGCCACGTCAATGGCGGGGCTTACCGTGAACATGCGGTCAGCCCCAAGAACGCTTCCAGAACCGCTGCCCCATACGCTCCGCTGCGCTCCGGGTGGAATTGCACGCCGCACACGAGACCTTTTTGCACGGCACTCACGAACCGTTCGCCGTAGTCCGTAAACGCGGAGCCCAGGAGACTATCGAGCGGACGGACGGCGTAGGTGTGGCAGAAGTACGCGTCGCCCGACCCTGCCCGCGCCATGATGCCAGAAGACGCCGACACGTGGACGGTGTTCCAGCCCACGTGGGGCAACGGGCCGGCCGGTTCCGTGAGCGAGGTCACGCTGCCCGGCAACAGGCCTATGCCGCGCCCGCCTTCTTCCGACCGCTCGAACAGGAGCTGCATGCCTAGGCAGATGCCGAGAAGCGGGACGGCCCCAGCCCGGCGCACGATGGCCGTGTCGAGGCCCGTTTCGGTCAGGCGCGCAGACGCGACAGCGAAGTGACCGACTCCGGGCATTACGATGGCGTCGGCATCCGGAATCCGGTCGGCCTCCGATGTGATCCATGCCTCCGTGCCCAGTCGCTCCAGCGCCCAGCGCACGGAATTCAGGTTGCCGAGCCCCAGGTCAACAATCGCCACCCGCACGACCAATCACCCCTTTGGTACTGAGCGTCCCGTCCCGGATCATCGTCGCCTGCCTCAACGCCAGCCCGAGTGCCTTAAACGCGGCCTCCCAGCGATGGTGACGGTTCTGGCCCGCCGGAATGTTCAAATGCACCGTGAGCTCCCCGCCACGGGCTAGCCCGTGCCAGAACTCCCGGAGCACCTCGGAGTCGAGCCCATTGACCGGACCCTCCGGCACCTGGTCGAGAAAGCTGCCGGCGCGCCCTGACAGGTCGAGTGCCACCTCCGCCCGAGCATCATCCATCGCCACCACCGCCCATCCGTAGCGAGCCACGTTGCGATACCCGGGCCAGTGCTTAGCCAGGGCCCGCCCCAGAACGATTCCGACATCCTCCACCAAGTGGTGCGGGTCCACATCGGTATCACCCCGGGCTTCCACCGACACTGGATGCCCCCACGTCGTCAGGCAGGCGTCTAGAAAGTGTCCGAAGAGTGGCACCGCCACCTTGAGGCCGGGTGTGGCGGAATCCAGTCCCACCGTGACCTCTGTTTCCCGCGTCGTGCGGGTCACGAGGGTGGGGGACAAGCTGTCGGTGGTCATCATCAAAAGCCCTCCTGAAATTCCAGTAATGCGGCCTGATGACGCAAAAGCCCCTCCGCCTGGGCCAGTCGCGCCCCAGCCGCGACGAGGCGGCGGGCATTGCCCACGAGGCGGGTCTCCGTACGCCGATGGAGAAAGTCCTCGACCCCCAGCACCGACGCCCGTCGCGCCTGGCCACCAGTCGGGAGCACATGATTTGGACCGGCGACGTAATCTCCGAGCGGCGTGGGACAGTCGAGAAAGGTGGCGCCCGCCGACGTGATGCGATCCGCGTGAAGGGCTGCGGGCCCCCATAGTTCGAGATGTTCGGGCGCGAAGTCGTTGACGAAGGCGACCGCCTCATCGGAGGTCGACACCGCGACCGCCCCCACCCCGGCGCGCTCCAGCAAGTTCCCGCCGAGCTTCTCGGCCCAACGTCCAACGTCATCCAGCCAATCAGACCGGTCACTCAAAGCTAGTGCCCAGCTCTCCGGATCGTGTTCGGCTTGGGCCAGGAGGTCGAGTGCCGCCTGACGGGCAGGCGCCGGCGGAGCTCCCCAGACGATGACCTCAGAGGGGCCGTTCAACCCGTCGATCCGGACGACGCCCGAAACCTGCCGCTTGGCTTCCGTCACGTAGTAGTTGCCCGGGCCGACGATGGCGTCAACCTGTTTCAGCGTTTTGGTGCCATAGGCCGCGGCCGCGATGGCCTGGACGCCACCCACGGCATAGACCTCGTCGATTCCAAGGAGGGCCGAGGCGGCCAGCATGGTACTGTCGGGCCGGCCGTCACGCTGCGGAGGGGTGAGCAGCACGATTTCGGCGACCCCCGCTACCTGCGCCGGAATGGCGCCCATGAGGAGACTCGAGCACAGGGGGAACTGGCCCGCGGGCACGTAGACGGCCACCCGCCGGAGCGGCTCCCAGATAACCCGGGCCTCGACCCCATCCCGGGTTGGCCCCGATTGGGTTCCCGGAGGCCGGGTCGCCTCCAAAAAGCTGCGGATTCGCGCGGCCGCGAGGACCAGGGCCTCTCGCAGACGCTGGTCAGTCGCGTCGAGCGCCTGCCGACAGATCGCACCCTCGACCCGGAAGTCGGCAACGCTCACGCCGTCGAAACGCGCGGTCCAGTCCCGCACTGCGGCGTCACCGCGTGCACGCACGTCGTCCATCACACGTCGCACCGATTCGTCCCAGCGGTCAGGGATGGCCTGCTGGCGCCTTCCAATCCAGTCCGCCGCCTTACGCTTCACCCATGGCATGAGCGCGCTCCCCCCCTCGCATCAGGGTCCGCACCATCGCTTCCTGTCCCGTCAAGGTGACAAGTGTGGCGTAGCAGGGAAGGACCGTTTCGATCGCACTCAGACCGTTGGCACGCAATGTGGCGCCTGTCTCCACGACGTCCACGATGCCGTCCGCCACTCCGAGCCAGGGTGCTGCCTCCACGGCGCCACCGAGGGTGAGAATCTCTGCCTCCATCTGTCGGGACGCGAGCCAGCGGCGCGTAATCTCTGGATAGCGGGTGGCGATGCGGCGGAGCCGGCGACTGCTCGCCGACGCACTCTTCGGTACCGCCAACATCAGGCGGCAGCCTCCAAACCCCAGATCTCCGCTCGACCACAGCGAGACACCGGATTCCTCCACGATATCCCGACCCAGGATGGCGGCATCGATCGCCCGCTCGACAAGCAGATGCGGGATATCACGACCTCGCACCCTCACCACATCCAGGTCGTACAGCTGGACCCAGAGCCGGCGCCCGCAGGGGTCCGGACGCATGAATCCCTGACGCTCCAGCCAACCCCAGGCCGGTTCTTCCAAGCGTCCCGTCGGCACCGCCACCCGCATCGTTGAATCTCCTCCACGCTACTGCTCTACTGTGCTAAAGCACGAGCAAGCTAACATGGATTAGACCGGGCGTCAATGGTTAGGGAGTGGTGGAACGGGGAAGCCGGTCAAACACGAGCCGATATCCGCCTGCACCTCGCGTGAGGCACCGGCGCACGCGGCTGATGGTGGTGGACGATGCGCCGGTGTCGGCCTGAATAATCTCGTATGTCTGCCCGGCGCGGAGGCGCCGGGCGATGTTGAGGCGAAGTGTCAGCTCCTCCAGCTCGCGCGGAGTCATCCAGTCCTCCAGGAACCGCCCCAGCTCATCCGCGGTATGGATCGTGGAGAGGGCTTGAAACAGGAAGTCCAGGCCATCATTCACGCTGTTCGCCCCATTCTTCCAAGATGGAGTCGAGGACAGACAGAAACGTATCGATTTCGCGGGCCGTGCCCACGGTTATTCGTAAGTGGTCCGGAGCGCCGAAGCTGTCGCCGTGGCGCGTCAGCACCCCGCGTGCGGCCAACTCCGCCTTCAGGCGTGCCGCGCGCGGAGCGATCCCGGGAGCCGCCCAGACAAAGTTGGCCGCGCCCCGATTGACGGACCAGCCACGCTCGACGAGGGCGTTTTCCAGCCGCCGTCGACCCTGAGCGACGGCGGCTACTATCTCTTGCCGGTATGTCTCATCCGCGACCGCCACCGCACCCATCGCGAGGGCGGGCACGGACACGGGGAACGGTTCGCGCACGCGGCTGACCGCGTCAATGATGACGGGATCGGCGATGAGAGCGCCGATGCGCAGCCCCGCGAGTCCATACGCCTTGGACAGCGTTCGCAGCACGGCAAGGGTGCGCCGTTCTCCGATCCATTTCGGAAGGTCGGGCGCCGCGGAGGCAAAGTCCGCGTACGCCTCATCCACCACCAGCAGGCCCTCCGCCCCGAGCGCGGCCAAGGTCTCTTCGATGATCCAAGACGGCGCGAGGTCGCCGGTGGGGTTGTTAGGTGAGCAGAGGAACACTATCCGGGGTTTGGTCGCCTCCACCCAGGCCGGCAGGCGAGAAAAGTCCACCTGATGGCCATCTCCCGTGAGCGGAAGGAGCCGGCCCGCCATCATCTCCGTGCTCTGACGGTAGAGCGAAAAAGTCGGAAAAACCGTCACCACGCCGTCTCCAGGACGCACATACGTCTCTGCCAGGCATTTGATTAAATGTCCGCTTCCCGTACCCAACAGTAAGGTCTCGCGGGATACTCCCCACACTCTGCTCAACTCATCTTTTAAGACGAGTCCATCCATGTCCGGGTAGCGGGCCCCCCCTTCCCAGGACTTCCAGGCCTCCACCACCCGGGGCGAAGGTCCCCACGCGTTTTCGTTGGCGGCCAGATTGATGACGGCCGAGACCCCCGCGGGACGTCCGGGATGGTAGGGCGGGAGGTTCATGATTTCCGGGCGCGGCTCGATCAACGCTGTGGACTCCTTCCCACACTAAGACGGTTCCAGGAGAGACAGAATCCGCCTGAACGATGGGGACAATGCACTTGTGCCTATGGTACAGGCCCATCGCCTGGTTGGGGACATGAATTCCGAAGCCGGGGAGATTCGGGCACCGTCTCCCCCCTTAACGCGGAACCCCAGGATCTGGGTCGTAGTCCAAAGGGGTTCCCGAGACCCCAATGCGTTCGGTAAGGGCAAAGCCCCTGCCACACGGGCGGCTTAGAACGCCGCCCTGAACCTCCCGCGCTACGGCATCCGCCGGCCGGGCCATGAGTGACGGCAGACGGGTTAAACGACCGTTAGGGATGGGCATCACCTGGTTGACATTTCTTCCGTTATTCCGCATAGTTATGCACGATCGCTTATGGATCCGTCATGAACGGCGACTCGTGGGACGAGTCACCCCTGCCGATGATGGAACCTCCGAAGGGCGGACGTATACGTGCACTGGCGACAGCCTACCAGGTGCAGGTGCCGCCAAGAGGGCGCGGGACGCAAGGACTCCACCTCCCCCTGGGAGCGTGGCGCTCCACGAAGGGAGTTTGGGAGTGGGAATGAGCACCCGATACATCGACTTGAAGACCGAAATCCCGGGACCCAAAAGTCGTGCCGTGCTGGCAAGGATTGAGCGTGCCACTCCGCGAGCGGTATCCGTCTGGACCCCCGCGGTGGTGGATGAGGCTCACGGGTCTCTCTTGAAGGATATTGACGGTAACACTTTTATCGACCTCACCGGGGGGTTCGGCGTACTGAACGTCGGCCATCGCCACGAGCACGTGATCGAAGCACTTCGCCACCAGCTGGACCGCTTTCTTCACACTGACTTTTCCGCCATTCCCTATGAGAGTTACGTCCGGCTGGCCGAACGCCTGAACGCTCGCTATCCCGGTGGTGGCCCCGCCACGTCGGTCTTCTTTAACTCAGGAGCCGAGGCGGTCGAGAACGCCGTGAAAATCGCGCGACTCTACACGGGGCGGAAAGGCATCCTCGCGTTTGAGGGCGCGTTTCACGGGCGCACCCTGATGGCGATGACCCTCACCAGCAAGACACACCCCTACAAAGCCGGGATGGGCCCGTATGCCCCGGAGGTGTACCGCGTACCCTTCCCGGACTCGTACCGATGCGAAATCGGTTGGAACAATCCCCGCCATGTGTGTGGCGATCGCTGTTACGCCCGTATAAAGAACGCCCTCCTGGTCCAGGTGGCAGCCGAAGATCTCGCCGCCGTCATCGTCGAACCGGTCCAGGGGGAGGGCGGCTTTATCGTGCCACCGTCGACGTTCCTCCCCTGGCTGCGCGACTTTACAAGCCGCCATAACATCCTGCTCATCGTCGATGAGGTGCAGACGGGATTCGGCCGTACCGGAAAGTTCTTTGCCACCGAACATTTTGGGATCCGCCCTGATCTGCTGACATTTGCGAAGTCCGTCGCCGACGGAATCCCGCTGTCCGGGGTGATGGGGCGTCCGGACGTGATGGATGCCCCAGGCGACTCTCAGCTCGGGGGCACGTTCGTCGGAAACCCACTGGGCACCACCGCCGGAAATGCCGTCCTGGACGTGTTCGAGTCGGAGGATCTTTTGGGGATGGCAGTCCTCCAAGGGGAGTTCCTGATGGAGCGGCTCCACAGCATGGCCGCGAAAAGTCCGTATGTGGGGCATGTGCGTGGCTTAGGCGCCATGGTCGCGATCGAGCTGGTGATGGATCGGGCGAGCAAGGAGCCCGCGCCCGACCTCACCGATCGCGTGCTGCACCGGCTCATGGCACACGGTGTCCTCATGCTGAAGACGGGCGTCTACGGTAACGTGATTCGATTCCTCGCTCCGCTCAATACGCCGTTAGACGTCTTGAGCGAGGCGTGCGATCACCTGGAGGTCTGCTTGCTCGAGGGTCCATGACAGGAAGGCGCCGGCTGACTAAATCTGAGGGATCCCGAAAGCCGCTATGAAGTGTCTGCAAGGGTGCCAACGGGACGGCTGATCGTGGACGAACGGACCCGGCGGGACTAACATTTGGTGGCGGGGCAGCCGGCGGGGATGACCGGGCACACGATGCACCGACTGTGACAGCACGACCCGTCGGCCGACATCACTGTCCCATTCTCGCCGTAGGAATGCTGCGGCGCGCACGCGAAAACGCCGGTGCTCCGAACACGTCGGACAGACGCCCGTATGTGAGCACCCGGCGGAGCGTGCATGCCTCCGACAAGACACTCATGCCCCGCGGCCCGGCTACCGGACCGCCCTGTTATCAAGAAGGAGGCCTACTCCCATGACGGAACCACGGGTCCAACCCCTCGTGGGGACCACCGCGCTCGTGACTGGCGGGGGTCGGGGCATCGGGCAGGCCATCGCCCTCCGCCTTGCCCAGTCCGGGGCGCGGGTGGTGATTGCCGCCCGTTCCGCAGACCAATTGGAAGCCACCGCGGCGCGCGTGCGGCAGGAGGGTGGGGTGGTACTGTCCGTGGTTGCCGATGTGACGAACGTTCGGGATGTCACCCGCTTGATGGAGGCGGCCGACGAGTTCGGCCCCGTGGACCTTCTGGTCAACAACGCCGCCAGCGCCCATACGTCAGGTCCCCTCTGGCAGTCGGATCCGGATCACTGGTGGCAGGATCTCCGCGGGCTGCTCGAAAATCCGTTTCGTTGCCTCCATGCGGTGCTGCCCGGCATGCTGACCCGCCATCGTGGCGCCATCATCAATATCGCCAGTGAGGCCGGGGCCGGGCCGTCGCCCCTGCTGCCCGCCTACAGTGTGGGGAAGACCGCCCTCATCCGTCTAACCGAGGTCCTGGCCCTCCAACTCCACGGCACGGGCGTCAGCACTTTTGCGGTCAATCCGGGATTTGTCCACACGGCCATGGTCGAGCACGCTGCCCAAGACCGTTGGGCAGGCTCGCAGTTCCGGGAATGGATCGAGCAGGGCCACGCAGTGCCGCCCGAACGCGCGGCCAATCTCGTCGGCGAGCTCGCGACCGGAGCATGGGACGGGTTGTCCGGGTGCTATGTGTCGGTGGGCGACGATCTATCGGCGCTCCTCCGCCGCCGCGGCGACACGGAGGGCCTCAGGACATTACGCCTTCGGCGCTGAAGACAAGATGCGTGCGGGTGGCGGTTGCCTACCATCCTCGATGCCAACGCCGCTCCGCCAGTCCCACGGGCTCCCGCCAGGCGAGGTTACGGCTCCACAAGCGACCTGAGCCCCCGTTCAGCGGAACATGCCTCTACCGCCCTCAAGAGCTCGCTCCGCCTGCAGGGGACGGAAGCCCCGACGTATGTCCGGGGAGCTGTCCAGATAGCCGTGGCCCTCTGTAGGCTGTGATATACCGATCGGACGCCAGCATGGCTGCCTCAGCCGCGGTCTCACCACAATCTATAAGCGGGAGTACGCAGCACCGGTCAGCGAGTAGGTCTGCGGAGCACGTACCGGCTCACGCCCACGCCCCGGTCGAACCCCGACACAGCATAGCCCCCTCCGAGACAGGCGGTGAACTGCGCGCGCACCGACCGAAGCCAGGAGAGCGCTTCTGCCGGATCACGGGCGAGGACGCCATCGAGGTCGGCCGGGATGGGGATAAAGACCGGCGGATCGCCATCATCCCCGCTGCTAGGCTCACCGCGGGCTGGGTCCGTCGCCCACTCCACTACCAGCCGATCGGTGGGAAGGGCGTGGTTCAGAGCACTTTTCAGCGTACCGTAGTAACCCACCCGGTATTCAACCACCCGAGCACCAAGGCGCTCCAGATTGAAGTGGGCGTTCGACGCCCGCAGGGGATCGAACGTCCACCGAATTCGGGAGTAGCCATTGTCCCGGGCCCATTGACGCTGATGAAGTTTGAGCGCCCCACCCACCCCCTGTCGACGTTGGGACGCGAGCACACCGGCCAAGTGGGAGTGCAGATACCACCCCACATCGTCACGTCCGGGAAGACCCACAGCGAATCCGAGCCAGGTCTCTGGCCGGTCGGCCGGACTCGCAACCCAGACGGCACCGCCATGATCCACTATGACTCTCAGCAGGGAGTCGGGAATGGGATCAGGATTGCCCCAAATGGACTGCTCCAGGAACGGGACGCGATGGAGCTCTTCGTTGCGGGTCAGCACACGGACATAAAGGTCCACCGGAACACTCCTCGGACAGCACGATGCCTTCGAACGTGATTGCTCCACGCTATGTGCCAAGTCTCCCGTTCGCATCTTGTCTTCTAGAGCTTCCGCCGGACTCGTCCCGTCCCCCGCGCTGCACGACGCGTGTTAAGTGAGGAACGGGCCGACCAGCCAGCTTCGTCGACAAACAAAAGCCCCGCAAGCCTTGCGGGGCTTCAATGTGTTTTGGTGCGCCCGGCAGGAATCGAACCTGCGGCACGAGGTTAGCAAACCAAACCGCCCGTCTGAGGCACCTCAATCCGTTACTGTGCAAATGTGAT